>CAYMEB010000397.1:0-3582 GCA_964389095.1 uncultured Hyphomicrobiaceae bacterium
CCACGCCGGAGGTGCCGGCGTGCGCGACGCCTGAGTGGTTGCCGACCGAGTTCGACGAGGCGACCGGTATGGCGGTTGCTGAGGTGGATCTCGGTGGCCGTGATCCGGGTCGGCCGGCGACGCCGGGTGTTACGTCGACCACGGTGGCGGTGACGACCACCGTGCCGAGCTCCGCCACCACGACGGTGAGCGCGACAACGGTGGCGGCTTCCAGCACCACGACGCCGTCGTCGGTCCCGGCAGCCGCGAGCACGTCGACAACGTCGGCTCCGGTCGCCGCTCAAGCGGCCGAGTCGTCCGAGATCACCGAGGATCGCGAGAACTGGTGGGGTGAGCTGTTGGGTGATGGTGGCTGGGATCGGTTCCGGGTCACCTTCCAGGCCGGTTCCGGGTCGTCGTGGGTGTACGGGATGGCTGGGGCGCCGGTCGGGCCGAACGGCAGCTTCTTGGCGTCGTCGTTGTCGGCGGCGGGTCCGTGGTCGGTGAATGCCAACACGGGGAACTTCTCGTGGTCCTACAAGGTTCCGGTGCCGCCGTCGGTGGGTGGGGCGTCACCGGATGTGACCTTGACTTACTCGTCGCAGTCCGTTGATGCCTTGACGCTGTCGAACAACTCGCAGGGCTCGCCGATCGGGCTGGGTTGGTCGCTGAGCAGCGAGGCTTACATCGAGCGCCGTTACTGGGACTGTGACAAGCAGTCCGTCGACTGGGCGACTGGTGGGAACCCGGGACAGGTGAACGGATATCCGGGTTCGCTGTGCCACCACGCACCGAACGCCACGATCGTGCTCAACGGACGGTCTTCGCCGCTGGTGTTGGTCGACTTGAACAACAGGATCTGGCGGCTCAAGGATGACCCGGCCTGGCGGGTCCAGCAGCTCTTCGGTGCGAGCAACGGCGATGAGGCGGCCGGGGGCAAGGCGGCTGGCGAGTACTGGATCGTCACCACGCCCGACGGGACGCAGTACCGGTTCGGGTGGAACAACGACTCGACGTGGACCGTCCCTGTCGGCCAGCAGAACGGCAAGCCCTGCTGGGGTACAGGGACGTGCCACACGGCTGGGACCTTGGCCGATGCCAGCTTCAAGCAGCACGGCTGGCGCTGGAACCTGGATCTGGTCACGGACACCAACAACAACCAGATGCGCTACACGTACCAGGAAGACACCTTCTGGTACCGGTTCACCTACAACAACGGATCGAACCCGACGACGTTCACCTCCTTCACCCTGCCCTACACACGAGATGGTCGACTCGAGTACCTCTTCTACGGGCAGAACGCTGTTGCGCAGGCACAGGACCAGGCCGTCATCAGCTTCAACTGGCAGTACCGATGCGCTGCACTCAACGCCTCGTGCGTCGCTCCAGGTCCGACGAGCATGAACTACAACGACGTGCCGCTCGATCTGACGATGAACTGCACCGCGTCGTCGTGCTCATCGAACGTCACTCCGACGTTCTTCTCGACGCATCGCCTGGTCAACATCATCACCCATTTCCGGTCAGCAACTACCGGGCTCTACGTGCCCGTCGACTCGGTCGCCTTGGTGCACAGCTTCCCCTACAGCTCGGGGATGGGCATCGCTCGCTTGTTCCTCACTCACATTCAGAGGTCCGGCTGGAAGCCCGACGGCACCTCCTTGACGATGCCCGCGGTCTCGCTCTCGTCGAACCACTCGCTGCTCAACAACCGTGCCGACACCTGGCACCCGAACGTGCCGCCATCGGCTGCCTACCGCCTCGACACCATTGTCAACGAGCTCGGTGGCAAGACCCAAGTCTTCTACGGGCAGGCCAACTCCTGCGCCAACATCCAACCGAACGCGAACTGGCACCTCAATACCCTGGACTGCTTCCTGCAGTACGGGGTCACGTGGTACACGGACAACTACTCCGGCGTGTTCAACAAGTACCTCGTCGACCGCGTCGTCAACATCGACACCGTCGGGCTGTCGCCGTCGGTGACCACCAAGTACCTCTACGAAGGCGGTGCGGGCTGGCGGTTCGACAACGACTACATGGTCCACCCCGACGCGCGCCGCTGGAGCGTCTACCGTGGCTACGCCACCACCACCGTGTGGACCGGCTGGGGCAGCACCAACCCCCAACGCACCCGGTACCGGTTCTTCCGGGGCCTCAAAGGCACAGTCGACGGCAACGGCACTGGCCCGACCGTCCCAGCGGTGACCTACCTCGATGGTACCAGTACCCTCGATGACGACGACTGGCTCGCCGGCCAAACGCTCGAGGAGCAACAACAAGACGGCACCGCAGCCACGTTCATCGGGACACGCACCACCTATACGGTCGTCTCGAACCTCCCGTGGGCCGTCACCGTCCCGGCCGGCGCATCCAACGCCCGCATCGTCCGGCCTCTGAGCGTCACCCACCGGGCAACCTCGGCGGGAGCAGGCGGGATCAACACCTGGACTGAGTCCATGGTTCACGACACTCGAGGCCAGCTCACCGAGCACGTGCTGCCCGGCGATCCGAACATGTCGGTCATCGCCACCTGCACCCGCACCGACATCCAACCCAACTTGACCGCCTGGATCATCGACAGGCCAAGAGCAGTCCACACCTGGGGGACCGGCTGTGCCGTGGCCGACCAGGGCGCCTCCCGCACCGAGTACGACTACGACGGGCAAGCCAACACGTCAGCTCCGACCAAGGGCAACGTGACCAAGGTCAGGCGCTTCACGACGCTGACCGCCAGCCTTCAGACGACCACCAGCTACGACGCGTACGGGCGACCCATCACCATCACCAACCCCAGGTCGAAGACGTCCACGATCACGTACACACCGGCGACGAAGTTCCCAGCCCAGATCACCTTCACCAACCCGCTCGGGCACACCTCCAAAGTCGACGTCGAACCCGGCCGGGGCGTTCCGAACGCCACCTACGACCCCCGAAACAAGGTCACCGGCTACATCTACGACCACATCGGACGCATCACCGGCGTCAACCTCCCGGCCGAGACCGGAGCCGGCTCCTACCAGTTCGCCTACCAAGCTGACGGCGTCAACACCCCGAGGGTCCAGACACGGCGGAAGTTCCAGGCCGGACCTGACCTCTACGTCGAGTCCTGGCAGCTCTTCGACGGCTTCGGGCGTCCGCGCGAGACACAGACGCCCTCGCCAGCTGGCGGGCGAATCGTTACCGAAACCCGCTTCGACGACGTCGGCCGAAAGGCCTCACAGTCCCTGGCCATGCACGACCCCGCCGCGAACGCCGGCGTTGGGTTGTGGGCCAACTCGGCCAATCGACCGGAGAACCGATTCACCTACGATGCCCTCGGACGCCTCGCTACCGATTCGTTCTGGGCCGCCGGGACGCAGCGTTGGATCACTACGACGAGCTGGTGGATGTCACCAAGCTTCGGGTGGGTCCAAAACGTCCAACCTTCCAGCGGGGCACAGTCCAACACCTGGTTCGACATCCGCGGCCGCACCCGCTTCGTCTCTCGGCCTAACGCCTCAGGCACGTGGGTGACCAGCACCTACTACTACACGGCCCGTGACGAGCTGTCCGTCTCCTATGACCCGGGCGGCAACGCCACCTGGCAGTTCTACGACTGGC
>CAYMEB010000398.1:0-3552 GCA_964389095.1 uncultured Hyphomicrobiaceae bacterium
CAGCCGCCCCAAGGCGAGGATCGGGGGCATCGTACGCAAGCCGGCGAGTTTGCCCCGGGCCTTCTCGACATCCCGGGCCGACACGGCGGCGAGTTTCAGGCCCGGCAATCGACCGGCATCGATGGCCTGAGCCACCCGCAGGCCGATGGCGCCGAGACCGGCAATGGCGACAGTCGTTTCGGTCATCGTTCCCTCGGTTCCCTCGTTCCGCGTCTGCTCCGGCCGGGCAAGAGCCTATCATGAGCCCGCCGGCTTCGCTGCTGCTCCAGGCCGCTCACCTCGACCGCGAACCGACACCTGCAATCAGCACTGCCAAAGGTCATGTCGGACGGTTTGCACAGTCCGACCCGCAGGCGCAGCCGTTAACTATAGGGCGAACCGGCGGTCGCGTTCGCTCGACCGTTAACCTACGAGGCCGGTCATGTGGAAGTCTGCATCCCGCCTTCGCACACTCGCGCTGCTGGCGTTCGCGGCCGGCGCGACCTGCTCACCGCACGTTGCCGGCGCGCTGCCGCGGCCCTGTGCGGATGCCTCCGACCCCGAAAGCATCGGCGCGGTCGTCTTGGCGCAGCGGCAGTTCGACGCCGCCTGGGCGCCTCGCGGGGACGGCCGCGTCACCCATTACTCGCTCCGCCCGCAACCGCGGCATCCGTTCGCGATCGGCGCGCTGGCCGCACCGGTCGACGCGTCCGACCTGCCGGACGGGCTCGTCCTCGCGACGGAGGTCCGCTGTACGGTGCACGAGGTCGGCGCAGAGCCGGCGCGCGAGATCGTCGTGAGCTTTGCCGGCTCCAATCTGAGGCTCCACGACTCCACGGACGGCTGGAGCCCGCCGATCGCCTACGGCAAGCTGATGGTGTTCGCAGTACGGCCCTCGGCCAACCGGCCGACGGCGAGGCTGGTCGCCGACGCCCCGACGGTTCTGCCGCCGGAGGCAACCTTGCGGCACCCGGCCGAGGCTGTGCCGCCGCTCCCGATCGCCAGTTCCGCGTTCACCCCTTCAGCCGTGCGCCGGCCGGGTCGTAGGGCGCCTTGAGGCTTGCCACGACGGGGATCGAAGTTCCGGCCACGTCGACCGCGACCGATCGGCTGGCCAGCCAGGCGTCGTCTACTGTGGCACCTTCGCTGCTCACCAAGCCGAGCATCACGACCCGTCCGAGCATGGCGCCGAAGCCGGCAGACGTCACCTCGCCGACGGCCTTGCCATCGATCGTCACCAGTTCGCCGCCCCAGGCCATAGGCGCGTCGGCCGCCTTCGCGACGAGGGAGATCACCCGCCGCTGAGGTGGCCGGGCGCGAGCCGCCGCAGCGGCCGCCTTGCCCACGAAGTCGCCCGACTTGGAAAGACGGATGGCGAATCCGAGCCCTGCCTCGTAGGGGTTGACGTCGGGCGTCAACTCGCGACCCCATGCGCGATAGCCCTTCTCCAGCCGGAGCCCCTCGAGCGCATAGTATCCGGCATCGGCCAGCCCCAGCTCGGCGCCCGCTGCATGCAACGTGTCGTAGGCGCCGGCCGCGAACTCGACGGGAACGTAGAGTTCCCATCCCAGCTCGCCGACGTAGGTGCGGCGGCTCGCAAGAACGGTTGCGTGTCCGACTTCGATGCTGCGGATCGCGCCGAACGGAAATGCATCATTGTCGAGCTTCGAACGTGTGACCCGCTCCAGCAGCTGCCGCGAGCGGGGCCCCATCACCGCCAGAACCGCGTATGCCGCGGTCACGTCGGTCAGCGTGACATGTGCGCCACTGCGAAGATTGCGCCTGATCCACTCCGCATCGCGGACGGCTTGCCCGGTGCCAGTGACCACCAGGAACTCGGTGCGCGACAGGCGGGCGACGGTAAGGTCGCTCTCGTAGCCGCCACGCGAGTTCAGCATGCCAGTGTAGACAGTGTGCCCCGGCGCCACGGCGACGTCGTTCGCGCACAAGCGGTTCAGTTCGCTTTCCGCATCCTCGCCCTGGACCAGGAACTTCGCGAACGACGACATGTCGAACAGCGCGACGCCCTCTCGCGCAGCCTTCTGCTCCGCGACATGCCAGTCGAACCAGTTCTGCCGGTTCCAGCCGTAGACGATCTCGCGCCGCGCGCCTTTGGGTGCGAACACGTTGGGGCGCTCCCAGCCCATCTTGGAGCCCCACATCGCGCCCTTGGCGTCCAGACGATCGTAAAGAGCCGAGCGGCGGAAGGGGCGCGCGGTCTCGAGTTCGCGGTTCGGCCACGGCATCATGTAGTGGAGCCCCAGCACCTCACTGACACGCTCCTTGAGCCATACAGGATTGATGTTGAACGTCCCGAAGCGTCGAATATCGACGGGCCACAGGTCCATCTGTGGCTCACCCTTGTCGATCCATTCGGCCAGTGCCATGCCGGCCCCGCCCGATGACGCGATGCCCATGGAATTGAAGCCGCCGAGCACGAAAAGACTGCGGACTCCGGGAGCTTCGCCGAGAACGTAGTTGTTGTCGGCGGTGAAGCTCTCCGGTCCGTTCACGAACTGCTTGACCGGCGCGGTCTCCAGCGCAGGGACCCGCATGATCGCGTTCTTCATCAGGATCTCGAACTGATCCCAGTCGTCCTCGAGCAACTGGAACTCGAAGGGTTCCGGGATGCCGCTCATGCCCCAGGGCTTCGCCTTGGGCTCGAAGCCGCCCATGAGCAAACCGCCGACCTCTTCTTTGAAGTAGATGTAGCCATCGGGATCGCGCAGGCACGGCAGGTCGGGGTTCACGCCCGCGATCCGGTCGGTCACGATGTACATGTGCTCGCACGCGTGCAGGGGTACCGGCACGCCCACTGATCCTGCGAGCGCGCGCGACCACATGCCGCCGGCGAGGACGACGATTTCGGCATCGATAGCGCCCTGGGCCGTGATCACGCCCCGGATCCGGCCATCGCGGACATCGAGACCGGTGACCTTCGTCTGTTCGAAGATCTTGACGCCCCTGGCCCGCGCGCCCTTGGAGAGCGCCTGGGTGATGTCCGCCGGATTGGCCTTCCCGTCGCCCGGCAGCCACGCCGCGCCGACGAGGTCGTCGGTTCGCATCACAGGGTATTTCTCGCCGGCTTGAGCCGGGGTCAGCAATTCGCAAGCGACCCCCTGCGCCCGCGCGGACGCAGCCACGCGACGCAACAGCACCATGCGCTCCGGCGTCCGTGCCACCGTCAGCGAGCCGCACCGCTTCCAGCCGGTGGCCTGGCCGGTCTCGGCCTCGAGCGAGGCATAGAGCTCCGTCGAATAGCGGATCAGGCGGGTCAGCGAACTGTGCCCTCGAAGCTGACCGACCAGCCCGGCCGCGTGCCAGGTCGTGCCTCCGGACAGCCGCCCCTGCTCGAGCAGCACGACGTCGCGCCAGCCGAGCTTCGCGAGATGGTAAGCGACGGAGCAACCGGCGATCCCGCCTCCGACGATGACGGCACGGGCATTCCTGGGCAGCGCAGCGGACATCAGACCCTCGGGAAGTTGACCAACGCCGCCAAAGTGACACGCCGCCACGCCGACGGGCAACGCCCTCGCGCGCGCAAGCCAAAAAAGGGGGCCGAAAAAGAAGCTT
>CAYMEB010000399.1:0-3545 GCA_964389095.1 uncultured Hyphomicrobiaceae bacterium
TTCCTGGGTTTCCGATCCCTTTTTGAGGGTCACCGTGGTTGCCGCCACCACCTCGACGGTCCACCCATCAATCTCACCCCCCACCTCAAGATTTTTCCGCTCTAACGGTTTTTCTCCCTGAGGAAGAAGAACCAGAGCCGCGATCCGCCGCCTCTTTGAGACGAACACACCCTGTAGCGCGATCTCGCGTGGCTGTGCTGCCGCGACCTCCTGAGGAGAGGGCGGCGCAGGCAAAGCCACATCGAGCCTAGCCCTAATGGCCTCGATCCCCACGCTTGTGGCCAAAGGGCGCACCTCGGGCGCTGAAAATTGACGTAATTCGTCATCTCGAGATACGAACACTCGAAACGAGAAGTGGAGCGAAAAAAAGATTGTCAGGACGCCAATCACCCAAATGAAAAGGCGCTTGTTCCGCTTAGTCGTCTCGAACAGGATGTCGAGCAACGCCTTCATCGGGGTACCTTTGCTCTGAAATAAAAGTCGGCAACTTGAGTCATGATGGCCCGGTGACCATGCGGCCCAAGCGCGGGGCTCTCCATGTTGTAGGACACTTCACGGACCACCATGTTCGGAAGTTCTCCCTCCATCGTTCCGAGCAAAGAGGCCACCGCACGCATGTCGCCACGAACCGTCATACGACCGCGAACGAAGCCGAGATTGCTTTCGCGCGGCAACTCTTCAAGAACCCAGTCAAACGCTTCAAGCTGCAGCGTTTGAGATTGAACGATCGAAGTGACTCGCTGCTGCGCCTCGAGACGAAAGCTCTCAACGTTCGCCGACTCGGGAAACCGTCCGCGATCGGAGGTATTGGCTTTTTCGAGAGCCGATAGCGAAGCCGTGATGGCTCGGCGATTCAGTACCACGCCGGTCGAGCGGTCGAGTCTTTGGGTCAGAATGTCTAGCTGCTCTCGAGCATCGCCTTGAGATTCGACCCAAGGCAGCACCACGAACTTGATCGCCAGCAAAGCGAGCAGCAAACCAACCAAAAATCGACGGCGCTCACCGCTCACCTGAGGTACCCCCAACGAATCGCAAACGAATGACAAAACGTTCGTCACCAGCAGCTTGTCGAGTGCCGTCATCAAAGCGAGCCCAAGCAACATCTTTTCTCGCCGCGACACGTTCCAGAATTTTGATCGCTGACGGCGCCGTACCATAAATCAGTACATCGCCTGATCGAAACGACAAATTGGTAATTGCCCCACCGCCTGCCCACACCTCTGCGGCGACCTCCCACATCGGCCACGCGGCGAGTTTGGAGTCGACGACCCGGTTCATCGCAGTTCGCTCTACCACCAAAGAATCGATCTTGCGCTGGGCGTCGAGCAACGGAGTCACCTCGGGACCCAGCCGCTCGATCTGATATTTCCGTAATGCAATACCGCCGGACAAATAAGCCGAAATCACCAACAGGTATACTAGTGAGAGAGCAGCGATGGCGGTGGTCAGTGGCGCCCATAATTCACTCGCTGCCGCGTCTAGCTCTGGGCTACGAAAAGTGACCCAGTCACTCGGCTGCAGTTTGGTCAACAAAGTGGGCAGTGAGGCAAGAATCACATCGTCCGTAAACTCGTGGTCCACGCCATTAATCGGGATGCCGGCAGCCATTCTGAAGAGGATGGGTGACACAATCCCACCACCACGCAACTGATTGAGCCCTCTACGCGACAGGTAATAACAAAAGTCTCCTCGGCAGACCGTTGCGACATCGGAATCTGTCAAAGCCACGGACAACACTACCGACTCGGGAACCCAGATCAACGCACGTGGTGGCGCCGCCAGCAGCACGCGCGAAACTTCATAGAACTGAACTTCCCGAGCGTTATCCACGAAGGGGCCTATACGGGCGAAAACCCCTCGCCGTTCCCCGATCTCCAAAGCTACAATCCGTGCAAGATCCGTGCGACTCGCAATAGGATACTTTTTTCGGCGCTCGGAATAGTGTTCGCGCCCAATCACCGCAACGATCGCGTATTCGTCGGTGACATCTGCATTCAAGTTTCGTCGCTCGTTGGTTAACCATATCACGCGCGACAAAAATCTTTGCCGAAACCCTCCGATCGCAATCTTCAATTTTTCTGTTAGGGGCGAGATCACGGTTGAGCACCTTCGACGACGTCCGAGTTCGCAGCGAGATCTCGACAACTCCAGAGTTGGAGTGGCGCGAGATCATTTGTAGGCCGAATTGTCCATACTGATTCGCGGCGCAGTTTGACGCCGCGAAATTCGATCGACACGTCGATCTTGAAACCCGGGCCTACCAAAGAGGTTGTAGTCATATCGTCCAAGTTTTCACCGATGATGTCTCGGACCCGACCACCATCAAGCGCACCCTCACGCCGAGCAGCCAGCAGACCCTCCAAAGTCACCCCTGAATATTTAACAGCAAGAACCGCGTCAGGGGCAGTCTGGAAATTCGTTGTCGCCACAGGGTAAAGGGTAGCCACGCGTTCAATGAGATCGATCTCTTTGGATGTGAGCCCAGCAATCGCAGCGAGTTCCTCCATGGACTGCAGCGGGAGAGGTCTAGGTTGTAGCAAGGCCTCCACCAGCGATCTGGAGATTTTTTCTGCCCGGTCAGGGTCAAAGCGCAACGCAGCCAGCAATGCGGCGAAATCACGAGGGCCGGACCCCGGCGAAGGCATTGGAAAAAGCCCGCCAACGTCCTGCAAACGAATATCGGCACCATCAACCAAGAAAGGCTCACCGCGGAAATTCCATGCCTGGGCATACGGGTTGTCGCCGGCCACCTGCCGCGGGTCGGCATTGCGTTCGCGAGTAAGCATCGAGTACAACAAGGCGGTCTCCCGAGACTGTAAGCGCAAGGTCGCCTCCGCGCGATCGACCAATACTTGAGTCTGAGCGATTTGCGATCGCGATGTGAGCGCTATTTGCAGTATCAACAGCGCGAGCACGCCTGTCACCGCAAGGACCAGAACCAAGGCCACACCCGCATCACGCCTCATTTCATTCGGTGCTCATAGCGCGACCGAAAATCACTTCATCGCGCTCTGCTAAGTCAAACGACACATTGGCCTGATCCAATCGCAAAGCAATTTTGCTGGGCTGCTGCTGTCGCCGTATACCGTCAAACTCAGTGAACCACTGCGGGCCACCTGGGTTCTGCTCATCGTTGCCGACACGGGCGGCCAACGAGTCCCAACCAAAATATTGGAAATCGAGGCTACGCAACCCCTGCAGCACTACTAGTCTGTGCTGAAAAGGCAGAATCTGGGAAGCTCGCCGTAGGATCACCCCATCGAGCGGAGCTTCTTCGTAAACCAAACGCCAAGTTTGCGAGCTCTCTTCGCGCTCCCTGAATACTCGCACCACGGCGAGTCCCCGCGGATTGAAAATTGGGCTTTCAGTTACGAAAGTCATACCCTCATCACGACCAAGAAAGTAAAACCCCGGATTCTGTTTATCCCTTTCGTCGATCACCAGCCAAGCAACGGCATCGCGGATAACACGACCAAGCAACTCCACTCTCTGCAGCTGCCCCGCCGCACGATCAAAACTCCCAGTCTGTCCGTCCCAGTTGCGAG
>CAYMEB010000400.1:0-3526 GCA_964389095.1 uncultured Hyphomicrobiaceae bacterium
GCCTACATCATCGCTGACGTCACTGCCTACGTCATCGGTGACGTCACTGCCTACGTCATCGGTCACGTCATCGCCTACGTCATCGGTCACGTCACTGCCTACGTCATCGGTGACGTCACTGCCTACGTCATCGGTCACCTGGTAGTCAATCGGCTGGTCTTTGAATTCTGAATACCAATTTCGAATCGACATTCGGACTTGGCTTTTGGATTCTGACTTATAACTTCGAGTGCGTTTTCTGGAGCTTCCCGTGGGCTTTTCTCGCCGTTTCTTTCGCGATCTCGTTCTCCGCTCTTCCGTGGTCACAGCTGACAATGTCCCAATCGCCGAGCAAGTCTGCTAAGGCGAAGACCAGTTCGCTGGCTTCGCTGCCCGCGCCGTCTTCGTCGCGCCCCGCATCATCCTCCTCCCCGGCGGGCGCGGCACGCGGGCACGGCGGTTCTTCCTCTGTGGCTGCGGCGGTCTCGTCGCATCGAGACTCTGTGGTCGCGGACGTGAAGGCCAAAGCCGTCAACGCAGGCGATGACACGGCGGCGCGTCTTGGCGCCCTTGAGGCCCAAATTGCGCAGCTCACGCGTATCATTTCCGTGGGCAAGGACATTGCTGGCTTGCCGGCGCTTTCGAGCGACGGCACGGCGACCGTCTCTGCCGCCTCTGCTGGGGTGGCCGGCGCCGGTGAGGCCAAGGACTTGGTGGCCAAGCTTGACGAGGAATCGAAACCTCCCTTGTCGGCTGGGTCGGCGAAGGCTGCCGTTCGTCGCGGTCCCCTGACCGCAGCGGCGGCCGCGCCGGCTCGTGCTGCTAGTCCGGTCTACCCGGATGATGACGACGACGACGCGGACGGTTACGGCGGGATTGCCGGGGCCGGCGCCGCCGATCTTGGCGGGGTGCCGCCGGCCAAGCGTCTTGGATCCAATATCCTTGACGCTGCGAGACAGCATGGCTCGTTTCGGGCTTGGTTCCGCAACGTGGACTGGAACAACGCCCGGAACAAGCACGAGGCGGCCAATTTGGCTCACGCGGTCGACTTGCTGTTGGCCGACGGCGTGAGCCCGGAGTTGGACGGCATGGAAACGCTGATGCGCCGGCTGGCGGCGCTGCAGCTGGCCGACGCGACCAAGCAGTACGGCGTGACCGAGACCATGTCGGTCCAGCCGTTCGGCGGAGCCTCGCTCCTGCCGCCCGAGGTCATGGAGCGCGAGTTGGCCAAGGCGGCGCGGCTGCAGAAGCTCATGCAGCCAACGGCGGCGGCGGTGTTCGGCGGTGCGCGCGGTGGCCGCGGTGGCGGCCAGGGGCGCGGTGGTCGTGGCGGCGCCGGCGGCGGCTGGAAGAAGCGCGGCGGCGGCGGCGGCGGTAACGACGGTGGCGCGTCGCCTTCCGGGGCGGCGCGCGACCAATGAGCGCCGCTGGTGGGGCCGGACTGTTGTTCCCTTTACCTTCGTTGTGCCCTCCCTCGCCTCCGTCGTCCGGCTCCCGTCGTTGCGTCCAGCGGTACAAGCGTGCCCTGGCCGTAACCAAAATTGCGATCCTTATCATCAACTCCCTTAATTTACTTTATTCATCTTATGCCACGTGTGAACACCCGTTATTAACTGCCCCGCATGTGTTTAGCTCTAGTATTCAAAACAGTCATGAAGCCAACCAACTCCTTCCTTCAGCCAAGCAGGCCCGCCTGCTTGCGCACATCTACACTGCAGCATCTCGCTATGTTCGCCGCCGGGGCTCGCTTGCCGGGTCCGAGTGCGGCGACTTGCATCATCATCCACTTGCATTTTTCGACGAGAAGGACGAAATTTTGGCCGAATTGCGCCGTCTCTCGACGGCCGACCCGGTCACCGACTATCTGCGCCTACCTTCAACGCAGACCGCGAAGCCCATTGTGGCTGACCGCGTCTCGCTGCCGGACTCTGCCGGCTCAGTTGACCTTCTATCGATCCTGCCGCCTGACCTCGCGACCAAGTACGCCGACCCGTCTCGTGTGCTCGCCCCCGGTCCGTCGCAGCCTGGTGCTGCAACCGCGGGCCGCCGAGGCCGGCTCTTCGGCTCGCGCGTCGAGTGGACCAAGCTGGTCCGCCGGCTCAAGTCGCTCGGCATGGTCGATTTTACCTGTGATCCGGCCGCTGTGTGCGGTGTGTTTTGCACGGACAAGGCGGAGAGCATGCTTCGGTTCATCATTGATGCCCGCAGCGCGAACAAGCTTTTCGCCGAGCCCGAGCGCGTCGAGTTGCCGACCCCGGACTTGATGGCCGCTCTGGCGACCGATCCGAGCAAGCCGCTGTACGTGGCCAAGGTCGACTTAGACAACTTTTATCACCGGATCCGAATCCCCGAATGGATGCGCCGTTATTTCAGCCTGCCGCCGGTTCGCGCTGGCGACTTGGGCTTGGAGGACCGCTTCTGCGGTGCCGATGTCATGGTGTATCCTTGTTGTGCCACTTTGCCGATGGGTTGGTCGCATTCGGTTCTGTTGGCGCAACGAGCGCACGAGCATCTGCTCTCGACTCAGGTCGGCTTATCGCCGACCGACCGCATCTCTCGCTCGACGGACCTGCGCGTTGATCGCACGCGCCATCAGGTCTACGTCGACGACCTGGCTCTGCTTGGCTACGACCCTTCAGCTTTGCGCGCGACGCAAGACCGCTACATCGACGTGGCGGAGCGCAACGGCTTTGTGGTCAAGCGGAGCAAGGTGGTGCGGCCTTCGTGTGTGGGCGTCGACGTGGTCGGCCTGGAGGTGGACGGCCGCGAACACACGATTGGTCTGAGTGCGGAAAAGCTCGAGCGCCTTTGCCAGTACACGCGCGGCTTGCTGGCTGCCGGAGAGTGCACCGGTCTGGACTTGGCGCACATTGTCGGTCGATGGACGTGGGCTAGCTTGGCCCGCCGGCCGGCTCTGTCTGCGTTCAGCGCCGTCTACCGGTTCATCCAGTGCGCTGGCACGCGTGTGTTTACCTTGTGGCCCACGGTCAGGCGCGAGCTCGAGATGGTGATGGGGCTTGCGCCGCTGCTGTACGCGTCGACGTCGGCGGCATGGGTCGATCGCGTGGTTGCGACGGACGCGTCTGAGACGGGCATGGGTGTGGTCGCTGCGGCGGCGCCCCGCGCCTTAGTCTCGGCGGCCGAAGTTCAAGGATCGGCGTTCGGAGGTCCAAGCGGAGTGGCGGCCCTTGCGGCCGGCTCTGCCGACGACCTGCGCCGGTTTACTTCGGAAGCGTCTTGGCGCACGATCGTGTCGTCCCAGTGGCGCCATGAGGAGCATATCAACGTCTTGGAACTGCGCGCGGTCCTGACCGCCGTGCGCTGGGTCCTGTCGTTGCCTCAGTCGGTCAACAAACGTCTTTTGGTGCTGTGCGACTCGCAAGTTGCACTCGGTGCGGTCTCGAAAGGGCGGTCGTCGTCCCAGCCATTGCTTCGTCGGCTGCGGGCGCTGGCTGCCCTGGTCATGGCGTCCGGTCTTTGTGTCACGGTGCGGTGGATTCCGACGGATCTCAATCCAGCAGATGAGCCGTCACGCCGCAGCTAAGGC
>CAYMEB010000401.1:0-3497 GCA_964389095.1 uncultured Hyphomicrobiaceae bacterium
ATCATCGAGCTCAGCCCATGACCGGCCAGTTACACCACCGCCTGGGGCACGATCTCTGCAACCCGTTCGAGGTTTTCGAAACTCAGGGTCAAACCGCGTCGCCGCGCGGCATTGTCGCCCTGTAGGAACACCCGCGACAGCAGATCCTGCGGGCCGTGGTCGATGACGATGCTGTCGAGCAGGGCCCGACGCTGGCTGTGCTTCTGCATGACTGAACTCTCGAAACCCGGCAACTCCCACCGGTTGTAGTGGGCATGATCTACCCGTCCGGCGTCGGCTACTTGGGTCACACGGCGGCACAGCGGTCAACGATTTATTCAGTAGTCCTCTATTTGTTCCGCTGCAGGTAACGTGTTGTTACATATGCAACTTTACTGACTGTCATACTTCTCGCGAAGGTAGGCGAGATAGGGCTCGCTCGACATGGCTCGGCCGGTTGCCCGGTGCACGAGGTCGCGAGGCATGAAGCGACGTCCATGCCGGTAGACGTTCGCCTCGAGCCAGCGATGCAGCGGAGCGAACTCGCCGCGCTCGATCCTGGCCGGGATCTCGGGATGCGCTGCCACGGCAGCCGAGTAGAACTGCGCGGAGAGGATGTTGCCGATGGTGTAGCTCTGGAAGGCTCCGCCGAGATATCCGCCATACCAGTGAACGTCCTGAAGGCAGCCGCTGCTGTGATCGGGCGGCGCGACTCCAAGATCCTGGGAATAGCGTGCGTGCCAGGCATCGGGGAGATCGGCCACCGCCAGCCGCCCTTCGAGCAGGTCGCACTCGAGATCGAAGCGGATCATGACGTGCAGATTGTAGGTCAGTTCGTCGGCATCCGTGCGGATCAGCGAGCGTTCGACGATGTTGACCGCCTTGTAGAAGGCCTCCAGGGTCGTCCGTCCGAACTGTCGTGGAAAGGCCCGTTTGAGCAGCGGCATCGCGAAAACGGCAAAGCCGCGACTGCGACCCACGATGTTCTCCCACAGCCGCGACTGGCTCTCGTGAACGCCCGCCGAGGCCCCCCCGGCGAGGGGTGTACCCTCGAGTTCAGGATCGCAGCCCTGCTCGTAAAGCGCGTGTCCGGTCTCGTGCAGAGTGGAGTACAACGTCTCGCTGAAGTCGTCTTCGCGAACCCGGGTCGTGATGCGGACATCGTCGATACCGAAGGTGGTGCAGAACGGGTGGGGGGAGCGGTCCTGCCGTCCGCGGCGGAGGTCGTAGCCGAACCGCTCGGCCATCGCGAGCGCGAAGGCCAGCTGTGGCTCGGCGGGAAAATGCTGGCGCAGGGGCGCACTTTCCGCTCGGGGTCGTTCGCTCACCTTCTTGAGGAGATCGACCAGGGGAGGCCGCAAGGACTTGAACAAGGCGCGCGTTTCTTGCGCGCTCAGTCCCGGTTCCGAGCGCTCGACGAGCGGATCGATCAGTTCTGCGCCGCCTCCGAGAAGCTGCGACAGCTCGCGACGCAGGCGCACGGTCTCTTCCAGGAAGGGTATCGTCGCTGCGAAGTCGTTGGCCGGCCGCGCCGATACCCAGGCCGCATATGATCTGGAGCCGTGCTCGGCCGATCGCACGACGAACTCTGCCGGCACACGGCGGGCCCTTTCCCAATCGCGCCGCGTCACAGTCACCAAGTCGCGCAGGATTTCGTCGTCGCCGATGCGGGTGGTGTCTGCCTCGATCGCATCGAGCAGCCGTCCGATGGCGGGATCGGTCAGACGATCGTGCACGAGCCGGCCCAGAAGTGCCATCTGCCGGCCCCGCAGGTCCGCCGCGCCGGGTGGCATGTAAGTCGCCTGATCCCAGCCCAGTACGGACCTGGCTCCAGAGAGGTCGGAAATCTCGCGCAGACGCAGCTTTAATTCCGCGATTTGCGTGTCGGTGCGTCGTCGTGCGCGTGCCGCCTTCTGCGGAGCGGAACCGCCGCTCAACGAGCGTGATGCACTGGGCTTGGACATGTCGATCCCGTCGATGAGGTATTCACCGTTGCGGGACTTCCCTACACCTCACTCGCGTGAGGTCTTGAGCGCGGAGAGGTCCCACAGCCTCACGATACCATCGTCGCCGGCGATGGCGAGCCTGCGGGCGTCGGGAGAGAAGGCGAGCGCACGCGCCGGCCCGGCCTGCAATCTGAGCGTTGTGATCGCCCGGCCGCGCCGCAGATCCCAGACCTTGACGGTGGCGTCGGCGCCGGTCGAGGCGAGGACGTCTCCGGACGGAGCGAACGCCAGGGCACCGACTTTTCCAGAATGCGCACGGATCGATCGCCGCGTGCGCGACGACGAGGTCGACCAGATCCGGATCTGCCCGTCGGCCGCGCCCGATGCGAGGGTTCGCCCACTCGGCGACACTTCGAGCGCCGATATCGGGCTGCCGTGGCCGCGATAGGTACGCTCCAGCGAGGCTTGATCAGCCGACCACAAGCGGACGGTCCGGTCCTCGCCCCCCGACACGAACTGTCCGCGACCGGGCACGACCCTCAAGACGCTCACGGCGCCAGTATGTGTTTCCTCGCTCTCGACGATCGTGGAGGTCGGGGACGTACGATCCCAGACGACGACGTGTCCGTCGGCAGTACCCGCCGCGGTCAGGACCGGCTCGTCGCCGAATGCGGCGGCGGTCAGTTGTGCCTGTGCCCGCCGAGCGATCGCGATCCTGTCGCCCTTCTCGGTGTCCGTTATGATGAGTGTGCCGTCGTGTTGCGCGGTCAGGGCCTGGCCGGATGCCAGCGCAGCTGCGATCGGAGACGGGCCGAGCGCGATGCTCCGGGATGGCGTTGCTGCCTCGCCATCCCAGATCTTCAGCATCCCGTCGCTCGATGTCGCTACGATCTGGCGTCCCTGCGCCCGAAAGCTCAGGGCGAGAACCGGGCCGCGGGCGCCGGAGAGTTGCGTGAGGGCGGGCTGCACGGGTGCCGGCGGAGCGACCTGTTGGACAGGTGGAGCGGCGATGGCGGTCTTCGGTATGCTCTGCCTCGACATCGGCTCGGTCACGGTAGAGGCCGGGGAAGTGCTCTCGCTACGCTGTTGTCCCTGATAGCTCACGACCAGACTGGCGACCGCGACGCCCACGCCGAACTTGAACAGCAGTCCGCGCCACGGGGGACGCGCGAAGAACGTGAGCCGGCGCCAGAGCGGCGTGCGCGGCTTCCGGATCGGCATGGGAACAGCAGTATCGGGTTTCTTGGGCGCGGCAGAGGGCTCAACCACCACCTGTCCGAGACGGGCGAGAAGACCGCCGCCAGGGGCTTCGGCTCGCGCCCCTGCCGCTGGAGCGGCGCCATAGCCGATGCCGTGGCGTGACGTCTGGGGCGCCGGGCTGCCGGCGAGCGCTGCCGTCGGGGCCTGCAGCGCGGGCTTGCCTGCGGGCGTCGGTGCCGCCCCCCGCATCGCGTCGACGTAGTCGAGCATTTGTCCCGGCGGGCTCGGCACGTCGGGTTGCGGTGGGCCAATGGCTTGCATGCCTGTCCCCTTAGTTCAGGCCGGCGTTGCCTGAGCGACGGCGAACCTGCG
>CAYMEB010000402.1:0-3488 GCA_964389095.1 uncultured Hyphomicrobiaceae bacterium
TGGGCGGTCACCTTCACCCAGCTCGAGCCGCGCAGCCCCGAGGCGCTGCTCTTCCTGGGGCGCATCCTGTTCTTCATCGGAACGAGCGTGGTGGCCTACATCTACGCGTGGCGCAAGGGCGTCTTCCGCTGGGACTGACCGACGGGCGACCGCATGGCTGAACGCGCCACCTCGCGCCAGGGCATCTGGACGGTGATAGGCGCCTCGAGCGCCGGCACGCTGATCGAGTGGTACGACTTCTACATCTTCGGGAGTCTGGCGACGGTGCTGGCGGGCGCCTTCTTTCCGAAGGGTGACGGACTCGCCGCCCTGCTGGGCACGCTCGCGACCTTCGCGACTGGATTCATCGTGCGTCCGTTCGGGGCGCTCGTCTTCGGACGCGTCGGCGACATCGTGGGCCGCAAGCACGCCTTTCTCGTCACGCTTGTGATCATGGGCGGCTCGACCATGGCGATCGGGCTGCTTCCGACCTACGCACAGGCCGGCGTGATCGCGCCGATCCTCTTGGTAGTGCTCCGGCTGCTGCAGGGCCTCGCGTTGGGAGGTGAGTACGGCGGTGCCGCCACCTATGTGGCCGAACATGCTCCTGATCATCGACGGGGCTTCTGCACCAGCTTCATCCAGACGACGGCGACGCTGGGACTCTTCGTCTCGCTTGGCGTGATCCTGCTGTGCCGATCCCGTCTCGGCGAGCAGGCTTTCGCTGACTGGGGCTGGCGGATCCCGTTCCTCGCTTCGGTCGTGCTCGTGATGTTCAGCTACGCGATTCGGCGCAGACTCTCCGAGTCGCCGGTGTTCGCCGAGATGAAGGCGCAGGGTCGAACCTCGGCGAATCCCATTCGGGAGAGCTTCGGCAATCGCGAGAACCTGCGTCTGGTGCTGCTCGCGCTGTTCGGCGCGACCATGGGTCAGGGTGTCGTGTGGTACACGGGACAGTTTTACGCGCTGTACTTCCTTCAGACGCAACTGAAGCTGGACTACGTGCTCACCAATCAGATCGTCGCAGGGGCGTTGCTCTGTGCCACGCCGTTCTTCGTGGTGTTCGGCGCCCTGTCGGACCGGATCGGGCGCAAGCCGTTGATCCTACTCGGTTGCCTGCTCGCAGTCCTGACCTGGATCCCGATCTACCGAGCGATGACCGAGGCGGCGCTCGCACAGGGTGGACCGGACGCATGGAGGCTCGGATGGCTGGTGTTCCTGCAGGTGCTCTGGGTCACGATGGTGTACGGACCGATCGCCGCGTACCTGGTGGAACTCTTTCCGGTGCGGATCCGCTACACCTCCATGAGCCTCCCCTATCACATCGGCAACGGAGTCTTCGGCGGGCTCGTGCCGTTCATCGGCCTCTGGATGGTCGAGCGGACCGGGCAACCGCTCGCAGGTCTGGCATATCCGATGGTCGTGGCGACGGTCACGATCGTGGTCGGTGGACTGTTCCTTCCAGAGCGTCGAGGCGCGCGGCTCGACGCATGAGTCGGTCGACGCTTCAAGGAAGCCTCGCGCACATCGCGCGGAAGCTCTCGCGAGATCTTCGGACCGTTCGACCCGGATCTGGCGTGTCGTGCGTCTACGACCCGCTCGACTATGCGTGGGAAGCGCACGCCTCGTATCTGGCGCTGGCCAGACCGAAGCCCAGGGCGCTGCTGCTCGGCATGAACCCAGGTCCGTTCGGCATGGTGCAGACCGGCGTGCCGTTCGGCGAGGTCGAGGCGGCGCGCGATTTCCTGGGCATCGATCGCGGCGTGCGCGCTCCGCGCGAGCAGCACCCGAAGCGGCCCGTGCTCGGCTTCGCGTGCACGCGCAGCGAGGTGAGCGGCCGACGGTTCTGGGGCCTCATGCGCGAGGAGTTCGGCACCGCCGCGCGCTTCTTCCGCGCGGGCTTCGTGTGGAACTGGTGCCCGCTCGCCTTCGCGGCACCGAGCGGCGCGAACGTCACGCCGGACAAGTTGCCTGCACGCGTACGCGCCACGATCGAGACCGCATGCGACCGCGCGCTCAAGCAGGTCGTGGCGACGATCGAGCCGCGCATGGTGATCGGCGTAGGCGCGTTCGCGAGCACCTGCGCCAAACGCGCGCTCGGTGAGCGGCTTCCCGTGCACACGGTGCTTCACCCAAGCCCCGCCAGTCCAGCCGCGAACCGCGGATGGGAGCGCGTCGCGCGCATCCAGCTCCACGCGCATGGATTGCTCGGGGCCTGAACCGTCAGTGACGACGTCGAGGCACGCGCGCGCGCAGGGCTCGGACAGGCATCCGCAGGAACTTGCCGAGCATGCGCCATCGCTCTTGAAGGCTCATCCGGTCACGGGCGTCGGCCGGAATCCACCAGTTGTTGTTCTGCGTTCGCCGCAACATGCGGTAGCCCTTGCGCCAGAGTGCCATGCTCGTGTGCAGCGACTGCATGTCGTCTTCCACCAGGACCAATCGTGGCCTCCAGCGCCGCAGATCGAGTCCGGCAAGCACGTCCGCCTCGTGTCCCTCCACGTCTATGGAGATGAAGTCGACCCGGCCATGCAACTCGTTCTGGATGATGCTGTCCGCTGTGCAGACAGTCACGTCAATCTCCGAACGGAGCACATCAGAGTGGTCCGCGAACCGGTCCATGAGCGTCGCGTGACCGCTGGCATCTGTCAGGCGAAGCTTGAGCGTCGCTGGTGCCCCGGGCTTCGAGCAGACCGCCTCCACCACCACGCAGGGAGCTCGCTCGATTCGCAACTGCTGCGCCAGTGCGGGGATCGGTTCCACAAGAACCCCCTTCCAGCCGACGCATTGCAGGTGGTATGACTGCGAAAGAACGATCGGCTGATTCGCTCCGATCTCGAGGAAAGCCCCCTCGGCGATCGGGGACAGGTACCGACGCACCTCGGTGTGCTCGGCGTCGACGACTGAACGCTTGGGGCCATGACAGGATCGTGGTGCAGGCTTGAGCCGCGAGACCGGGCGCGTGTCGCGCCTGCATTCGACAGGCCGTGCGCCATCCACGCGAACTCCATCCTCCTGCAGGCGAGCCGCAAGATCATCGATCGCGCGAGAAGGTTCATCGATGGACTCGTCCATGCCGCAGACCGCGACAAGGTCGTGCCTCCACGCCACGAGCGTCCCCCCCTCATGCCAGCGTGCACGTCCCGCCCTCAACCTCGAACCACGCACATGGCTTGACGGCGCGACGAGAACGACGACATCCTCGGTGACGGCGGCCAGCTGAACATTCGCATCAGCTGCCGATTTTGCCATGATGACCGAGACGGATGGAACCTGAAGATTCTTCACCGACCTGAGTCTATGCCCCCGCACGTTTGTCGTGACGTCCGGGCCATCAAGCGGGATCAGAATCGTTCGGCGTCGCTCTTCGGCGTGAGGTGCCAGAGGTCGCTCTTCACGCCGTTGACCGTGGTGCCGTTCTGGATGCCAGAGCGCACGAAGTCGAGGAAGTCCCATGGGAACGGGCGCTCGACCTTGCTCGCCTCGTCGAGGCGGCGGTGGTCCTCGGG
>CAYMEB010000403.1:0-3487 GCA_964389095.1 uncultured Hyphomicrobiaceae bacterium
TCGATGATCGCGACTACCGCGTGACCGTCACCGACGAGGGCTTCATGCTCGGCAGGCACCGCTACCGCTCGCTCAGCGCGGTCGCGAAGGCGATCACGGGCAAGCACTGGAATGGGTTTCTGTTCTTTGGACTTGGAGTCAGATGAGCGCGCGAGCCAGGAGGAATTGGCTCAGACATCGCTTGCTAGACCTGCGACCTAGCCCCGGATGACAGCCGACCGCACTGTTCGTCCTTCATGCATCGCCCCTATTGCTCCTCTGGCAACCAAGGCTCGGCACGGCAATTGTCGCTCCCATCGCGTCCGTCGCTCGCGAACCACTTGCGGCGCGCTCAACTCTCGCGCACAATCGTCGGAGGTGCCGGCGACCGCTCTCCCAGATTCTGGGTAGTTCGAGTGATGTCGAGCTTCGAAACTTGACGGCTCGACGCCGACTCGATAACCTAACAAACACCTATCATGAAGCGCACGCAACCCACCCTCTTCGAACCTGAACTGCCCGAGGCGGATTCAAATCCTTGGGCTCGCGGGTCGCCAGTTGAGGAGAGCGGATACGTCTGGAAGGGCGAACCGGTCGTGTTTGAGCGGGGCAAGGCGCTGCCAAAGTCGGGGCTGGTCGCTGTCGAGTTGTTCTGTGGCTGCGGAGGCACCTCGATTGGACTCGAGATGGCCGGAATGGTGTGCGCAGTCGGCTGCGACCTGCTCGAGCCAGCGATACAGACTTACCGATCCGCACATCCACGAGCAGCCGCGATCCTTGGCGATGTACGCGCCGTGAACCCCGAGACGATTCTCGAACTCCTCGACGGGCGATCTGTGGATGTGCTGGTTGGCGGATTCCCATGCCAAGGGTTCTCCCTCAACAACCGGAAGCGACACGACGAGGATCCTAGAAACCGTTTGTTTGAGCAGTTCGTCCGCTTCGCCAAGGCACTCAAGCCTCGCGCTGTGCTTGCGGAGAATGTCTCCTCGATTCGGTCGGCGGGAGCCGGCACAGTCGTCGAGAACATCGTCGCCGGCCTGTCCGACGCGATCGACGCAGACGTCCAGGCAGAGGTGTTCAACGCGGCTGACTTCGGGGTACCGCAGACTCGGCGCAGGATGATCTTCATGGGGGTTCGTGGCCAGGCTTCCCCGATTAAGTCCGTCGAGCGCACGCACGGAGAGGGCCGACTTCCGTGGATTTCCGTCGGCGAGGCAATCAGCGACCTTCCACGACTCGCTTCGGGCGAGTCCAGTACGGAGTACGCGAGTGCTCCCAAAAACGACTTCCAGCGGTTGATGCGGGCCGAATCGAACGGCGTACTGTTGAATCATGTCGCTCCCGATCATCCGCCCGAGACGATCGAACGCATCGGAGGCACCAAGCCGGGGCAACCGATGTACCCCGCGTTTAAGCAGCGGATTCGCCTCCATCCGCAGCGTCCGAGTCCGACTCAGGTGAGCGGCGGGATCCGACCGCAGTTCCAGTTCGGTCACCCGACAGATGCTCGCGGACTCACCATCCGGGAAAGAGCTCGGATGCAGAGCATCCCGGATCACGTCGACTTTGCGGGGGGTCTGGTACAGGGTCGGGTGCAAACAGGCAACGCGGTACCCCCGCTGATGGCCCGAGCGCTGGGGAAGGCGCTCGTCCGCGCGCTCAAATCGACAAAGAAGTGACTAGATCGGCGCTCAACATCAGCGCCCGCGGCAGGCAGGTCGACCATCGGTGGTCCGACGCTGACAGCGCGAAGCACACCGATCGCTCGAGTTGCCGTACCTCGCCCTGATAGGCGACACCGGTCAGAAAGTGCCGTGGCCTTGCGGGTCGCCCCGAGATGTCGCGAGGCCATTTCCTTCGCGACGAAAGGTCGACAAGCAAACTCTCGATCAAGGGCTGGCTGCCAGCCAACTCGTCACATTTCTCCACATCAGAGATGCTGAAGCCAGGTTTCAACTCAAGGACGAGCAAGAAGCCGTCCTTGCTGGCCACAAGATCAGGCTTGAGCGCACCCTTACTCCCCTTCATCGAGCCCAGCCGTGCCTGCACGACAGGAAGGTCTGTGCTGCCACGCGCCGCCTGTCCCGCGAGCATGCTCCAGCCGCATGCCTCTAGTGCGAAGCGGATCGACTGGAAGACGAACTCCTCGTCAGCTTTCGTCATCGGAGCACGATCCTCCCATCGGAGAACCAAAGCTCATTTGCTGTTGCATACCAAAGCGAACTCTTTCGCTTCGGATCGTTTGGATTTGCGTCCAAGAACTGCCTCTTCGTCAGCTTCGGGAAGCGAAGTACCAGCGCTGCCTGCTTGTCTGCCACGTCTGTTCCCTTGCGGCAGTAGAGATAGTCGTACAGGAACTGCATGCCCGTGTACGGATCCTCGCGACGGCATGCTGCCGGGGTCATCTCGATCGTGTAAATGCAGACTCGCCGGTGCCCCGCCCTACCAACCGCAGTTGGTGCGGACTCGATCGCGACAGAGGCGGGGGGCTTCCTGTATTGAGCGCGAGCGGTTTCCAGCGAATGAGCGTGATCTTGCATTTGCTTTAGGGCCGACACGACAGGCGCCGCCGCGAGCCCGAGCCCCTCATCAAGAGAGTGCGCCACAAGGCTCTTGAGGCCGGGCGCCTTTGAGCCATCGCCGATCAACTCTCCGTGCGAATCGACTGGCCAACCGAGGAACAGACACGGCAACGAGTGCAACTCGCCCATTCTCACCGCTGCGCGGAGCACTCGGACATTGATCTCGCATATGCCGGTGTGGAGCCCATGCTTTCGAGCTCGAAATGGGAGGAGCGTAACCGCCGGGGTCTTGCACTCGAGCGCACGGACAATCCTCCCCAGTCGCTGCCCGATGTTGTGGCCCGTAGGCACCTCGCGAGTCTTCTCGAGGACCAGAATGGGCTCCCCATCTCGGCAAAGGATGATGTCAGGCCGGTCGTATAAGATCAGTTGCTCGATGTGGGCAGGGTTGGTCGTGCGATCACCGATCGAATAGACCCGGCTGCGCATCAATCGAGGCTCTAGGTCTCTGAACCACTCGCTCTCGACCTTCGAATCGCCCCATACTTCGAACGCCATATGCCCGCCTCCAAGAAGCCCCAAAGGAAGAACCCGCCGCAGCCCCCCGCCGTGCTGGAGCCAGTCGTGTCAGGGTATCGGCAATCTGGGAGTTTCGTGCCGCGCATGGTGGAACTTGACGATGCGGCTCGGAAGGCCTTCGTCGCCTTTCGACGCAACCCCGGGCGCTTTGCGGACTCAATCTTTGAGGGCGATTGGTCCATCCCAGATCGGAACCCTGAGCGCGGTGAGATTCGACTGGTTGCTGTGGTGGAATGCCGTGACGGGCTTTGGATCGTCGGACGCCAGGGCAACGGGATCTTCGCGGCGCGCGCGTGACGCCTGATTAGCCGAACAGGCGACCGTCCTTCCTACGCCGTTCTGATCGGCACCCCGCTCGCAAGGTGCGAAGGAATCGACCTTCACCCCCTCTGGCGCGCTCAGAA
>CAYMEB010000404.1:0-3467 GCA_964389095.1 uncultured Hyphomicrobiaceae bacterium
GGCTTGCCTGATGCGCAAGGCAGACGATCGTCGAGCTGTCGAGGCCGCCCGAAAGGCAGGAGCCGACCGGCACGTCCGCGCGCAGCCGCAACTTCACGGAATCGCGCATCAACCAATCGAAGCGATCGACGGCCTCGTCAAGCGATGGCATCACCGTGTCGGAATTCGGCAGGACGTGCCAGCGTCTCACCGGCAACGGCTTGCCGACGCTCCATCGATCGAGGTCGAGCGAGAAGAATTCGCCGCCGCGCAGCTGCGTAACGGATGCAAACAATGTCTCGCTGGTGTGGTCGATCACCCCGCTCATGAAGAAGTCGCGGAGCCGTGGCAGGTTCACTTTCGCTGCGAACGAGCTTAACGTCGTCAGCTGCTTGATCTCGGATGCTATGGCGAGACCACGCTCGTTCGCCAGGATATAGACCGGCTTCACGCCGAAACGGTCGCGCGCAACGAACAGACGCCGTTCGGCCACATCGTAGATCACGAACCCGAACATGCCGTTGAACTTCTGCAGGCAGCTCTCACCCCATTCCGCGTAGGCGGCCAGCAGCACCTCGGTATCGCTCAACGTCGCGAACGAGCGGCCGTAGTCCTTGAGCTCCGCACGCAGTTCGCGGTAATTGTAGATCTCGCCGTTGAACACGACCCAGTAGCGACCATTGTCATAGGACATCGGCTGCAGGCCGGAGTTGTCCGTCGCGATGATGGCGAGACGACGATGGCCGAGCGCCAGCTCACCGGCCGGCGTCTGGTAAGTGCGCCAGCCGCCACCATCCGGACCACGATGGGTCACGATGTCGATTGCGGCCCTTGTCGCTTCGGGATGAAGCGAAGCCCAGATCCCACACATGCGTTGGAGTTCGCCTTTTTGTGAAGTAGCACCGGCGCCGGAGCTAGCTGATCAGTTTCTTAATGGCGGCACGATACAGCCGGAACTCATCCGCCGAGACGGCCGGTGAGCCCATGACGGTTTGATTGTCGTCAACCGACTTTACCACGACGGCGCCGAGGCCAACCGTCGTTCTCTCGCCGATCTTGGCCTGGTTCATCACGATCGCCGCCGGCGCCAGCCACGCGTAGTCGCCGATCACGACGCTGCCACCGACCATGCTCTGCGCGATCACCGCAGTATGCCGGCCGACGACGACGTTGTGCGAGATGTGGCACTGATTGTCGATACGGGCACCGGTCTTGATCGTGGTATCGCCCAGCGTGCCGCGATCGATGCTGGTGTTGGATCCGATCTCCACGTCATCCTCGATCACAACGCCGCCGATATGCGGGAACTTCTCGAGCGCGTGGTCCTCGTTTCGCTCATAGCCGAAGCCGTCTGCCCCGATGACCGTTCCGCTGTTCACCGTCACATCCGCGCCGATCCGCACGTTGTCGAGCAGCGTAACGTTGGGAAAGAGCACGGTTCGTGCACCGATGACGCAGCCGCTGCCGACATAGCAGTTGGCGCCGATCGAGGCCGTCGGATCTACCTGGGCGCCCGCCTCGACGATGGCACGTGGGTGCACGCCTGCCGGTGGACGCGGCCGCGAGAAAAAGCGCTGGACCGCGCGCATGAACGTTAGCCGCGGCTGCTCCGAGACCAAGCAGGTGACATCGAGGCCGGACAGGGCGGTCGCATGCTGGGCCGAGCAGATGACGGCCATGCCTTCGACAACCATGGCGATCTTGTCGACTCCGGCAAAGCGCGGGTTCAGATAGCTGAGCGTGGCACGCTCCGGTTGGCCGATCGGCCGCGCTGCCACCAGCATGCGGCTCATGTCGCCTTGGGTGGCGGTCACGGCGGTGCCGAGGAATTCGGCGATGTCACGAACACAAGCAACCAAGAGTCACTCCTCTTTCCGTCCTTCTCGCCAAATCCGGTCGCAGCAGATGCTTCAGCCATCGCGGGATGCGGTAGCAGCACCTGCCTAAAGGCAAATCCGCATGACCTCGTAGCTTTCCGCGAACTCCGTATTGGCCTGCACACCGCGAACGCGGGCAAGCGCCTCCAACACCGGTGCGCCGTGATAGGAGCGGGCCGCTTGCGTCTTGTAGGAGCTCCAAGCCCGCACCTTGGCGTCGATGTGCCGCCTCTCAAGCCGCACGAGCATGTCGAGATGGGAATGCATGTGGTTCCAGGGGAACTCGTAGCCGATGATGTTGGTGGTCTTGAACGCGCGCAGTGCCTCGCTGGTCAACGTGGCGTGGTCCTGGTGGATATCGTCGCGGCTCGCAACGAGGACGAGGCTCGGGTTGATTTCACGGCGGAGCTTGATCAGGGTCTCGAGGATATTCTGGCGGTGCTGCGGGAAGTGCCGCACCGGGATATCGTAGCCGCGGATGTTGTCGCGCTTGATGCCCAACTGAGCACAGCTCTGGTAGCACTCGTCGACGAGCTGTGCCGGCTCGAAGCCGAGCATCCGCGTGCTCTCCGCGCAATCGGAGAAATATACGTAGTGCACGAGGTGGCCACTCTCCGTCAGCTTGGTGACGAGGCCACCGCAGCCGATCTCGTCGTCCGGATGGGCACACAGCAGCAAGACCGAATCACTACTATTGAGGAATTCCATGATTTACCTGCATAGCAAGCGCCTACAATTCTTCGGGAACCAACTTGGGTACGCATTGGATGCAGCTGGAGTCAAGATGCTGACACAGCGGTGGAAGGGGCATTCAAAAGACTCCGGCCTGTGACCGACGAGGGCAATGGCTTCTGCGCGGTCCTCGCGAAAGTATTCGCGCACTTCGCGGCTGGGCCGGCGCAGGCGATGAATGATGGCGAGAGCGGCGTTGCGGGCGCCCGCCAGCGCGCTGGCACCCGCGTGCAGATGGCAGCGATGCTCGTCCATCTGTGCGTCACGGACGTAATGTAGACGGTTCCCAATGCCCCAGAGATCTTAGAACAGATTCTATTTACATGGAAGCATAGCCGGCTGTTTTGAAGAAGCCAAGGCAGTCTTGTCCGCTGATCTGATCGAGGGCATCGGCGATCGCCGACCGGAGCGCGTCAACCGTCCGTGCTGCAGCCTTCTTCAGGAGCGCCTTCAGCTTGGAGTAGGCCATCTCGATCGGATTGAGGTCGGATGAGTAGGGCGGCAGATAGCATAGCTCGGCCCCACAACGCTCGATCGAGGCACGCACGGCTGCGGGGTTGTGGGTCGGCAGATTTTCCATCACGACGATGTCGCCCGCCGAAAGTGTCGGCACCAGCGCCTGCTCCACTCAGGCGAGGAAGGCTGGGTCATTCATGGAACCGTCGATCTCCACCGGCGCCTTCATCTCCGACAGTCTGAGGCCGCCAACGAACGTCGTCGTCTTCCAATGAACATACGGGACCGCGGCAACGCAGCGCTCGCCACGTGAGGAGCGGCCGCAGAGGCGCACCAACTTGGTGGACGCTCCGGTCTCGTCGATGAACACTGGCCTGCTCCCCCGATCCGAGGCCATGGATAAGGTTCGAATCCGGCTATTTC
>CAYMEB010000405.1:0-3454 GCA_964389095.1 uncultured Hyphomicrobiaceae bacterium
AGCTCAGAACCAGCTCGACTTGAGAGGCAACCCAAGCAGCATCGATGAGGAAGCTTTCCCAGTCCGCGATCGAATCTTCGCCAACAGGCAAAATTGAATTGCTTTTCCGATCAACTGCGCCTTTCAATGTCTCTCCGGCCACCTGGTCAAACACTTCCCATCCGGCCTCCTTCAGTCGGGCGCTCTTGTATCGATCATGCGGATCAAACTTTCCGTGTACCTCCCAAACCAAAGGCTTGCGCCCCGGCGGGCAAACCACGAAGTCTGCGCGCTTATCGTCGACTTCCCTCAAGAGCGAACCGAAGGACGGCTGCGGATGAACCCATGCCCTCAAACGGCCATCGTATTTCGTTTGCAGGTACTCCCACACTCGGCGCTCAAGATTTGAGCCGTCCGGCTCATCATCAAACTTTGTGAGTGGAGCACCAGTCGGAGGTACCCGACGATTGGCGGACCAACGCTTTGCAAGAGAAATTGTTTGTTCGGCGCTGAATCGCGCTTGCTGATCGTTTCCGAATTTGGCTGCAAGCTCATCGCAGATGCATCGCTCAACACCAGGCGCAACCGGCACAAGTTCGCTCCGCGTGACAATTGCCTCAATCGCCTGGAGCGCGGCGAGCGATCTTGGTTCAATTGGTTGCGCCTGACCCACAGCCTCTGGCCCGTACACGACGCTCTGGCTGATAGCCCTGCGGAAACCCGCTTCATTACTAGACAGCCGGAGCAGCGCGCCGACATCCAGCCGCCTTGAAACTCCACCACTCTGCCACGCAGCGATGGGGCGGTGGTTTAGTTGTTCGTAAAACGCCCACGGCATGACCAAATGGTAATCCGAAGCCTCGTTGCTCTACCCCTTCGAGTCAGCTGCCGTTGGTAGACGGCTGGACCTAGTGCCCAGCCCACAAACGCTCTTTGGCTTCAACGAACAACCTTGCGAGACGTTCATGCGCAGATCAACGCCCACGCGACTCGGAACGAGCGTTCGAAAGGTTCGATCATTGGCCAGCCACAACTGATTCGAAGAGGTCTGCATTCCCCGTGGACACAGATCGGACACAATTCACGGGGTCAGAGAGTGCTGCCTCTCGACAAGAGGTCATGAAACCAAACTGATGCCGTGAGATTTACTGAGTCGGAACTCACTGGCGCCAGCCGCGACGATTACCATGAGACACCAGCCAGACTGTTGGAGAAAGGACGAGACATCAAGATGGCGCCAACCGCAGCACCGGGCTCTGACCTTGCCACCATCCCAACACCAGGGCAAATCGTCCACGTCCGCACGCGCAACCACCTCGTCGAGGCGGTTGCCACGACCACAGGCGGGACAATTGTCAGCCTAGCCTGCGTCGACGACGACAACCAGGGCTCCAAGTCCGAGGTCATCTGGGAGCTCGAGTTCGACGCCCGCATCCTTGACGAGGAGTCGTGGAAGTCGATCGGTGATTCGAAGAAGGACTTTGACCCCCCGCGACACTTCGCCGCCTTCTTCAACACCGTCCGCTGGAATTGCGTCACCGCCACCGACCCCTCGCTCTTCCAGGCGCCCTTCCGCGCGGGTATCCAGATTGATCCGTTCCAGCTCGAGCCGCTGCGCCTCGCGCTGCGCCTCCCGCGCGTCAATCTCTTCATCGCCGACGATGTCGGCCTGGGCAAGACGATCGAAGCGGGCCTCATCGCGCGCGAGCTTCTGCTTCGCCGCCGCATCACCAACATCGTGGTCGCCGCGCCACCGTCGATGATCGTGCAGTGGAAAGATGAGCTCGAGCAGCGCTTCGGCCTCACCTTCGAGATCCTCGACCGCGAGTATGTCCGCCGCATCCGCGAAGAGCGCGGTTTTGCCGTCAATCCCTGGGAAACCCACCCGCGCTTCCTGATCTCGCAGCGGCTTCTCATCGACGACAACTACCGCGCGCCGCTCATCAAGTGGCTCGACAACAACCCCTCGGGCGCCCCCACCACCATCACGGGAACCCGCGCCGTCGACATCAAGCCCGGCACTCTGCTCATCCTCGACGAGGCGCACCATGCAGCACCCTCATCGGGTGCGCGCTACGCGATCGACTCGAAGATCACCGCGGCGATCCGCGACATCGCCCCGCGCTTCGAGCACCGCCTCTTCCTCTCCGCCACCCCCCACAACGGCCACTCCAACTCCTTCAGCGCGCTCCTCAACATCCTCGACGAGTCGCGCTTCATCCCCGGCGTTCCCGTCCTCAAGGGGCAGCTCGACGATGTACTCGTGCGCCGCCTCAAGGAGGACCTTCGACAGATCGGCCATGCCTTCCCCAAGCGCGAGATCGTGCAGGAAGACCTCGCTGTTGCTGACACGGCCCCCGAGATCGTTCTGCCACAGCTGCTCGAGCAGTACCGCGCCGTCCGCCGCAAGCGATTCGAGGGTGCCAGCAAGAAGAAGGCCGCGGAGTCAATGATCGTCATCTCGGGCCTCCAGCAGAGACTGCTCTCGTCGTTCGAGGCCTTCGCTACCACGCTCGCGAAGCACCGCGAAGGCATGGAGCGCGTGTGGGCAGGCAAGGCGGCACCCGTCAACGTAGCCCGCGCCGGCTCGCTCATGCAGGAGATTAGTTCAGCGCCCGACGCCGACGACGAAACCCGCGCCAGCCGCAGCGAAGCCGACCAGCTGCGCGCCGAGGGCGATGCGTTCGCCGCGCTCAGCACCGAAACCCCCGACGCCGCCGCCAGCGCCGCCGCGCTTGCAGACATCGCCCGCGACGAACGCGCCCTCCTCGACAAGATGCGCGATATCGCAGAAGCCGCCCGCTACACGGCGGATGGCAAGACAAGGCGGCTGCTCGAATGGGTTCGCGCACACTGCTGCGCCAAGGCAGGCGCACCGCGCGCCGAGCGCACCGACGCGCCCTGGACCGACACACGCGTCATCATCTTCACGGAATGGGACGCGACGAAGCGCTACCTCGTCGACCAGCTCCGCCACGCGATCGAAGGCACAGACGACGCCGAGAAGCGCATCGAGATCTTCCACGGCCCCACGAGCGAGGAAGACCGCGAGCGCATCAAGCGCGCCTTTAACACCCCGCCGTCCGAGCACCCCGTCCGCATCCTCGTCTGCACCGACGCCGCTCGCGAGGGCCTCAACCTGCAGGCGCACTGCAATCACCTCTTTCACTTCGATGTGCCGTGGAATCCGTCACGCCTCGAGCAGCGCAACGGCCGCATCGACCGAAAGCTCCAGCCGCAGCCCGCCGTCTACTGCCACTACTTCTTCTTCAAGCAGCGCCCGACCGACCGCGTGCTCAAGGTGCTGATCGACAAGACGAAGCGCATCAACGAACAGCTCGGCTCGGTCGGTACCGTGCTTTCGCCCAAGCTCGCGCGCCTCATCGAGACGGGCATCTCGGGCAGCCAGAGCGAGATCGAGGCCCTCGCGAAGGAACTCGAGGACGACAAGCCCGACCCCACCGCACAGGCGGAA
>CAYMEB010000406.1:0-3436 GCA_964389095.1 uncultured Hyphomicrobiaceae bacterium
TTGGCCACATTCAGCTATACGACGATTGTGCCGGAACTAAGGGGACAGGTTTGAACGCCGGCTGCGGGCTGGGCGCCGGATTGCGCTGGCGCCGGGGCAGCCGCGGACGGGGCACCGGCTTGGGCCGTGCCACCCCCAGACCTCGGTGGCGTGTTCCGTGTCACCGGGCTCGGCGTCGTCACGGTGATGCCAGGAAGGACGGTTTGCGCGACCGCAGGACCCGGCAGCGTGATCGCCGCCGTTGCGGCCGCTGCAGCCCAGGTGATGGACGTCCGGCCGGGGCGAACCGGTTTGGCTCGCATACTCGCCTCCACAAAATGTTATGGTATAACAGATGCAGTGATGCCTTGAGTGGCAAGGGTCTCTAGTGCGATTGGCAGAGAATACGGCCTATGTGTAACATTGTTGCATCTTTCGCTTGTGCGGTCGCCCGCGAGCTGTCACCTGACACGGTCGCGGGCTCGCCAGCGCGGAAGAATGCACGAGGCGGAGCCGGTCAATGCATTGGTGGGTGAGCGTACTGTCGGAAAGATGCTGACGATGCGCGGTGACATGACAGCGGCTACGACGGAGGCGCTCGCGCCGCCGTCGTCGCCGCGCCGCGCCGGAGCGGGAATGGTCTTCCTCGCGATCTCGCTTGTCCTGCACGGGGCCGCCCTTGCGTGTGTACTTGTCGCTCGGGAGCAGGCGGTCGGCGGTGGTGGCACGGAACTCGAGGTGGTGAGCGTCGAACTTGTCGACGGCAGCGCGCTCGAAGCTCGCCCGGTCGCGGTCTCACAGCTGACGACGGCATCGATTTCTGCCAGCGTCGCTCCTGCCGACGGGCAGCCGATGCCGGAGGAAGTCGCGGCCCCAGTAGCGCCCGCGCGGAGTGAGCCGGAGCGCGCAGCGCCAGAGCCCGTGGACGAGATCGCTCCAGAAGTTGCGCCCGAGCAGATCGCCAAGCACGATGAGCGGCGCGACGAGGTCACGAACCCCGATCGGGAGACGAGCGTTGCGACGCAGAAACCGGCGCATGCTGAGGCCGGCGGTGCGTCTGCCACGGCAGAGACCAGCACGCAGCAGCCATCCCGGCCGGTGCGGGCAAAAGCAAATCGCGGCTCGGTCGCAGCCTACGCCAGAGTCGTTGCAACCGAGCTGGGGCGCACGAAGCCGAAAGGCACAGGCGCCGCGGGCATAACGCGGGTGGCATTCACGATCGGAGCCGATGGCCGCATCGAAGAGGCCCGGATCATTCAGACCAGCGGCGTCGAACGTCTCGATGGGCTGGCGCTGTCGGCGGTTCGCAGCGCGCACTTTCCCAGCCCTCCCGAAGACTTCTCCCACTCGGAACGGACGTTCGAAGTGCCCTACCGGTTCCGCTGATCCGCACGGATCAGGCCTTGTGCAACAGCGCGGCGAAGAATCCGTCCATGCCGCGCGCTCGCGCGTCGTCGCTTGCAAATGCGTGGTGCGGCAGGGTCCGCAGCATGCCGGCCGCGGTCACGCTCTCCGGCCGCAATCCGAGCGGCCCGGCATGAAGCGGAACCAGGGAGAACTCCCGCGCGCGCGTCAGGAACCGCGAGATCACGTCCTCGCATTCCTGCGGCTCGAGCGAGCACGTGCAATAGAGAAGACGGCCCCCGTCAGCGACCCACCGGCTCGCAGCTGAGATCAACTCGTCCTGACGCGCCGCGAGAGTTGCGAGATCGGGTCTCGTCCGCGGGCGCAGTATGTCGGGGTGCCTGCGAATCGTACCCGTCGCACTGCACGGCGCATCCAGCACGACGACGTCGAACATCCGACCGGGCATCCACGTGCGCAAGTCCGCCTCGACCAGATCGGCGTCGAGCGCGAGCCGCCGGAGGTTCTCGGCCACGCGCTTCAGTCGGCGCGCCGACAGGTCGACGGCCGTGACCGCTGCGCCGGCACAGGCGAGTTGCGCAGTCTTTCCGCCAGGCGCGGCACACAGATCGGCGACGCTGAGGCCGCGCATGTCGCCGAGCGCTTTCACCGGAACTGCGGCTGCAGCATCCTGCACCCACCAGGCGCCATCGCCGTAGCCCGCGAGATCCTCGATCCGCCCGCTCCCGGGCGGAAGCCGGACGCTTCCGCCCGGCAACATCGCACCGCCGAGCGCGAGCGCCCAGCCGGCGGCGTCGGACTTCACCGAGAGGTCGAGGCTGGCCTCCGTGAGCGAAGCCGCGGCGATCTCTCGCGCGACTGCTGGGCCATAGGCACTGGACCAGCTCTCGAGCATGTCCGGCGGCAGTTCCAGCGCCACCGGATCGAGCGTCGGCAGCACCTCGCTGGCCTCCCGCGCGATACGCCGCAGCACCGCATTGGTCAGTTTGTCGAAGCGACGCGCGCGCGCGTCGAGCCGTACGAGGTCCACCGCCTGGCCGATCGCGGCATGCGGCGCGGTCTCGAGCAGCACGAGTTGGGCGACCGCGGTACGCAGCACCGATCGCAGGCCGCCAGTATCTTCGGGCAGAGGTTTGGCCAGACAGCGTGCGAGAAGGAGATCGATCGTGCCGAGCCGCCGCAAGGTGGCGGTCGTCACCAGGCGGGCAAAACTACGGTCGCGCGCTTCCAGCGGCGGACCCTTCAGGGCCGCCTGGGCTTCCGCCAGGGCGGCCTCGATCGCGAGACCAAGAGACACGGCCGCGGAAACAGCACGGGCGGCGAGCTGGCGGGCCGCGAGCCCGGCCGGCAGGTCCTTTCCGCGATGCTGATCATCCCTGGGCTTTCCAGCTTTGGCCGAGCCGCCGGATCTCGAGAACGACACTTGCGATCAACCCCAGGGGCCGCGTGAGCGCTCGCCACTCCGCCGGCTGCCGCGGCCGAGCCACGATGCTCCCGACGTGATGGAGGGACGTGCACCCGTGCGCTCCGCCGCCGCCATTTCCGCAGCGAGCTTTTCCAGCTCGGCTATGCGGTTGTCCACGTTGGGGTGCGTCGAGAACAGATTGTCGATGCCGCGCCCGGTGAGAGGATTAAAGATGAACATGTGGGCGGTGGCCGGATAGCGCTCCGCCGTCTCGTTGACCGTCCGGGATGCGATCTCGTGGATGCGCGCCAGCGCGGAGGCGAGCCACATCGGATTGCCGCAGATCATCGCGCCGAGACGATCGGCCTGATACTCGCGCGACCGGCTGATCGCCATCTGCACGAGGGTCGCCGCGAACGGTGCGACCAGTGCGCCCAGCAGCACCGCGAGCCAGTTCCTCCGATCCCCGCCTCGGCCGCCGAAAAGCGCCCCGAACTGCAGATACTGAGCAAGCATCGAGATGGCGCCGCCGATGGAAGCGGCCACGGTCATGGTCAGCGTGTCGCGGTTCTTGATGTGCGCCAGCTCGTGCGCCATGACGCCCGCCACTTCCTCGGCACTCAGCGCCTCGAGCAAACCGGTGGAGGCGCAAACCGCCGCGTTCTCGGGACTTCGCCCGGTGGCGAA
>CAYMEB010000407.1:0-3394 GCA_964389095.1 uncultured Hyphomicrobiaceae bacterium
GCGACCATGGCAAAGGTGCGCCCGCGGCCCGAAGTGCGGCCGGCATCGCGCAAAGGTCGCTGTGCTGTCTGGCGGCTCGTCACGAGAGGCGGCAGGGCTCCTACGGCTCTGCGCCACGTATAGACTCTTCTTCACGGCGGTGTCGACCGCGGACGGGTCACTGCAGTCGCGGGACGCGATTGCTCAGAGTTGAGCCAGGTTTCGTTCGTGTTTGGGTCGGCCGCGATCGGCGGCCTCGCGCGGCTCGGAGCCCTCGATGCGAGCGAGTTCCTCGACGGCCTCGGCGTGCAGCCGCGTCGCTGCTTCCATCTGTGCTTTGAGGTCGGCAATCGAGGCAACGAGGTTGTCGCGACGCTGGGCCGCCGATTTCGCGAACGTCGAGTAAGCGAAATGGCTGCGGTCCTTGATGCCGGTGCGGTCTTCTTCGGCAGTGATCTGCCGGTCCAGATCGTGGACCATGCCGTCGAACTCTCGCAGCATTGCGCCCAGATCTTCGATCTTCCGGGCCTTCTCCGCCACTTCGAACCGCTTCAAACGAAGTGCCGAATCACGAGCTTTCATCGTACTCACCTACACAACACGACGATCCGTGCCCCACCGCACACGTCCCGCTCAACAAGAAGCGTGCCAGAGCGCAGAGCCCAGGATCTGACCGCCCTACGGCGAGCCGACGAACGGGGAACCCACAAAAAGCAACTGCGCCACTCTACAATTGACCTTTTAAGTTGCGGTAAAGCAACGCCTTGCGACGCAGTGCTCCATGCGCATGCCGACGTCCTCCTTTTTGCCCTTTTTCCGCTTGGGTGGTGAGTCGCAAATCAGTTAACACCGTTGAGCAGGCCTCCCGCCGCGCGTTGTCGGCGGGTTCGGTGCGATGCGGCGGCCCCTGCCGAGGCCCTCGAAGGGGTGTTCCGCCGAAGCCGAAAACCTGGGTTGCGTCCGTGTCGGGGTGCCGGCGCGGTGGGGGAGCCGCATGTCTTTTTTGCGGACCGCAGTGAGTTAAAAAACTTCAGACGACAAGAAAAAATTAGGATTTGTTAACCTGTGCCGGTTAGCTTCCTGAAAATTCATCGACCGGGAAGTGTTGGCGTTCTCTTCAGTCTTGGGCAAACGGCCGCAATGCTGTTGAGAAGAGAGGAATGACATGCGAGTTCTTCTGATCGAAGACGACAGCGCCACGGCACAAAGCATCGAGTTGATGCTTCAGTCCGAAGGGTTCAGTATCTACACTACTGATCTTGGGGAAGAAGGTGTGGATCTTGGAAAACTCTATGACTATGACATTATTCTTCTCGACCTGAACCTGCCTGACATGAGCGGATACGAGGTCTTGAAGACTCTCCGCGTGTCGAAGGTCCAGACGCCGATCTTGATCCTGTCGGGATTTGCCGGCATCGAAGACAAGGTGCGGGGCCTTGGTTTCGGCGCGGATGACTACATGACGAAGCCTTTCCACAAGGACGAACTCGTCGCCCGTATTCACGCGATCGTGCGGCGCTCGAGGGGGCATGCTCAGTCGGTGATCGAAACCGGCGACCTGCGGGTCAATCTCGACACCAAGACGGTCGAGGTCAACGGACAGCGGGTTCACCTGACCGGTAAAGAGTATCAGATGCTCGAGCTGCTCTCGCTGCGCAAAGGCACGACGCTGACCAAAGAGATGTTCCTCAACCATCTCTACGGTGGCATGGACGAGCCGGAATTGAAGATCATCGACGTCTTCATCTGCAAGCTGCGCAAGAAGCTGCAGCATGCGACCGGCGGCAAGCACTACATCGAAACGGTCTGGGGGCGCGGGTATGTGCTGCGCGATCCGGGCCAAGAGGGTAACGTGGCCGCCTGAGGCCGCTCTCTGTGACACATGCAATCGGGGTGTCGGCGCCCCGATGCCTATTTGCGTCGGGTGCGGCTGGCGAGTGTCCGCCGTCTGTGTCGTTGAGGTGTGTCTGTTCGCGTCTCGCTCCTCTGGGCTTGCCGGTCGTGGTCCGTCGCATCCCAGTAGGCCTGGAGCCTGCTTTCCAAGGCATCCCGCTTCTCTGCGTAGAGCCTGGTCGCCAAGGGCCGCGCGGTCTCCCGGCAGATCGTTCTTTCTCGCCCGGCCAACTCCAAGAGTGCACGGCTCGCCTTGGCCGGCAGGACACCGCCTCGACGGTTCGACAGCCATTCGCAGGCTTCGGCGAGATCGTTTTCCCGGCCCAGGATTGAAGACAGTCGGCGGGCTGTCTCGGTTCGCAGCGCCATTTCTTCTGGCCAGGCACGGCTGAGGATCTGGCAGTGGCGCCAGTGGAGCTGAACCTGTTTGCGCAGTTCGTGGAAAGTCTCCGGTCCCGGTTGGTCGTAAGCTGCTTCCAGTCGGCGGCGGCCGCGCACGTACGTCTTTCCGGCGGCGCGTATGACGGAATTGATCGTGCAGCCGGCTGTCAGTGATGATGCAGCCTCGGCGAAAGCGTGAATGCTGTCGATGACGTGCGGGCCGGCGCCGTGCTTCGGTGCGGGCTCTGCCTTCGCCAGGTTACGCTCTTCTTCGAGGCTGATGAGTGCGCCGGCAATCGCTTTGCGGATGTCGGCATCGGCGCCTTCGGCGAGGCTCTGCAAGGTCTTCGGCAGGACGGTCCGGATACGCTCCGCCGAGAGTTGGCGTCCGAGGTCGCGCAGCGCCTGCTGGCTCGCCGCGAGTTCGGATGTCGGCGCCGAAACCTGCAGCAGGCGCAGCAAGGCGCGCAAGCGCTTCAATCCCTTGCGCGTTTCGTGGACCCAGATCGCGCGCCCGTCCGCGTCGGCGGGCGGCGCGCCGAACTGCCCGATCTGCTCGGCGATGATCCGGGCCATACCCGTGGACGGCTTTTCGCTCGGCTTCAACCGGTAGGCCACGTTTCATGCCCCCAGCCGACGGCCGCGTTGGCGGACGTCCCAGGCGACCCATCGGGCCACCCTGGCATCGTCGGCAGCATCCGAAATCACGGCCACGGAGTCGGCGCCGGCAGCGATCACGTCGTCTGCAGTTTCGAGTGTGATGCCCCCGATGGCGACCAGAGGCAATGTGCCGATCCTTTGTCGCCAGTTCCGCAGCGGAGCAAGACCCTGGGGCTTCGCCGCGACGGCCTTTGTCGTGGTCGCGTAGATCGGACCCAAAGCCACGTAGTCGGGTTCGGCGGCGAGCGCTACGGCGAGTTCCTCGGGGTCGTGGGTCGATATGCCGAGGCGAATTCCATTCGCCTTGAGGGCGGCGACGTCGGCATCGGCCAGGTCCTCCTGGCCGAGGTGAACGTAGTCGGCCCCGACGCTCATGGCCTCCCGCCAGTGATCGTTGACGACCAGCTGACAGCCGCTCCCGAGAGCGGCCTCGAACGCTTCGCCGATCTCGCGCCGGAGCATGTCTCCCGCCAGCGACTTC
>CAYMEB010000408.1:0-3359 GCA_964389095.1 uncultured Hyphomicrobiaceae bacterium
AACTACCATGCACCAACTCTCATAAGGGGTGGACCGAAGAGAGCGACCCTGTCAGGTCGAAGAAGTCGGGCATGGGAGAGTCTGGCCAATCGCGCGGGGCGAACGACAGGCCCCCGTTTCACCTGAATCACGACGAAAATGAAGCATACCGCGCCTGCCCGTGCGCGTTCATGCTTCTCCCATGGCGATCTTCCTTCCGAATCGTGCTCCGAGCGCGCGGTTGATCGTCTTCAACATCACGTACCGCGGGAGCCCCCGGCGTTCAAACCTGCCTTCGCACGCATTACCCGAATGCCCAAGTGGATCACTCCAAGATCTTGCCCTGATGGCCGGAGCAATCAATCCAATCTTCCCAAACCCGCAGGATGTCAGGCATGACCGCCTGCTGCTCCCAAGGGCATTCGTATGACACGAAACTCAATTTTCTCTGAGGGTCAGAACCTCGCTCCACACGATTCAGATAGGCGAAGATCGGGGATTGCCCCGATTCGCCTCGCACCAGGCGCACGATCGGCTCAAGCTCAAGCGGCCGCTTCGAGCCGTCGGCCAACAGATAGAGCCGGTCGCGACTGGGTTCGTAGTCAAGTTCGCACTTCTCATTTATGAAGTGCTGCGAACTGCCCATCATCAGTCGCATGTCCACTGTTCGCACCTTGCCAGCACGGCTGCTCGAATCAGCGGCAAAAAGCCTGACCTGCCGCCAGCCCTTCCCGATCGCGTGACGATAGCGGTCGAGCAATCTTTCAAGCTCGTCGTTCCATCGGCGATAGGCGTCAACATCTACCTCGCCGCGATGCGCGGCATCGTTGCGCAACTTTCGCGCATCATGCAGCACTTTCACGAGTTCCACGCTCGCGCACAACTGGGCGATGCGACATTTCGAGTCGGCGAACCAGTCCTGGATGAGACGCCTAGCCTCCAATGGCTCATGCTCGTTCCCAAGCATCGCTCGCACTTCGGCGCCCAAGCACTCAATGATGGCGACCCACGTCCCGAATGAGATCCTGTGCGGGTCAACGCCGTCCAACGCGCGCGCGAGTTTTCCGCGCACCTCGATCCCGAGATTCCCCGATCGACTGAAGCCACTGATAAGAACACAGGCATGAAACTGCGCGGCGGCCTCGAAGAAGTTGCGCAGATCCTCGTGCTGACCGCGACTGTCTTCGCGCGCCCTCGCGCGCCACTTCCGGACGATGGCGGCCATCGGATACGGAAGCCCCGCCCACCACGTCTCGCGCAGGTGAACGGGCTCTCCGCTGTGCCATCCCATTTGTTCAAGATTGTCTCGTAACTGCTCCTTTCTCACCCGAACGCTTTCAATTGGCTCGCTGTAAATTTGCTCAGCGAGCAGCTGCATGTCCCTGCCAAGCGTCTCTAGGTCTTCGCCAAGCTCCTGCAGAACAGATCGGCTCTCGACCAGTTCCTCCTGTACTTCCTGCGACGGCAGAGGGATCCTGATTGCGCACAGCATCTCACGCAATGAACCGAAGCCGAGCCCCGCACGTTCGGCCGCCACCTCACGGGCCAGAGTGCCAACGTCCCCCTCTAGAAACGCTTTAATCGCCATGCTCATCGCTCGGGCAGGATCGATCTTGAATCGCTCTGCACTCGTCCATGCCGCGTCAGGCGAATCGAGACGACCGATTGTCTTTACCAACGAAAACGCACGGTTCGGAACGAGAATGTCGCCACATGAACGCTCCACGCAACTCAGCTCCGCACCCTCGGCGCCATGCTCGGGGACACACAGGTCCTTCAATTCTTCCAAGCGGTAGCCGGCCTGCTCAAAGGGTTTCAGCAATTCTCGCAATTCGAGGGCACGAAAGCCCTCAAACCGGGCAGCATCGGTGAAACGACCCGCGTCAATCGAAGAGCCGGGCTGGGAATTCCGAAAGTTGCTCAGGATCTGCTCGTTGAAACGCGGGTCGCTCGCGAGTTGCGCGACGAATGTCCGTGTGCCACTTCCTCTTCGCGCCGAGCAGAGCCAGTACTCGGCAGCCGGCCCCTCGCGCCAACCATTCGCTGGCAAAGCAAAGAGGCCTTCGAACCGAACACCGATATCAAGTGCCGAGCGCACCACAGAGCGCACACCGAGAACCTGCTCGCGAGTGAGCAGAAAGATCCCTCGCCCACCTTCCTCCAGGCGTTTGACGCACGACGCAATGAGCTTTGCGGCGACGTCGCTCTTGGCACCGCCACTCGGACCAACCCCCTCCTGTTCCCTCAATGATGCTGTTCCAACTGTCAGGATCGCGCGGAAGGCGCGATTCCAGGCTCCGATGGTTTCAGCGAGATCTTCGCCGGGCGGCTGATACCACTGAAACGCCGGCCATCGCCGCTGCCCGAGCGCGATCGCACTCTGGGACTTGGCGAATGCAAGCCACTCGACACTCCGATCGTCGGCAAGAATCGAGAGTGGCGTGTCCACCCCCGCAAGCGGATCTAGGACGCAACCGCCTGCACACTCTCCAAGTAGACCGAGTGCGAACGATCGAACGGGCTCCGCCAACGCCCCCACCACGCCAACTTCCTTCGCTTGCGCGACCAGCTTTTCCCAGTCAGCCGAACCTGGCTGGATCTCAGGGACACCGGATTGCGCTGCTGATAGACGGCTGAAGAAATGAACAAACAGCTTGTCAAAGTTAGCCTTGTCAGGCCTCTTGCCCGATGCAAATCCTGACTGAGCGTTCCAAATCCAAAGAAACGTGTTCCAATCTTTGCGAGGCTCGCGAAATCGATCTGATGCCATACCTGAATCCTCCAGAAACGCCCACGGACATGAGCCCAGGAAGCCGGTCGAGTCAGAACTAAGTTACCAGCGTATGACACTCGGAACGACGCTTCAGCGGACCGAACTTGTCAACATCACAGGCAATTTCATTGCACTGATGCGCGATCATGAACAAGTGTCAGGGATGTGTCCTGATTCTCACGACACATTGAAGACCATGGAATCTTTCGGTCCCACAGTGTCCACCCCCACCCTCTACCTCTCCCCCAACGCCGACGGCCAGCCCCTGCTCGCGCTGCCCCGCACCGCCGAGACGCTCTCCGCCTGCATCCACGCGGTCGAGCAGTCCGAGACCTGGGCTGACTTCCGCCGCCTCATGCCCGCGGACGAGCTCACGCGCCTGCAGGGCCTCATGCGGGACGACGGCACGCGCATGCCCGACGGCGACAGGCCGTTCGACGCCGATCTGCTGCCCGGCTTCGCCGACGGCGACTGGCCGGCGCTGATCGCCCACACGATGCTGTCCGAGGTGCCCGAGCCCGTGCTGCAGGCCTTCGGAGATCGCGGCCACTCGGCCCTGAACGGCGACCTGGTGGAGCTCAAGGCCGACGACCTGCCGGCGATCAAG
>CAYMEB010000409.1:0-3356 GCA_964389095.1 uncultured Hyphomicrobiaceae bacterium
AGCCGATCGCCATCACGCCTGCTGAGCGGAGCTGCTATTCAGAGGTTCCTTAGGCTGTGCACTTGCCGGCCTTCACCGGCCGGCCATTGCGATCGGAAATGTTGACCGTGAGGGAAGCCGATTGAATGGCCGCCCAATTCGGGCAATATGCCGGTATGGCGCGGCGTGGGAGAACCGGTGCAATCCGCGCTTGAGGAGGAGGAAAGATGAAGAAAACAACCTTTGTGGGCGCTTCGCTCGCTGCGGTTATCGCAGTCTCGGGCAGTGCCTTCGCGCAGACCAAGGTCACCAACCAGGGCATCTCGGCCACCGAGATCGTCCTCGGCAGCCACCAGGATCTGTCCGGCCCGATCAAGGGCTGGGGCGTCCCGGTCCAGAACGGCATGAACATGGCCGTCGAAGAGATCAATGCCGCTGGCGGCATCAATGGCCGTAAACTACGGCTGATCGTCGAGGATTCCGGCTACGACCCCAAGAAAGCGGTGCTTGCGAGCCAGAAGCTGATCGAACGCGATAAGATCTTCGCCATGGTCGGCCCGATGGGCTCCCCGACCGTGATCGCGGCGCAAGACATCCTCTTCGACGCCGGCATCCTGCAGTTGTTCCCGCTGACCGCGGCCGAATTTACGTACAAGTTCGATCCGTCGAAGCCGCAGGAGCGCTTGAAGTTCAACAACCTGCTGCCCTACGTGGAAAGCACCCGGGCGGCCGTGAAGTACATGATCGAGTGGAAGAAGTTCACCAAGCCGTGCGTGGTCTATCAGGACGACGAGTACGGCAAGAACGTCTTCGACGGCTTCACACAGCAGCTCGCCGCGATGAACATCAAGCCGGCGGGTGAAACCACCTTCAAGCGCGGTTCGTCCGACTTCAGCGCGCCGGTAGCCAAGCTCAAGGCCGACGGATGCGATCTCGTCGTGATCGGCGCGGTCATCCGCGAGCCCATCGGTGTGATGGCTGAAGCCAAGAAGATCGGCTGGGACAATGTGACGTTCCTCGGCGCAACGCCCGTAAACGTGCTCGAGGTCCCCGCTCTCGGTAAGGAAGTGGTCGAAGGCCTCTACTCTGCCGGCGGCTTCGAGATCCCCTATCCCGACACCGCCAAAGGCAAGGTGAAGGAGTGGGTGGAAAACTACACGAAGAAGTTCAATGCGCCCGCGAACTCTCAGGCGATCATCGGCTACAACGTCATCATGACCTTCGCCCACTACGCCAAGCTGGCGGGCAAGGATCTGACAGGTCAGAAGATGCTCGATGCCCTCGAGAGCGGCGACGTGTTCCAGGACATCTTCGGATCGCCTCCGACCAAGTTCTCGAAGACGAACCACCTCGCCTCGACGATTACGTCGGTGCAGCAGGTCCAGAAGGGCCGCTGGGTCGTCGTCAAGGATGGCCTCGGCTTCTGAGCACGGCTCCTATAAGCTGACAATGCTGCGCCCGGGATCGAATGATCCCGGGCGCAATTCGTTTCACCGGACGCCCGGCGGCCTTGCTCAATACGATTTCGGCATTCCCAGCGCTCGCTCCGCGATGAAGGAGAGCACCAGTTCGCGCGACACCGGCGTAATGCGCGCCACGAAGCTCTCGCGCAGATACCGTTCGACGTGGAATTCCTTGGCGTAGCCCATCCCGCCGTGGCTCATCACCGCCGTCTCGCACGCATGGAAGCAGGCTTCCGCCGCGAGGTATTTGGCGGCGTTCGCCTCCACGCCGCAAGGCTGTCCGGCATCGTAGAGCGTCGCCGCCTTGAACGCCATCAGGTTGGCGGCCTCGAGTTCGGCCCAGCACTTGGCGAGCGGATGCTGGATGCCCTGGTTCTGACCGATCGGACGGCCGAACACCACGCGCTCCCTGGCATATGTCGCGGCCCGCGCCAGCGCGGCGCGGCCGAGCCCGACCGCCTCGGCGGCGATGAGAATGCGCTCGGGATTCATGCCGTGAAGGATGTACTGGAAGCCTTTGCCTTCCTCGCCGATCCGGTCCGCAACCGGCACCGGAAGATTGTCGAAGAAAACCTGGTTGGAGTCGACGGCCGCGCGCCCCATCTTGTCGATTTCGCGGACCTCCACGAATTTGCGATCGAGCGGCGTGTAGAACAGAGACAAGCCCTCGGTCGGCGACTTAACGGCGTCGAGCGGAGTGGTGCGCGCCAGCAGCAAGACATGACTGGCGACTTGCGCCGTGGATATCCAGATCTTCTGCCCGCTCACAATGTAGCGATCGCCGTTTCGCTCGGCGCGCACCTTCAACTTCGTCGTATCGATACCGACGTTGGGTTCCGTGACCGCGAAGCAGGCCTTGTTCTCGCCGCGAATGAGTGGCGGCAGATATGTCGTCTTCTGTGCTGCGGTTCCGAACACCACGAGAGGATTGAGCCCGAAGATGTTCATGTGGATGGCCGAAGCCCCCGAGAAACCCGCTCCCGATTGCGCAATCGTCTGCATCATCAGCGCCGCCTCGGTGATCCCCAATCCGGCACCTCCGCAATCCTCCGGCATCGCGATGCCGAGCCAGCCCGCTACGGCGAGCGCCTTGTGGAAGTCGTGCGGAAACTCTCCGCTCTCATCCCGCTTCAGCCAATAGGTGGCATCGAAACGCTCGATGACGCGCTCGATCGCGGTCCGGATCTCCTCTTGTGCTGCAGTGAAGGTGAAATCCATGGGTCTCGTCCTCGCGATGGAATTTATGCGGCGCCGGAACGGCCGATGGTGCCGGACTTCCTCAGCGCAGCGATCTCGTCGGTCGTGTATCCTGCCGCCTCAAGCACGGCATCGTCGTCGGTGCCCGGAGCGACTGGCGGACGCCCCATCTTCGCAACGGTACGACTGAACCGCGGAGCCGGGGCCGGCTGGCGCACACCGTCGATCTCGGTGAGCACCTGCCGTGCAGCCATGTGCGGATGGCCCGCCACCTCGTCCAGAGACAGGATCGGTGCAACGCAGGCATCCGACCCGTCGAAGGCAGCTTCCCACTCGTCGCGGGTGCGCGACTTGATGGTCTCCGCGAAAACAGCCCGCAGCTCACCCCATCGCTTGATCTCGAACTGGCCAGGGAGATTGTCGCGCCCTGCGAGCCCGAGATGCTGCAGCAGCTCCTCGTAGAACTTCTTCTCTATCGCACCGACCGCGAGCCATTTGCCGTCTTTCGTTTCGTAGGTGTCGTACCAGGGCGCACCCGTATCGAGGATGTTCACGCCGCGCTCGTCGGCCCAGCGGCCTGCGGATCGCATGCCGAAGATCATCGCCATGAGGTAGGCGGCGCCATCGACCATGGCCGCATCGATCACCTGTCCCTTGCCGGATTTCTGCGACTCGAGAATTGCGCAGACCACGCCGAAGGCGAGGAACATGCCGCCG
>CAYMEB010000410.1:0-3356 GCA_964389095.1 uncultured Hyphomicrobiaceae bacterium
CGGTGCCCCAGCCCGGCGTGTCGGCGAGCGAGTTCCTGATCGGGAGCAACGGCAGATGCACACCGAGATGCTCGACGGCCCCCCGGTGCATACGAACTGCTGCAGCTGACGTCGCAGTTTGGACGAGGCTCTGGACTTCTCCGCCATGCCACGAGCCCACTCTTCCAGGACCATCGCGGGGAGCGCCAGTACGCGCGGTCTTCCTAGCCCGTCGATCGGATCCAGGAGCGTCTGCGCACCTTGCGCGGACAGCAGGCCTGTCCGGACCAACTCGCCGTCGAGGAGGTGCTCGCCATGACGGCTGGCGATCGCACGAAGCCAGCGCTTCCAAGGCGTCGTGAAGCCGCGCTTTCGCCGCTGGAAGATCTCGGCAGGTAGCAATTCGCGCGTCGCCTCGATCAACCACCGCTTGGGCGTGTCGCGCCAGTCCTCCACGCTCATCCGAAGGCCCAGTACGAGTTCCACAAGCCTGAAGTCCACGAACGGAAGTCGGCATTCCACGCTCGAAGCCATGCTGAGACGGTCGCACTGGTTGATGCCGTTGCTGAGGAGGTAGGTTCGAAGAAGCGCGCTTGTCGCCGCGAGATCCGGACGCGTCAAGGTCGATCGGTCCGTGAACGGATGGGATGGATCATGCCGCTCCACGCTCCGCAGGTAGGCGGGCGTTCCGATCTTCCGCTCGGATCGCGCGGCATTCCACCACGCGGCTCGTGAATCCCAGAAGATCATGCGCTCCCGTGGAGTGCTTCGGTCACGGATCCATTCCTGACGTCCGGTCGCGATGCCGAAGCCGGAAAGCAGCCAGTCGATGAGTCCCTCGTAGGAGAGAACGGGCCTTCGAGGCCGCATGTAGTCGGCCCAGCCAGCACGACCATCGAGCAGGGCGTGCTTCCGGTGCGTCTGCGCCACGCCTCGCACGATGAAGTCGTAGCCCCAGAAGAGTTCGTCGCCTCCCTGTCCCGTCAACATCACAGGTACGTCATGGCTTCTCGCGAGCTCCATGACCGCCAAGTAGGCCGGCCCGCTCAGGTCCGAGATCGGCTCGTCCCTTCGCACGCAGACCCTCGCGAAGGACTGCAATGCGTCCTCCTCGCTCATCTTGACGACATGGTGCGGAATCCCGAGCGTGCGTGCGAAGGCAGCGGCCTTCTCCGACTCGTCGAATCGTCCACCCGTCGTGTATCCGATCGAGAATGCGTGCAGAGGCTGACGCACGTGCCGTTTGGCGAGCGCGGCGATCAAGGACGAGTCGACGCCGCCGGAAAGTGCCACTCCCACCGGCACATCGGACCGGACGATGATGTGCATCACCTCCTCGAGCTTCGCCCGAATCAGCTCGGACGGATTCCCGACGATCGGCTCGACGGCCTCGGGTCTCCACCAGACGGATTCCCGCACGGTCCACGGATCGAGCGAGATCTCGAGCATGCCAGCAGGAGGCAGCTTTCGTGTTCCCAGGACGGGTGATCGAGGCTCCGGCACAAACCCCCAGTGGAAGTACTCGTGAACCGCAAGTGGATCGATCTCGAAAGGTGCCGCTCCAGATCCCACCAGCGAGGCGAGCTCGCTCGCGAACACGATGCGCCCGTCCGACTCGTGCAGGAAGAGAGGCTTCTCGCCAAGGCGGTCGCGCACGACGAGCACACGCCCCTCGCGGATGTCAAGCAGCGCGAAGGCGAACATGCCCCGGAGGTGGTTCACACAGTCGCGCCCGTGCTCCTCGTACAGATGGATGATCGTTTCACAATCGCTGTTCGTGCCGAACCGGTGTCCACGGGCCTCGAGCTCCCGGCGCAGCTCCACAAAGTTGTAGACCTCGCCATTCGCCACGAGCGCGATGGATCGATCCTCGTTCCAGAGGGGCTGCCAGCCTCCTTCCAGATCGATGATCGAGAGACGACGCATGCCGATCGCCGCACGCGGTTCCGAGTGGAACCCCTCTCCATCCGGTCCCCTGTGCACCATGCTCGCGGCAAGAGCCCGAAGGAGCCCGGCGTCATCGGGAGAGAGCCCGTGGCGATCAAGGATTCCGAAGATTCCGCACATGTCGCGAGCCCGGATTGTAAGGTCCTGCGGCAGGCATGTTCGGTCCAACGATTCCGGGGCGTCCCATGACGGAATTCCGTTGGGAACGAGGCGGCCTCGCCGATACATTCGGCGCTGCATGAGCACCCTGATCGGCTATGTCCTGCTGGTGGCGATCGGCGTCATGATCATGGGCGCCCTCACTCGGCCCTCATGGGCGCTGGCACTGCTCATGATCCAGTATCCGCTGGAACAGCTCATCCAGTCCTACGTGATGTATTTCGTGCAGCGGAACGAGCTGTTCAACCTGATCATCGGGATGCTTGGCGTCGCATCTCTGGCGGTCAAGACATTCTCACGCCCCGGTGCGCTGAGTGGGGCGCTCAATTCCGTCAGCATTCTCAGCTTCCTGTACTACATCCTCGCGGCCGCGAGCGTTCTCTGGAGCCCGACCCAGAACGCCGCTCTCGACATTCTGCGCCCGGGACTCTCGTACTTCATCATGTTCGTCGTCATCTCGCCCCTGCTTGTCGAGCGACTGGAACTTGTGCGTGAGTTCCTGGTCGTGACGCTCGTGGTCGGTGGCATCACGGCGCTGCTGGTGCTCACCAATCCGAACGGCGACTTCGTGCGTGGCCGGTTCGCGCTTCGCCTCGGCGGCATCGGGCTGAAGGAGTCAAACCCTCTCGCCATGAGCGATCTGGCCGCGTTCCTGGTGTTGACGGCCGTCACGCTGAACCTGGTCGGACGCGGTGGACTGCTGCTGGCAGTCCGCATCGGAGCCGGGCTTCTGGGAACCGGTCTTCTGCTTGCCGCCAGTTCACGCGGCCAGGTCGTCTTCGCCGGCCTGATCGCGCTCGTCTTTTATCCGATCTCCGTGCAGGTTCGCAACGTCGGTCAGTTCCTCCTGCGCGCCGCCGGACTCGTCGCGCTTGTAGCCGTCATTGCCGTGGGCGCCACGATCTTTTCGCGGCAGGCACAAGGAACCGAGAAGCGCTGGGACACCGCGGAAATCTCCAGTGCGAGCGCGGTCCGGCTGGAGAACATGAGGGTGCTACTGAGCGAGTGGATCCGAAGGCCGCAGGCGTGGCCCCTCGGACTCGGCACGGGTGGCTTCGCCGCTTTCGAGAAGACCTCGCACGAGCCCTACGTGCACAACTTGATCGTCGAGTCACTCGGGGAATTCGGAGTGGTGGGCTTCCTGCTGCTGAGTGGGTTGTTGATCGGCACTGCAGCCTCGGCCGTCAGGCTGCTGCGAATGTGCTGGGACGATCCAGACGCACGCGCAGTGGCCGCGAGCCTGATCGCCTACAACACCTTCCAGTTCCTCA
>CAYMEB010000411.1:0-3356 GCA_964389095.1 uncultured Hyphomicrobiaceae bacterium
GAAGCGACTGAATATTCTTTAATGTATCGCGTACAGCTGGATAAGAGCCGCTTATCGTGGTCGTGACAGAAGTAGTTCCATCAGAGTTTTTAACAACGGTATAGGCCGTTGATGGACCAGAATAACTCACCTTATTAGCGCCCAAACCCCCATCAATTGTTGTTGTATTGGCCGCATTTTTGTCGGTTATCGTATCGTCGCCGGCCCACGTCCTAATACGCTGGCTATTGTTACGATCTGAGATAGCCACATTTTTGGTGAAGTCGGTCTTGGGATTGTACTTCAGAGGAACGTTGACAAAAGTGTAGCCCGCCCGCGGAAGATTAGTGCTGGTTGGCGCGGAGCCCCCCTGGGTTTCCGCGACGTAGTTGATCGACCCATCGGGCTGTGGAACACCGATCATCCGCGCAGGCGTCGTATCAGCAGCTTGAATGTTTTTCGATTTAAGTAATGCGTAGACGTCTCTCGACAAAGATGCAAATTCGGATTGGAGCGCCAAATAAAGACGCCCTGTTCCATCGTTAAGAATCAAGTAATCGGAATGCCTACTATAGTCGTTATAACTACGACTTCCGTCCCAAAGCATCGTTTCAATTCCGCTACCATCAAGATCCACGAACTTAGGCGTATACCCAAGTTCTGCCGTGGAGAGGTTCATATCCGGGTTCAACCTAGCTGTGGCGTCTACGAACTGACCGCTGCCATCGTTCATCATAATCTGGAGCGCAGATGGCCAGTTGTTATTTGCTTGGGTCCAGAATGATTGCGCCACTAGCAGATCATCGTGCCCATCGTTATTCAAATCCTTACCATAAACTCGATAGGCGTGTGGAGCTTGGCCACTAGAGAGATAACTTTTATACGCGTCAAGAGTTCCGAGGTACGGCATAAAACTTTGAACGGGCGAGTAGGACGTGATGTCACCCGAGGAATAGCTGAATACGGAAGTTCGAGTATCGCAGCACTTACCTGCGGAGTTAGGGACATTGGAGTCGCCGGCGACAAACCGTGCAGGGTAGCTTGAAGTACCGCGAATGTACGTGTTGGTCATACCGCCCACCCCGGGAAGCTTGTCGGCAGCGGCTTTTATCTTTGCCCCCTCAGTAGCGACCAACTTTCCGCCTGAGTACGCGTAGATGGGATTCACCATCGCGTCTGTCAGCTTGACGTAATTGCCGCCATCGTCTTGTCCACTCGAAAAAGTTCCGGAAAAAATCCGCTTCTGACCGTCGACAATCACGAGTTGAGCATCGTGCGCCATAACACTGTCAGCTAAAAACTCTTTTCTGAATGTTCCGGAAGCGCCGCCCCAAAAAACAGCACTCGGAGCTGGAAGGAACGGGCTTTCGTTGTGCGCCAACATTACGATATCGTCGTAAGAATCGTTATTGAAATCCGCGATAACGACGGATCCCCCACCATTTGTTACTGCATCGGGCTTCAATCGGTCCTCGGCGATAGCCAGCAATCCGTTGGCGTCAGGAACCAATAGGGTCGCATTCACGGGCACAACTGATTTAGTCGATGCCTGATTTCCAAATCCGGTATAGCTCCAACCGACTACTGCGACTCCGTATTGCCCCGAACTGTTGATACGGACAATTCCGTTAAAAGTATTCGCGAGAGACCCATTGTTTTTACTAGTGATATTCGCCTCGGACACTGGAATCCAGGTACCCGCTATTGATAACGAGGGCTTTGATACCTTTAGTGTCACAGACTGCTTGATCGAACCACCCGCATTACTGCACGACAAGTCATAAGTGTTAGATGTTTCAACAGTAGTCGGGATTGTTAGCGAGCCGGAACTCGCGCGCGCGCCGCTCCATGCACCCGCTGCGGTACATGAGTCAGCGTTGGCGGAAGACCAGGTTAAGGTCGTTGCTTGGTATGTAATGAGATCAGCGCGAGCGAGTGCAAGAGTGACGGTGACTCGCTCGAAAGAATTTACTTTTACTTCGGCGGACGCAGCTCCACCGGCGCCGGTACAAGTAATGCCGAACCCAACAGCGCCTGTTGACCCCACAGAAACAGCTTGGCTGCCTGATGCCGCAACCGCGCCGCTCCAACCACCCCCGGCACTGCAACTAGCTGCGCCGGTTGAAGTCCAGGTCAACGTGACCGTGTCGCCCTTCATGGCGTTTACGGCGGAGGCCGAAATTACTACAGTTGGAGCAGGCGGCGGTGCGGAAGATCCGCCTCCCCCACAGGCGACAAGCAATATTGACATAGCAAACAGAAGCGCACTTTGCGCCATGATTTTGGTTTTCATTTGGTTGCTCTGGCTAGTAGACCCCTGATTTTGGGAAGCTAAGCACGCATTTTTCTTAAGTCAATGAGTTGCCCCTCAAGAGTTCAGCAGTCGGATCGAATTGTCCCGAAAAAAGCTATTGAAACTTTAAACGATGGCGGCCCGATCGAACCATTTTTTGGCTCGTGACTTAGAGCTCAAGTCCAAGTGGAGTCCATGGCGTATTTGAGGCGCTGATCGACTAGGTTCTGCAGCCTTATCGCTACCTCTCGCCGTACATAAACGTACAAGGTCATTCCCAAGCCGCTTTAACGAAGCACCCCATCGGACCCGAAAGCTTGTCATTCGATTCGGCGCCGAATCTGATTTCCCAGGAGCGTCTGGGTTTGCCAAACAGCTTTCTCCGTTGAAAGTTTCAACGGGAACCGGTCGCTCTGGAGCGTCAGAGGAGCCTCTACAGCTTTGAGGCAGTGGAAGGTCGGCGAGGAGCCTTGGGCGAATGACGCCTATGAAAAGTGGGGGATGTTGCCGGGTGAGGGATTTGAACCCCCGACCAACGGTTTACAAATCATCCTCTGGCGGGAGATCGGTGAACTGCTTTAGAGGCTTAGCTCACCGAAGTAATAGTTCACGGTCCAAGTTTGCAGGCGTTCGGGCGCTAGGCGCTGCGGACGGGACTCCTAAACGGATTTTAAGGGGAACCCCACCGATGAGGTCTACGTTCTAAGAATTCGTTCTTGTCTGCACCCAAACGCGTCGACGCTCTTGGGTTTAGTGCTTTTATGTTGCTATCACACGCGACTCAAACTCTGTCAGGGGTCCCCACAACCTCCCCCGCCGATTCTGATACCCCGCCGCCTACCCCTCCATCAACGATTTGTACTTTCGGCAAGGAAAAGGGGTCCCTTGATCCAGGGCTGTGCGAGCGGCTAGTCTTTCTCTCAGGTCAGGCGACTGATCCGCAGGAACTCAACTCGGGCCACTAATGGGCCACTGGCGTAACTAAATTACGCCTCAAGATCTGAGTACTTGGTCGAGATAAGTGTTTGAAAAATGGTGGCCGGAGTCGGAATCGAACCAACGACACGCGGATTTTCAGTCCGCT
>CAYMEB010000412.1:0-3323 GCA_964389095.1 uncultured Hyphomicrobiaceae bacterium
AAGAAGCTGCCGATGTATGCCGGCACCAACAGCGCGCGCCCCGCCGAGATCGTCTACGAGGGCACGGGGCGGCGGCTCGTCCACCTCTTCAAGTACTCCGACCGGCTGGAATTGCGGATCATCCTCGCCCGTTGGCTGGCTGGCGCGGGGGCCGAACTGCTCGCCGGGGCGGATCTCGTCGTGCCGGTGCCGCTGCATGCGCGGCGCCTGATCTGGCGGCGTTACAATCAGGCGGCGGTTCTGGCGCGGCAGATCGTGCCTCGGGGGGCGCGCGCCGTGGTGGCGTGCGACGTTCTCGTGCGCCGGCGCAGGACGACCCCACAGGTCGGGCTCACCGAGACTCAGCGGCGCGACAACGTCACGGGCGCCTTTGCGGTGCCTGCACGCGCCAGGGCGCGGATTGCCGGCCGCCGGATCCTGTTGGTCGACGACGTGATCACGACCGGGGCGACGGTGAATGCCTGCGCGCGAACGCTGAAGCGAGCGGGAGCGGCAAGTGTCGACGTTCTGGCTGTGGCCCTGGTCGATGCACGCTTCGAGGGGCCACGCTGAGCGTCGCCGCCGGGTGCGCCAGGCCACCGACGACCAAGCCCCGCGGGTGAAACAACCCTTGCCCAGCCGCAGCCGATGACTAAATTCCCGCAGGCCCCAACCAGGAAGCCGTGCCGTGCCGCCCGTGACCATCTACACCACTGCGACCTGCCCCTACTGTCACGCGGCCAAGCGCCTGTTACGGCAGAAAGCCGTGATGTTCCAAGAGATTGACTTGACCGGGGACGCGGCGGGACGGATGGCCTTGGTGGAGAAGGCGGCCGGTTCGACGACGGTGCCGCAGATCTGGATCGGAGAGCGCCACGTCGGCGGATGCGACGATCTGTACGAACTGGAGAGCCGCGGAGAGCTCGATGCGCTCCTCCATGCCTGAGCTTTCTCAACCCGAGCGGGGGATTGGATCATGACCTCAGCACCGCAGACTTTCCGGGCCGCCCTCGTCCAGCTGTGCAGCGGCCGCGACGTCGAGGCGAACGTGGCTGCGGCCACGCTCCACATCCGCGCGGCAGCGAAGGGCGGAGCGCAGTACGTGCAGACGCCAGAGATCACGACCTTGATGGAGACGGACAAGGCGCGGTTGTTCGTCGCCACGCGGCAGGAGGAGAACAATCCTGCTCTCGCGCACTTCCGCGCGCTGGCCCGCGAACTCGGCATCTGGCTGCACATCGGCTCCATGGGCGTCTCGGTCGGCGGCGAACGGCTCGCCAACCGCGGCTACGTCATCGGGCCGACCGGAGCGGTCGCCGCCAACTACGACAAGATCCACATGTTCGACGTCCAGCTTCCCGGGGGCGAGGTCTATCGCGAGTCGAAGAACTACCGGCCGGGCGATACGGCCCGCGTGGTCGAGCTGCCGTGGGGCATGCTGGGGTTGTCGATCTGCTACGATCTGCGCTTTGCCCATCTGTACCGTGCGCTCGCCAAGGCCGGGGCGAGCTTCCTCGCGATCCCGTCCTCCTTCACGGTCCCGACCGGCAAGGCGCACTGGCACGTGCTGATGCGGGCCCGCGCGATCGAGACCGGTTGCTGGGTGCTGGCGGCGGCGCAGGCCGGCACGCACGAGATCGGCCGCTCGACCTATGGCCACAGCCTTGTCGTCGATCCGTGGGGCGAAGTCGTCGCCGAGGCCGACGGCAGCACGCCGGGGGTGATCTTCGCCGAGATCGATGCCGCCCGGGTCGGCGAAGTCCGCGGCCGGGTGCCGTCCCTGCAACACGACCGCGAATTCCGGCTCGAGGTCGCGGCGCGCAAGGAGCGCTTGCCGGCATGATCCGCTACAGCCTCCAATGCGACAAGGGTCATGCCTTCGAGGGATGGTTCCGCTCGAGTGACGACTTCGACCGCCAGCGCAAGCGCGGCCTGGTGTCGTGTGCGCTTTGCGACAGCACCAAGGTGAACAAGAGCCTGATGGCGCCCAGCGTCTCGGCCAGCACGCGGCGCAAGGGCGGCCGGGCGGCTGCTGCCGTGCCGGCGACGTCCTCGCCGCAACAGGCCGCTCCGGCGTCGGCCGAGCAGAAGGAGGCGCTGTCGCGGCTGCGGCAGCTGCGCGACGAGATCGTCGGGAAATCCGAGTACGTGGGGCCTCGGTTCGCGGAGGAGGCCCGCAAGATCCATTTCGAGGACGCGCCCGCGCGGGGGATCTACGGGGAGGCGTCTGCCGATGAGGTGAAGTCCCTCCACGAGGACGGCGTGGAATGCTACCCGCTGCCGACCTTTCCCGAGGACAAGAACTGAGTCTCTGCGCAGTCGCCGGCGGAGCAGTTCCCTCGACCGGCGCTCGCCCCCGCCCGGGCCACCCGGCCTCGTTCGCGTCCGGTGACGGTGGGCACGCTCAGACACACGGCGTGCAGCGCGTGGTGCGCAGCAGGCGGCAGTGAGATCCTCGGAGGGGGCGTCGGCGCGCGGCAGGCGCACTCATCGGCCATCGGCGGGCGCGGTCGGTATCGGGCGCATTACGAAGGCATCGAAGGTTGTGCGACCGTGCTCACCGCCGCGCGACTTGGCTGGTCGATTTCAGATCACTTCGACCGTCGAGTGATCGAGGCGCGGAGCTTTTGAGCCGTACCGACCTAAGACGTCGACTGACGATCATGCATGTCCCGTTGTCTGCTTCCAGAGATAGCGGTCCCGGTTTGGCGAAGGCCGGAAGAGGCGGAAACCATGACACAAGGGCGATGGCCGTGTTAGTCTCCGACATCGATATTATCGAAACGCTTCCAGCTTCGAAACCAAGCTAAGCCATTCGCTTGATGCAAAAAGACAGTCTCTTCTCGCTACATTCGAGCGGATTATGTCAGCCAGTCGCCCCTCGTAAACGAGCAGCTCCTCAACATTCATCGAGCTTTGTATATGCTGGTTGCAGCGAGCAGATTGAAGGCAAGGGTTGTTGAGCGCCAGGGCCGCATCACCATTTTGATTTCGTGATTGGAGATGACCCCATTCGTATTTAATATAATTTAGATCCCATGCTCCCGGAGCATTCCAGCAAAACGGCAGCTTTGCAGTGATATGAAAGAATGGCCGACGATCCTGAGCCTCAAACAATAGTCGCACAACATTTCGCACTTCCAAATTGTCGCGCTTATGGGTGATCTTCGTGTATCCCGCCGCCTTCAGGTGCGGGATTATGGTCAATTCGCACCTTGGTAGGTCATGTGTGTAGGCATCCACGTTTGCCGCAATATCCATGCGGTGCTGCAACAAAGTCATGGGCATTGGCCAAACCTGTCCCCTTAGTTCCGGCACAATCGTCGTATAGCTGAATGTGGCCA
>CAYMEB010000413.1:0-3323 GCA_964389095.1 uncultured Hyphomicrobiaceae bacterium
ATCCGATAAGACCCGCACCGCCGATGACGACCAATTTTTTTCCACGAATATCCATAAATTCCCCCAAAAAAGCTCGAAACTATCGGCTAGCCGTACCGATAGAACCACTAACTCGACGCTGATCTGCTAAAGACAAATCGGCACTCATCGGAAGACTCATCACCCTACCAGCCAGTGCCGCCGCAATCGGCGTACAATCGCTGCAACACAGGTGTTGGTAACCCGGTTGCAAGTTGAGCGGAACGGGATAATGGACTGCGGTGGGAATAGCCACCTGTTTCAACTGTTCCTGGAGCGCGTCCCGATCATCGACTAAAATGGTGTACTGAGCAAAGACACTGGTTCGATCAGGCCGCTGTCTCACGCGCTTAATACCCGCCGCGTCACATAAATCGTTATAGCGCGCGCCAATCTCAAGCCGCCGCGCGACTTCCCAATCGAAACGCTCTAGTTTGGCGAGCACAATCGCACACTGCAGTGTATCCATCCGGCCGCCGACCCCAACGCGCGTGTGAACATATCGGCGAGCTTGTCCATGCACGCGGATCTCTCGGCAAAGCTGCGCGAGCGTGTCGTCGTTTGTGAAAATGGCTCCACCGTCGCCATAACAACCGAGCGGCTTGCTCGGAAAAAAACTGGTGCAACCAATCGTTGACAGATTGCAACTCTTTCGTCCTTTATAGGTCGCCCCGAAGCTCTGGGCGGCATCCTCGATAACCGGGAGGTTGCCGTGCCGCGCAGCAATCGCATTGATTTCATCCATATCGGCCACCTGCCCGTACAGGCTCACCGGCATGATCGCTTTGGTGCGCTCGGTGATCTTGGCTTCGATTCGTCGATGATCGATGTTGCAGGTGTCGGGCTCCACATCGACAAATACCGGTGTCGCTCCCAACAGAACGATCACTTCAGCGGTTGCAACGAACGTGAAAGGCGTGGTGATTACTTCATCGCCCGGCTTGATGCCGAGTGCCATCAGGCTAATCAACAGCGCCTCAGTGCCACTTGCCACTGTGATGCAATGATTTGTGCCCGTGTATGCCACAAGCTTCGCCTCAAGTTCCTGAACCTCTGGCCCCATGATGTATTGGCCATGCTCCAAAACACGATTGATGCGCTCCTGAATTTCCGGCTGCAAGGCACGGTACTGGGCTTTCAGGTCAATGAAAGGAATCGAACTCATCACAAATTCACCGGCCGTAACTCTGTGCCGCTCAGCCGATAGACTCTCCCCGTGTGCGGACAGCAGTGCTCACCTTCACCCTCCAATGGCAGGGGAATTTGCTCGCCAAATTCACTCATCCAGCCAATCTGCCTCGCGGGAACGCCCACCATGAGCGCATAGGGTTTCACGTCTTTATTGATGACCGCACCAGCACCTACAAATGCAAATTCGCCAATGATGACCCCGCAAACAATGGTGCAGTTCGCTCCCAGCGTCGCGCCTTTCTTGACAAGAGTGTCGCGGTATTGATCCTTCCGCTCGATGAGCGCGCGGGGGTTATACACATTTGTAAAAACCATACTCGGACCACAAAAAACCCCTTCCTCTAAAATCACGTTGTCATAGAGGGAGACATTATTTTGAACCTTGCAGCGATCGCCGATCCGGACTCTGTTACCGACGAAAACGTTTTGCCCCAATGAAACCCCCTCTCCAATCCGTGCACCGCCGCACACATGAACAAAATGCCAAATCCGAGAACCGTCGCCGATTTGCGCGCCGTCATCCACGATCGCACTGGGATGGATTTGTACGCTCACGACTCACCACCGCTTAGAGAGTCAAGCAACGGATGATAATCGCCACTTCGACCGATCGGCCGCGCCCGACGAATGGTGGCAACGGTTTCGATCGCGACGCGATTGTCCTCTAGACCAAATCCCCGACCCGCGAGTATTTCCTCGTAACTGCGGGTATGAAGGTCAGTAAAGCCTTCGGAGAACTCGATCTCTTCGTCATCGCACAACATACTGCGGTAGGTACGCCGCCCTTTTTCACGAAGGGCCACGGGAACATCATTAATGTCGATCGACAGAAACCAACGCACCCGCGCGCGCTCGTATTCAAGATAACCCGCTGCCCGCGTCTCACCGTGCAAATGAACGATGTTCTGCTGCAGATCGCCGAAGACGAAGTGCAGCATGTCAAAAAAATGCACTCCTATGTTTGTAGCGATGCCGCCGGATTTTTTCTCGTCACCCTTCCATGACTGTAGATACCAATTTCCGCGCGAGGTCACATAGGTGAGATCAAAATCGACTTTGCTCCCGTTCGTATCCGCAAATCGGCGCTGCAAAGATTGAATCACAGGGTGCAGTCGAAGCTGAAGTATAGTATTGACCTTCCGACCGGTGTCCCGCTCCATATCTACCAATCCGTCAATGTTCCAGGGATTGAGCACGAGCGGCTTCTCGCAGATGGCATCGGCATCACTACGAAGTGCAAATCGAATATGCGCGTCGTGCAGATAGTTGGGCGACGCTATTGAGACATAGTCGACTGCTCGACCACCGTTCGCGCGGCGTAACTTGTCTAGGTGCCTGTCAAACCGTTCGAACTCGGTGAAAAAATCCGCATCGGGAAAATAACTGTCGATAATGCCCACCGAATCATTTGGGTCGAACGCTGCGACCAATGAGTGCCCGGTATCGCGAACAGCTTTCATGTGGCGCGGGGCGATGTAGCCCGCAGCGCCGATCAATGCGAATTTTTTTTGACTAGGGGCCATTTTGGTTAGCCTCTATCTTCAACTCGTCAATCTCCCTCCTGAGTGCCTCATACTCGCCCAGCTTTTGGATCAGAAACCGACCTGTCAGTTTTGATTTTTCGGCGATACCAGCCGGAGTAAGAACATACGCGTACCCCAATTTGTTCGCGCTGCGCCGAAAGTTTCCCGCCTTAACGAGCCCGCGATCCATCAGCGCTTTGAGGCAATAATTTACGGCGCCAAGGCTGATGCCCACCCGCTCGCCGAGCTCCCGCTGCGAGAGCTCGGGATTCTCATGCAAGTGGCGCAAAATCTGAAAGTGAGCTTCGTCCTGGATTTTGGTCTTGGCGTTCAGGTGCGCTACCGCAGCACCGATACAGGAGAAAACCCCGCGGCGCTGTATTTGGACACCCAAAGGTATCGGGTGTTCAAGATTGAACAAGGGTAGCGTCCGCGCGAGATAAAGTCATGCGGTTTTTAGCGTGGCGGTTTTAAGCCTCGGGCAGGAGCTCCGCCAAATTGACCCGTACCCGATTGTGCCGACCGAGCAACTCGAGTAGAACCGCCGCTCGATCCTCGCCCTCCTCCATATCGAAAACGGCTTCGAGGCTG
>CAYMEB010000414.1:0-3321 GCA_964389095.1 uncultured Hyphomicrobiaceae bacterium
ACGAACGCGGATTCTTCTACGAGAGCTTCAATCAGAAGGCGTTCGACGAGGCGGTGGGGCGCCCGGTCACCTTTGTGCAGGACAACCATTCGAAGTCGGCGAAAGGCGTGCTGCGAGGTCTGCACTACCAGCTGCCACCGAAAGCGCAGGGAAAGCTGGTACGCGTGGTGCGAGGCGCGGTGTTCGACGTGGCGGTGGACATCCGGCGCGATTCGCCGACGTTCGGGAAGTGGGTGAGCGCGGAGTTGAGTGAAGCGAACCGCTCTCAGCTGTGGATTCCTCCCGGCTTCGCTCATGGATTCCTCTCGCTAGATGAGAGCAACGAGGTGCTTTACAAGGCGACGGACTTCTACGCCGTGGAACTTGAGCGAAGCCTTCGGTGGGATGATTCCTCCATCGGGATCCAATGGCCGAGTTCCGAAGTCACGCTGTCTGCGAAGGATCGCGGGGCGGGTGAATTGCAGGAGGTCTGATCCTGAGCGAGCGAAGTTTCTTTGACCTCGCCACCTAGCGCTTCTCCCGCGTAGCGGTGGTTTGGTTGTGTTTCGAGTCTGACATCGGATCGGTGCCGCATGTGGATCCGCTGATCGGGATCCGGATTTGAGTGTGATCGCATGATCAAGGATCTCGCCATTTCGCCAAGCGGCGTTCCCCTGGCGAGGGCTCGTCAGTTTGCCGGAGCTTGGTAACCACCTCCCCGGGACCTTGACGCTTCCCGATCGAACGCTACTTCGGAGACTCCCCTTGGCTCCTCGGGCCGCGAAAGTTCCTCATAACAAGCAGACCCATTCGGCGCATTCCTGTTAAAGTGAGTGGGTCGCTTCTATCTGTCCGACCTACAGGAGTGTTGGTGCATGCAAGTTGCCTGGTGCTGGCTCCCCTCCGACTCGCCTGTGCCTCGGCGCCGTCAGTCATGCGCGGGGCAACCGCCATGAACCCTCTCCGAATGAGGCTTGAACCGGTGGTAGCGACCCCGGAGACCCCATAAAAGCACGTGTTGTTCTGAGGAGTTCGCAGATTGCTTTAGGTGGAATTTCCCTTCGAAGTTTTTCAAGTCGGATTCGGTAACGATCCATGGGCCAGAGAAACGATCAAAGCCGGAAAATGACCCCACCCATTGAAGGGAGCTCACTTGAATTCCGCCAAATCAAAGTCCTTTGAAGTTCTCGTCACCGGTTCATCGGGCCTGATTGGCTCGGAGGTGTGCGCATACTTCGCGACTGACGCTGGAGCTCGCGTGTATGGCGTCGACAACAATCAGCGAGCCGTCTTCTTCGGACCCCAGGGCGACACCCGGTGGAATCAACAGCGCCTCGTCCACACGCTTCGCGACTTCGAACACCACGAACTCGACATTCGAGACCGTAAGGCAGTGCTCGAACTTGTCGCTCGTCTTCGACCCGATGCGATCGTTCACTGTGCGGCCCAGCCGTCGCACGATCGAGCAGCCGCGATTCCATTTGATGACTTCGACACCAATGCAGTAGGCACCCACAACCTCCTGGAGGCGGCTCGGCGCACCTGTCCTGATGCGCCATTCGTTCACATGAGCACGAACAAGGTCTATGGCGATGCGCCCAACAGAATTGCCTTGCGTGAACTGGCAACCCGCTGGGATTACGATGACCCGGCGTTTCGGGCTGGAATCGCCGAGTCATTTTCAATCGATCATTCCACCCATTCGATCTTCGGGGCAAGCAAGGTCGCGGCGGATGTCATGGTCCAGGAATACGGGCGCTATTTCGGCATGCCGACCTGCTGTCTCCGCGGCGGTTGCCTGACGGGCCCCAACCACTCGGGCGTGGAACTGCATGGATTCCTGTCGTACCTCGTGCGCTGCAATCTGGAGCAGCGGGTCTATCGAGTCTTTGGCTACAAGGGCAAGCAGGTTCGGGACAACATCCACAGTCTTGATGTTGCCCGCTTCATTCATCGATTCATTGAGGCGCCCCGAAGCGGAGAGGTCTACAACCTCGGAGGCGGTCGGGAGAACTCGTGCTCCATTCTCGAGGCGTTCGAGGTCATCGGACAGATCTCTGGCGTTCCGATGAGGCACGAATACGTGAACGAGGCGCGAAAGGGTGATCACATTTGCTACATCTCCGATCTGTCGAAGATGCGGGCTCACTATCCGGGCTGGGGCATCACCAAGAGTCTGAAGGACATCTTTTCTGAGATCCACGATGCATGGCGCATCCGCTCGGCTGCTGACGCCACCAGCGGAGTGCGCTGAAGATGAGGTTGCTGATCACGGGCAGCTGTGGGTTTGTCGGTTCGACGCTTGCCCGATGCTTGTGTGAGGCAACTCCGGGCATCGAGATCTGGGGCATCGACAACTTCATGCGTGAGGGCAGCCGCTCCAACGAGCCCGTGCTTCGAGAACTCGGTGTTAGGCAGCTCGAAGGGGACATTCGAAATGCGCGGGATCTTGCTCGCGTTCCGCCGGTCGATTGGGTCATCGACTGCGCGGCAAATCCGAGCGTCATGGCCGGAGTGGATGGCAATTCGGATTCGTTCGAATTGATGGATCACAACTTGATTGGCACCCTGCGCCTGCTTGAATTCTGCAAGCAGCATCGATCAGGCTTCATTCTGGTCAGCACAAGCCGTGTGTACTCCATTGCCGCGCTTGCGGCGATTCCGGTCGAATGCAGGAACGGTGCCTATGTTCCGACGCGATTCGATCCGCAGCGTGGCCTGACAGAGCACGGCATTTCTGAGCGATTTCCCTCTGATCCACCGGCGTCGCTCTACGGGATCAGCAAGCGGTGTTCGGAGCTTCTCGCGCTCGAATATTCCGAAGCGTTCAACTTTCCCGTGTGGATCAACCGCTGTGGGGTGCTTGCGGGGCCCGGGCAGTTCGGACGCCCGGATCAGGGCATCTTTTCATACTGGATTCGTGCGTGGCGGGAACGGCGGCCGCTTCGTTATATCGGATTCGACGGCCTAGGATCGCAGGTACGAGATTGTCTCGATCCCCGCGATCTGATCGGACTGCTTGTTCAGCAGTTGCGGGGCGGACGGCCGAAGCAGGTCGATCAGTTGGACCATCGCATCTGTAACTTTTCCGGAGGTATGCAGAGCGCCATGTCGTTGCGCCAACTAAGCGAATGGTGCGAGGGTCGATTTGGGGTACATGATGTCGCTCTGGAACCGAAGCCGCGTCCGTATGACCTGCCATGGATCGTGCTTGACTCGCGGAGGGCGTCCTCAATGTGGGGCTGGCGACCGACTCGCACAACGCGCGAGATTTGTGGCGACATCGCAGATTCTCTCGTGCGCGAGATGGCGGTTCGGCCATGAGCGATGCGCTCAACAAGT
>CAYMEB010000415.1:0-3272 GCA_964389095.1 uncultured Hyphomicrobiaceae bacterium
GAGGTCGAACAGGCCGCCGAAGCCGCCCAGGTCGGTATCGGCACCCGGCCGCCGGGTGGCTTTGACCAGGGGCTTGATGGCCTGGACAAGTGCGTTGCCGGCGTCGATGTCGACACCGGAATCGCGGTAGGAGATGGTTTCGTTGCGCTTGGGCGTGGTCATAAGGGTCCTTTTCCGGCGACAGCGCGCTCGGGCCGGGAAACCGCGGGCGGACCTCACTTTCGCCCGAAATGTTGCCGGTCATCGGTTTCCCGCTCTATGTCCTGGGCGGCATAGCAGGTGGAGCAGTCGGTTCGCAACCGAACGACGCGGCGGCTTGCGAGGAGGGGTGTGGCGTGACGGATGCAGCAGGCCGGTTGCGATCGACGGATCGCGCAGTTGTGGCGTGCCTCGTGCTCGGGGTGTGGCTGCTGGGCACGCAGCGCGCGGCGGCGCAATCCATCTTCACCGTCGGCAACTATCCCGTGGAGGCTCGCGCCGGAGATCCGGTCGCAGCGAAGCAGAAGGCGATGTCCGAAGGTGAGGTCGCGGCGTTGCGATCGCTTCTCAAGCGGTTGGTGCCGGTCACGGAGTATCGGCGGCTGAGCCGACTCAGGACGGCAGATGCGAGCAGGCTCCTGCAGGGCGTCCAGGTACGCTCCGAACGCAACTCCTCCACGGACTACATCGCGAACCTCGATTTCATGTTCAATCAGGAGGCGGTCCGGGCGCTGCTGGAACGCGAGGGGATCGCGTTCGCTGAACAGCAGGCACCGAAGATCACCGTCGTTCCGGTCTGGATCGCGCCCGCAACGGGGCCTGCCGTCTTTTCCGCCACCCAGGGAAGTGCTGCCTGGACCGAAGCCTGGCGCGGTCTCGATCTCGACAATGCGCTGGCGCCGCTGAGGGTGGAGGCTCTCAAGCCGACCGTGCACGCCGATACACTCAAGGCGCTGGCCAACGGCGACGGCTCCATGCTCAGGACATTCGCGGCGGAGTACCGCGCCGAGACGCTTCTCGTCGTCCTTGCGACGCCGGCGGCCGATGCGAAGAAGCTCACTGTCACGATGATCGGAAGCGATGCGGTCGGCTCGCTGTCCTATCGCGCGAACTACCGCGTCGACCGGGTCGAGCCGAGCTATTCGATCGAACTGGCGGCGGTGGTTTCCCATCGCATCCTGGAGGGCCGCTGGAAGGCCACCACGGTCCGCGGCTCGGGTGGCGGCATGGTTTCGACGAACGCGCCGTTGAGTGGCGGCCGCGGCGAGCCCGTCGAGTTCGCGGTGGTCTTCCGCGGCATGGGCGAATGGGCAGAAATCAGCCGGCGTCTGTCCTCCACGCCCGGCGTCGAGGATCTCGATGTCGCCGGCCTCTCGCAGCGCGGCGCCCGCGTGACGCTCAAGTACGCGGGAGGGTTGGATCGGCTTGCCGACGCATTGGCTCAGCGCGGCTTGGGCCTGCGCGAGGGCCCCAACGGATGGACGCTTTCGGCCCAGTGAGCGGCGCGCTAGGGCTTGCTCCCGCGGAGCGGTTCACCTGTTTCGGCCGGGATCTGCCGGACTTCTGAGTGCCAGCACGGCAGCCGAGAACAGCGCAAACATGGCCATGCACGCGAACGTGGGGCGATATCCGATCGTGGTCGCCAGGAATCCGACGAGTGGCGGCCCCAGCATGTAGGCGAAAAAGCTGAAGAACGCAGAGCCGGCGGTCGCTTCCGAGACGCCGTCGGGGGGAGCGAGGCGTGCGATCTCGGCCAGATAGAGCCCGTTCCAGGTTCCCACGGTCATGCCGATCATGAGCACGGCCAGGATCTGCAGCCACTCGGGCCAGCCAGCTGAAAACTGCGACAGGATCAGCGCTGAAGCTGATGAAAGCGGCGCGAGAAGTTGGAGGACACGCAATGGCGATCCCAGTCGGTCGGCCAGCATCCCGAACCCGACGCGCCCGACGATCGCCGTGCCCTGCAGGAGTGCGAACAGGCCGGCCGCGGCCGAGAGCGAGAACCCCAATCCGGTCTTGAGGTATATGACGAAGAACGACGTCACGGCCGAATGTACGAAGCTCAGGCCGACGCCCGCCGCGACGACGGTTGCCAGGTTGGGAATTCTGCGGACGGCGCGGAATGGTCCGGCGACCAGCCGGAGATTGAACAACTGAAAGAACCGGAAGCGCTGCAACGGACGTGCGGCGTTGAACCGTCGGGGCACGAGCAGCAGACCCAGCCCGACCAGCGCCAGCATTGCCATCAGCACCTCGATCGCCAGCCTCCAGTCGTGGCCGGAGGCGAGGAACGCTCCGAGAAGGCCCGCTGCAATGCCGCCGACTGGAACACCGGCCTGCCGGACGGAGAAAAGCGTGCCCCACAGCGCGCGCGGGGTGAAGTCGGCCAGGATCTGGCTGCCGGCCGGGGTCGTAGTGGCGTAGCCGTAGCCGATCAACATCGCGCCAGCGAGGATTCCGCCCCAGTATCCCGTGAGTACGAGCGCCAGCCCGCAGATCGCCACCAGAATGCCGGCGCGCAAAGTCCGCAAAGGGCCCAGGGCGGGCGTAACGACACCGTTCGTGACATAGAACCACATCGCGCCCAGGCCCAAGGCCCCGCCGACCCAGCCGTAGTCCTCAGGGGGCCGTCCCGCCACCGCCATGAGCAGCGGTGCCAGCACGGGGAGCGCGAACTGGAGCGTCGCCAGCGCCATCAGGGGCAGCAGCGCGGCGAGAAGTGGCAACGCGAGTGAAGGCATCGATTCCGCTGAGGCCAAGTTTCGGTCGGCAGCGCCGAGCGGCGCCAAAGCCGCTCTTAAGCGACTCCCGCCGCATCACAACCCCAGCTTGCATGGAATGAGTTTTGCGCTGCCGAACTGCCACACCTGCCCCGGCGCCGTTTGGGGCGGGTGGAGCGGAGCAAGTGTCAGTGCAACTTGACGCCGGTCGCCTGGGCGATGTCCTCGCGAGAGACGCCGGGGGCGGTCTCGATGAGCTTCAGGCCGCCCTTGCTCACTTCCATCACGCCGAGGTCGGTGATGATCAGGTTGACGACCCCTACGCCGGTGAGCGGCAGCGTGCATTTCGGCAGGATCTTCATGTCGATCGATCCGTCCTTCTTCTTGGCGGTGTGCTCCATCAACACCACGACCCGCTCGACGCCGGCGACGAGGTCCATCGCGCCGCCCATGCCCTTCACCATCTTGCCGGGGATCATCCAGTTGGCGAGGTCGCCGTTCTCGGAGACCTGCATCGCGCCGAGGATCGCTAGGTTGATATGACCGCCGCGGATCATGCCGAACGAGTCCGCC
>CAYMEB010000416.1:0-3264 GCA_964389095.1 uncultured Hyphomicrobiaceae bacterium
CTTTTCGTACACTATGTTCGAGATAGAAACTTGGGCACGCATGCTCTGTTGAATACGCCGGTCGTCGGAGTCGAGCATTCAGTTCCTCGTCCCAGCTGAACCAAGCCAAGCGTAGACGTTAAACGCTATGGTTCCGACGACCCCACCAATGAGATTCGACCACATCCAAGTCGCGGCGTAGTACGAGGCCGTATGTGGCTGGCCCGTGACCATGGACAGGCACCCGACGCCTGCCAGCGACGCGCAGGCTGCTCCGGAGATGCCACCAGTCACGGCGGAGCGAGTCGACGATGCGACGGCCTCTCGCCAGCTCAGGTCGTTGACGTCGTCGTCGACGATGGCATCCGATGCCTTGTGCGCGGCCACGCCCGCAGCAGCGCCGCCGACAACTATTCCGGCCCCGGCGGCAACACCGCAGGCGACAGAGACAACGCACGCGACCACGCCAGTGCCAACACCGACCCCGACTGCCACGTTCACGACGGCATGGCGAGCCTGTTTGACACTGCTCCCCCGACACCCCCTTCCCTTTCCGCGGTGTGTCCCGAAGACACAGAACTGTCCGGTGAGGTCGCTTTGGTTGCTACGCATCAGCGCCCAGATGCAGGGTCAACGACGCTGAGCCCGGGTCATCCCAAAATGCGGCCGATATCGAGGCTTTGTACTCCAGTCTCGGGCCCTGGCGCAAGACGGCCGGATCGATTGCGATGGTGGCAACGTTGCACTCCCTCCTGAAGAGCGTAGTTGTATACAGTGTAAGGACTGTCGATTTGTCAGGCGTAATGGCGATGTCATTGCTACCCCATCGGATGGCTTCGTCGCCAAGATCAGCGCGGTGACCTCTGATTCGGGGTCGGCTGCCGAGCAACAGGTTCCAGAGCCAGCGGTGCGGTACCCGTGCCTCAAGATGAAGGCTTCGTTCGACGGAGTTCACGGGAAGAACTGGCCGGGTGACCACGGAAGGCCGGACGTCGTCCTGCAACATCCAGCACTACTGCCACTGGGCCGAGGCGGCTCACCAGGCCCGGGCTCACCAGAAGCTGACCAGTCAAATCCGGTGAACATCCCGCTAAAGACGTTCCAACTGAAGTCGATTGCCAATTTTCCCTGGGTCCCCACAAGACGTCCGGTCGACTGGATTATTTCAACCGTTGCGCGACCGCCAACCGACGTTACGGCCAAGGTGGCTGTCCCTACCGCAGCGTCCTTGTACTTTCGATCGATGAGATAAGTTTGGATGATCACGGTACTGGCCCCCGCACCTGCGGGGACCAGGGACGATACTGACGACTTCCGCTGCAAAGCGAACTTGCTCCTTTCGTTTCCTCCACGGGATCAGGTTGCTCAATTCGGGGAACCGGCAAACCTTCGAACACCCCCCTAGGCCAGACAGGTCGGTTTGGTTGAACTGAGCCGACCTCAATCAACATCCTTGTGCTCGCGCATTTACGCGATCGAGGTTCCTCGATTTCCCGTTCTGCTTGACCATTCCGACGAGCAACTCGTCCGGCTTGGCGGAACTGTGGTCGGGGTAGCGCGTGAATCCGTATGCGTATAGTTCCGTATCGACACTCAGATCTGCGATGACCACCCCGGTATCGACTAGCGGAACCTGTCAAGGTGTTGTTGCCGGGGTTTCATGCGGTTTGGATGGTTGGCTTGTTGATCCAGGCGACCGCTGGGACGGTGGGGGGTTTGGGTGGTTGGCGGAACCGGTCGGGTCGTTGTTGGTAGGCGCGTTGCAGGACCTCGGCGCGGCGGGCGGTGATGGTGTGGTGGGTGCCGTCGTGGAGGTCGGCGGGCCGCTGGTAGCCGATAGCGGAGTGGTAGTGGACCCGGTTGTACCAGTGTTCGTAGCGGCGCATCCAGGACCTGGCGGCTGCGATGTCGGCGAAGCGGTCAGGGAAGTCGGGCCGGTACTTGAGCGTCTTGAACTGGGCTTCGATGTAGGGGTTGTCGTTGGACACCCGCGGTCGACTGTGGGACTTGGTGACGCCCATCGCGCAGAGCAGATCAGCGACGGAGTTGGCGATCATCGGCGACCCGCGGTCGGCGTGGATGGTGAGCTGGCCGCGATCGATCCCGTGCCGGCGGCACGTCGCCGCGATGAGGTGCTTGGCGATGGTCTCGGACTCGCGATCGGCGATGGTCCAGCCCACGAGCTTGCGGGAGTAGATGTCGATGATGGCGTAGAGGAAGAACCAGGTCCGTGGGACGGGGCCGCGGAGCTTGGTGATGTCCCAGGTCCAGCACTGGTTCGGGCCCGTCGCCTCAAGCCGGGGCACCCCGTAGGCGCCAGCTCGTTGGTGGCCGCCCCGTCGGCGTTGATTGACCAGGCCCCGCTGCGCGAGGACCCGGTACATGGTGCGTTCCGAGCACAGATACACCCCTTCGTCGAGCAGCGCCGCGTACACCTGGGCGGGGGCGAGATCAGCGAAACGCGGCTCGCACAACACCGCCACCACGGCATCTTTCTCGACTTCGGACAGCGTGGAGGGCGGCATGGGTCGTGGTCGTGGCGGCCGGGACCGGTCACGTCCCCGGCCGGCGGCTTGTTGGCGGCGGTGCCGCCAGGTGCGCGGGTTCACCCCGAACGCGGGAGCGGCCCGCTGCGCGCCGACCATCGGGGCGAACACCTGGATCTACGCGTCGAGCATGTCGTTCAGCTCGGACTGGCGCTCTTGCGGGACATGTCCTGCAAGAGCGCCGAGACTTTTCCCTGCGCCTCGATCAACTCGTTCGCCGTCGCCAGCTGGTCCTCGAGCTCGCCGACACGGCGACGCAGCTCGGCGAGCTCACGCGCTGTACGGTCCGCGGCCTTGCGGCCAGGTCCCGAACCCAACGCGCTCACCCCGCCCCGGTTGCGTTGCTTACGCCACGCGTCGATCAACGACGAGTACAAGCCCTCCCGACGCAAGATCTCCCCCACACCGCCACGATCACGGCACCGATCGATCTCATCAAGGATCCGGGCCTTGTACTCCGCCGAGTACACCCGACGACCACGGACCTCACCCGACCCGGCGCTACCCACACCCGAAACAGTAGAAGCAGACATCATTCCTTCTCACGTTCTCGCCCTGCTCACAGTTACGATACATCAAGCAGGCAACAAGAAGCTTGACAGAGAGGGCCCAGTACCACCAGCACTGGACCACCCAACACCAACCAGCCCTCCCATAACCACTGGACCTACAACAGGGGCCCGCTCACTGTCACCATCACCAATACAACCGGGCCGCCACTGCTTCACTATCGAGAAAC
>CAYMEB010000417.1:0-3259 GCA_964389095.1 uncultured Hyphomicrobiaceae bacterium
GCGCGGATCGTCGAGGCCCACGGGCTTCATGGGACCGTGTCGCAGGGTCTCGCGTCCCCGCTCCGCCATCACTTCGATCGGCAGGCAGCCGTCGAAATAGGGCGTGTCGGCCTCCCATTCCTTGAACGCGGTCTTCTCGCCCACAAGCAGGGCATCGACGAAGGCGTCGTAAGTCGGCTTGTCGAGGGGGCAATTGATGTAGTCGGCGCCGGTTCCGGCCGGGCCGGTTTTGCCGTATCGCGACTGCCGCCAGGCGATGGTCTCGTCGATCGAATGCGCGTGGACGATGGGAGCGATCGCGTCGAAGAAGGCGAGTTCGCTCTCCCCGGTGAGCGCGCGAATCGCACCGGCGAGCGGCGGCGAGGTCAGCGGCCCCGTCGCGACGATCACGCTGTCCCATTCGGCCGGCGGCAGGGCGGCGATTTCGCCGCGTTCGATGGTCACCAGCGGGTGGGCGGCGAGTTCGGCCGTGACGGCCTGGGAGAACGCGTCACGATCGACGGCCAGGGCGCCGCCGGCGGGAAGTTTGTGGCGGTCGCCCATCGTCATGATGAGGGAGCCCAGACGCCGCATCTCCTCATGCAACAGGCCGACGGCATTGTTCTGCCAGTCGTCGGAACGGAACGAGTTCGAGCAGACCAGCTCCGCCAGCCCTTCGGTCTTGTGGGCCTCGGTCATGCGTACCGGGCGCATTTCGTGGAGCACCACGGGAATGCCGGAGCGGGCGATCTGCCATGCAGCCTCCGAGCCCGCCAACCCGCCGCCGACGACGTGGACGGTGCCCGTTTTGCGTGTGATTTCGGTCATGGGGGCAAAGTAATCCAAAAGCGGTGCCGTCTCAATCGAGCCGCGGGCGGGCGAATCAGTGCACAGAACCGGAAGAGAGCCTGCGGCCGGTGCCGCGGGAGGAGGAGCCGTGCGGACCGTTTTCGCCAAAGTGGCAGCAGCAGCACTGGCCGCACTCGCGGCCGGAGGTCTTGCGGGCTGCACCCACGAGGGCTTCGGCACCGAGGCACTGCACTACGCGACCTTCTCCGTGCCCAAGCCCGAGGGCATGACGGTGCACGTCTGTCATGCCTACGGATGCCGCCAGCAGACCAAGTTCCGTTTCACCGACAAGGACATCGCGACTCTCGCCGAGCTGATGCGCAAGACGCGCGGCAAGGAGGCCGATACACCCGAGCAGGAGCGGCGGGCCGTGGCCTATGCGATCGGCTGGATCGAGACGCGAGTCGGTGAGGCGATCGGCACGAGCAGCGACCGTGCCGGCATGGATTTCGCGGGTTCGGGCGATCCCACGCAGCAGGACTGTGTCGACGAGGCGACCAACACCACGAGCTATCTGACCGTGCTCGCCAATGCGGGGCTGATCCGCCATCACACGGTGGGCGTGCCGTTCGCCAAGGAGAACTACCTGCGCGGCATCGAAGGCTGGACACACTGGACGGCCGTGCTGGTGGAGAAACCGTTCGCGGGCGTCGCGGCGAAGGGCAAGATCAAGAAATCCGCGAACGGGACGGCTGTGGCCGGCGCCATGGCTGTTCCGGCGAGCCCCGGCGGGCAGCGCTGGGCGGTCGACAGCTGGATCTACGCCAACGGCGAGAACCCGGCGATCGTCAAGGCGGAGGAGTGGTACATCTCCTCGCTCGACGACCTGCCGAAGCCGAAGCGCTGAGGCGTCTCCTACTTCCGAACTTGCGAGCTCGACCAGGGCACGAACGCCATCTGCTCGCCGCGCGTGCGCCGGCTGGGTCGGGGAGACGCGTCGATTGGCGGGTCCCGTTCGCGGCCTCGTCAGCCTGGGCCGGGCGGGTGTCGCGGAAAACATGCGGCCGGCGAAGATGTCTCCGCCGGCCGGCGTCCTCGTATCCTTCACGGGTTTCAGGCGGCGGCCCTGATCGCCTCGCCGTTCAGCACCAGTGCGCCGTCGCGCACGGAGATTGCGACCGTGTCGCCATCCTTGATGCGGCCGGCGAGGATCGCCTCCGCGAGCGGGTCCTGGACCGACTTCTGGATCACGCGCTTCAACGGGCGAGCGCCGTAGGCCGGATCGTAACCCCGATTGGCCAGCCAGGTTCGCGCGGCCTCGTCGAGCGCCAGCGTGATCTTGCGATCGGCGACCAGCTTCTGCAGCCGGCCGAGCTGGATGTCGACGATCGCCGCCATCTGCGCGCGCTTGAGCCGGTGGAACATGATGATCTCGTCAAGCCGGTTGATGAACTCTGGCCGGAACTTCGTCTTGACCTCTGCGAGCACGAGCGCCTTGGCCTCCTCGAAGCCCTTGTCGTCCTTCGCGGCCACCAGATACTCCGCACCGATGTTCGAGGTGAGGATGATCAAGGTGTTCTTGAAGTCGACAGTGCGGCCCTGGCCGTCTGTCAGGCGGCCGTCGTCGAGGACTTGCAGCAGGACGTTGAAGACGTCCGGATGCGCCTTCTCGACCTCGTCGAACAGCACGACCTGGTAGGGCCGGCGCCGCACGGCCTCGGTGAGGGCGCCGCCCTCGTCGTAGCCCACATAGCCCGGGGGGGCACCGATGAGCCGGGCCACGGAGTGCTTCTCCATGTACTCGGACATATCGATGCGGACCATCGCCTGCTCGTCGTCGAAGAGGAATGCGGCCAGCGCCTTCGTCAATTCGGTTTTGCCGACACCGGTCGGTCCGAGGAACATGAACGAGCCGATCGGACGGTTGGGGTCCTGCAGGCCTGCGCGCGCGCGGCGAACCGCGGTGGATACGGCGACGACCGCATCCTCCTGGCCGATCACGCGCTTGCCGATCGCCTTCTCCATCGCCAGTAGCTTCTCGCGTTCGCCCTCGAGCATCTTGTCGACTGGAACGCCTGTCCAGCGCGAGACCACCTGCGCGATGTTGTCCGGCGTAACTGCCTCCTGAAGCATCGCCTGCTTGCCGTCTCCGGCTTCGAGTTCCTTGAGCTTCTTCTCGAGCCCAGGGATGACGCCGTAGGTCAGCTCGCCGGCGCGGCCGAGGTTGCCCCTGCGCTGCGCCTGCTCCAGCTCGTTGCGCGCGGCATCCAGTTCTTCTTTGATCTTGGTGGCGGCGCCGAGCTTGCCCTTCTCCGCCGTCCAACGCTCGGTGAGCGCGCGCGAGCGTTCCTCGAGGTTGGCCAGCTCCTGCTCGAGCTTGCCCAGCCGGTCGCGAGAGGCCGCGTCCTGCTCCTTCTTGAGTGCTTCCCGCTCGATCTTGAGCTGGATCGCCCGGCGATCGATCTCGTCGAGCTCTTCCGGCTTGCTGTCG
>CAYMEB010000418.1:0-3252 GCA_964389095.1 uncultured Hyphomicrobiaceae bacterium
CGGGCGGGATGCTCTCAAGGAGCTGATGCCCCAACTCATCGAGGAGTTTGCCCCTGATTTTATTGTCGTGAACGGCGAGAATGCGGCCGGCGGAAACGGAATCACGCCCAAGCTCGCCTACGACATTTTTCGGGCCAAAGTGGATGTGATCACCCTGGGGGATCACTGCTGGGATCAGCGGGAGATCATGAGTTTCTTTGCCGAGGAGCCCCGCTTGATCCGGCCGTTCAACTTTCCCGCCACTTGTCCGGGCAAGGGATGGATCGTGGTCAATGGAAACGGAAAAAAACTGGGCGTGGTCAACGCCATGGGCCGGACCTTTATGAAGGCGGACGTCGATAATCCTTTTCTCCTGATGGATCCCATTCTGGAGGAGATTCACCGGGAAACGCGTGCCGTTTTGGTGGATTTTCACGCCGAGACAACCTCGGAAAAAATTGCCTTTGGCCATGCGATGGACGGAAAGGTCTCGGCGGTGGTCGGCACCCACACCCATGTGCAGACGGCGGATGAAAAGATCCTGCCCGGGGGCACGGCCTACATCACGGATGCGGGTTTTTGCGGAGCGCATGACTCGGTCATCGGGCGGGAGAAAAACTTCATCGTGGACCGGTTCAAAACTTTGATGCCGGTGAAAATGCATCTGGCCACCGGCGGGATTCAGTTGGATGGGGTGGTGATCGACGTGGACGAGGCGACGGGCAAAGCCACCGGCATTCAGAGGTTGCAGAAACCGAAGTGAGTCGACCTGAGCCTTTGACGGTTTCCGCACTGACTTCGCGGATCAAGGAGATCCTTGAAGAGGAGCATGACGTCGAGACGGATGTGCTCAACGCAGCCGACTTCGGGGTGCCCCAGAATCGGGAGAGGGTGTTCATCGTCGCACTCCGGAAGGACCGACCGAATCCCCGTAGGTTCGTGTTCCCCGAGCCCCCCTGCGTTCCCACAAGGGTGGGCGACATCCTGGAGAAGTCCGTGCCACCGAGGTACACGATCTCCGATCGTCTGTGGGCTGGGCATCAGCGTCGGCTCGAGTCACACCGGCGTCGGGGTAACGGATTCGGCTACGGCTTGGTCAACGCAGATTCCGTCCGCACGAACACCATCTCGGCCCGCTACTACAAGGATGGCTCGGAGATCCTCGTCAGCCAGGGACTCGACAAGAACCCCCGGAAGTTGACGCCACGCGAAGCCGCTCGTCTCCAAGACTTTCCGGAGGAATTCATCATCCCCGTCAGCGACGCGCAGGCCTATAGGCAGTTCGGCAACAGCGTGGCCGTCCCCGTGATCAAGGCAATTGCCGAGTCGATCGTTGAGCACCTTCCCGTGCCTGATCCGCACCATGGGTCCCCTACAGTGAATTCCTCAACCGTCCGTCGGTGATGCGCTGATGGGCTAGGATTCCGCTGCCGTGGGGGCGGCTGGAATGAAAGAATTCAAGGAACTCGGACCGGATCCTGCGGCCTTGGTCGAGTCGTTGCGGGCGTTCTCCTACTCAGCGGAATCGGCGATTGCCGACCTGATCGACAACTCGATAACCGCTGGCTGCCGGAACGTCTTCGTCTACTCGAGGTGGAACGATGGTCGACCTGCCGTCGAGATCGTGGACGACGGTGTCGGAATGGATAAGGCAACGCTGGAGGGTGCTCTGCGGTTCGCCGGAATGGGCCCGAGTGCGCCGAGAGGGCCGGCCGACCTCGGGCGATTCGGCCTCGGCCTGAAGACAGCGTCGCTTTCCCAGTGCCGAAGGTTCACGGTCACGACCGTACGCGATGGGACGGCCTTGAATCTCGGCTGGGACGTTGATGAACTTAATGACAATGGCGGCAGGTGGATCCCCAGTCGCGACTCCGACGCTTCCGTGCGAGCCCATCGGAAGCTCATCAAGGGGACAAGCGGGACCTTGGTGCGCTGGGAGAAACTCGACCGGCTCCTCGGCGTCGATGAGGACCTCAGGAGTGTCGATGACTTCGATGCGACGTTCGAGCGGGTAGAGCAACACCTGGGGATGGTGTTCCACCGTTTCATGTCCGGACTAGGGCCTGATGGTGGACCGAGACTTCGAATCCACGTGAACGACCGTGAGCTCGTGCCATGGGATCCATTTCTCGAGCGCTACCCAGTCCAGGGGCAGGTCATGATGGTCGAGCAGCAGCACCTCGACTTGCCGAGCGGCGTCGCCAGGGTCGTCGGGTATGTGTTGCCGACAGAACGCGAAGCGAGGGCCGATGGGGCGCTCGAAGCGTGGGAGGCGACGGGACGTGGCCGCTGGAACCAACTCCAGGGCTTCTACGTGTATCGGCTCGACCGACTGCTTACCTTCGGCGGTTATCTCGGTCTCAGCCCGCAGCCGGATGAGCACACGAAATTGGCTCGGATCGCGATCGATCTGGACAACACCACGGACACGGATTGGCTGCTCGACGTCACCAAGTCATCGGTCACCCCTCCACCCCGATCGCGCTCCCAACTGGAGCAGATCGCGCGGCGCGTTCGCGGCCCAGCCGCCACGCGCTATCGCCACAGGGTGCGCACGTGGTGCAGGACGTGTAGCCAGAGACCCTGTGTCTGCCCCAGGGCGAGGGAGCTGGAGTTGGTGTGGGAGGCCCCAGATCTGCTCGAGGGCCGGGGAAAGTTCAAGATCAATGCGAATCACTCCCTCATCAAGGCGTTCTCGGGGGGGCTCGAAACGGGCCAGAAAGCACAGTTCTCGCGGATCCTGCGCATGATCGTCTCGACGCTGCCGCTGGGCCTCCTTCGGGGAGTGCCGCGTGACGACGAGAAGAGATACGGCGTGGGCGATGAGGAGGAGGCCATGCTACGCGATCTCCTTGACTTCATCACGAAAGCGCGGACGAGCAAGGGTGACTCGCTGTCATCGATTGAAGAGGATCTCCGATTCACCGAACCGTTCAGCGAGTACCCTGACCTCATTGATGCCTTCTTTCACCCAAAGGAATGTGTAAAGCATGGTGAGTAATCGAACGATGGAGGCAACCAATGCTTAACGATGAGGAGCGGGCTATTCGCACCATGGCGCTTGCGGCAATGCGAAATCCTCCGTATACCGTCGAGCAGATTCGGGAGCGCGTGTATCGGTGCGCAGAACTGGCGGGCCTCATGGACGAGGGTGGAGCACTTCTCGGCGAGAACGTCAGGATCGAACAGGTAATTCGCGACGTGGAAACCTCGATCTTGGTCACAGTTGTGGGCGGCGGCGAGGTGAAGATTCTCGGCGACGACACTGATCAC
>CAYMEB010000419.1:0-3243 GCA_964389095.1 uncultured Hyphomicrobiaceae bacterium
GATAAATGAGGCTCGCCGACGTTTCAGGTGGGTAGCTTGGAGGACCTTCCCCATTCCTTTAGGGGAAGCCGAAGGCGAGCTGGGGCATGTCGTCGGGCGGTCTGGGGGCGCGGCGGGGTGAGCGCGCGCATACCTCGCGGATGCCGTCGGCGATGGCGTAGTATCGAAAATCCGGTATGCCGAACAAGCGCTTGGACGCCTTGATCAGGTGCGTTGCCAGGATCTCCAGCTTCATCCGTGTGCCGATCACGCTGGTGGTGAAGTAGGCCACGGCATTGACCAGGACCACCATGTTTCGCAACCGCCGATAGCTCAGGACACGGATGTCCTCCAGCTCGTAGCTCTGCTTGATGAAGCGGATGGTCTCCTCTATGCGCCACCGCGTGAGGTAGGCCGCGACCATCCACCAGAGCGATTTGCGGTTGCGCTTTACTTGAATGTTGGTGAGCAACATCAATGGCTTCTCGCCCAGGCCTCTGACCACGACGAGCCACAGCGGCGTCCTCGGATGGGCGGGCAGGCGCACCGGGCGGAAGCCATAGTCGAGCCTGTGTGAGACCTCCTGGCCCGCCTGCTCCCGGACGATGTGGGTGGCGAAGTGCATCGGGCAGCTCAATGCCAGCGCCTCGGTCTCGCCCCTTGCGGTGCCGGCCGGCGAATGTCCGATCAGCAGATGCCGGTCGCCCTTGTTGCGCACGACGAAGGCGTGGCCCTCCTCGATCAGCGGCGCGTAGAGCTCGCCCCGGTCGCCGCCGCGGTCGATCACCCAGACGCCACGGCCGTGACAGGCGGTCGCCACCGTGCGCACCGCGGCGAGGATCTCCTCGTTCTCGGAGACGAAATCGGGCGCCTCCTGCGACCAGAGCGACGCATACAGAGGGAAGATCGTGTTGTCCTCGTTCTCGACGCCGACCACGTGCGCGGTCCAGTAGCCGTCCGCGATCGTCCCTTCCGAGCCGTCGCGCACCCTTGCAAGGTGCTCCATCTTCTCCGCGTAACGCTTTGTGATGTCGGATAGATCGAGGATCAACAAAGTGCGCTCGCCGATCCGGCCGGCGCCCTCCGCGAGCACCGCGTCGCCGATCTCGGCCAGCTCGGGTCGCTTCAGGTTCCGCGACAGCCGCGTCTCGGTCTTGATGAGCGCGATCGGCTCCTCCAGCGCCCTCCCGATCTCGGAGAGCTTCACACTGCCGCGGGCAGCGATGCCGTAGAGGGCCTCCCGAACGAAACGGCGCGCGGGCTTGCTCAGCCCCGAAGAGAGTCTCCCCGAAAATGCGTCGAGCTGCTCGCGCACCTTGACCGCGGTCTGCGCTATCATGGGGCCGGCCCTCCGGGCTTTGGCTGGGGTTGCAGTGGTGTCGCAACCCGCATCCTAGCTCATCCCGGCGGGCCACCCTGCCGCAGGAAGTCTCCCCAAAAACGGGCCGTTCCACTTGCCCGGCGCCGATCACAGAGTCGATTCAAGAGCTTGACCGGAAAACACCCCGAAAACTGGGGAACGTCCTGGGTAGCTTGAGGTCGAGCTTGCCGGCGACCATGTAGGTTACGGCCTTCAATGTCTCTTTGTTTCGGTAGCCGCGCGCCTTGGCCTTGGCGGCCTGGACGAGGGAGTTGATGCCCTCGATGAGGCCGTTTGAGATGCGGCTGTCGAACCAGGCGAGGATGCCGTCACGGTGCTTCTCCATCGTCCGTGCGACGGCCTTCATGGGCTGCAGACGCGAGCGCTTGGCCCAGCCGATCCATCGATCGAGGAACAGCGCGCCCCAGGGCCGGGACGGCTGCGCATAGATGTCCTGGAAGGCGAGGCGCATTCGCCAGGCGCGTGCCGTCTTGAGGTTCGTCGTGCTGAGAGCGGCCAGCACGTCGGCCTGCTTCGAGGTGAGGTTGGGCTGGTTCTTGGCCCAGACGTAGCGGGTTCCCTTGAGCTCCGGCCTGTCCTTCACCTCGCCTCGCCGAACCTCGTCGACGGCGTCGCCGATGAGCTTCATGACGTGGAAGCGGTCGAAGGTGATCTCGGCCTCGGTGAGGTTCTCGGTGACGCCGGCGATGAAGGCGGGGCTCATGTCGATGGAGGCCTGCTTGATGTGAGAGGCATCGCCGCCGTGGCTCTCGAGATGATCAGCAAACCGACTGATGGTATCGGCGCCGCGGCCGTCGGTGACGAACACGACGCGGCGATCATCGATGTCGGCGACGAGCGTGATGTAGTCCTGACCGCGTTTTGCGGCGGTCTCGTCGATGGCGACGCGTTTGACGCGCGAGAGATCCATGCGGGCGACCGCCGCGCCGACGTAGTGGAAGACGACGCGCCACATGCGCTGGTCGGTGATCTTGAGGAAACCGGCGACGGTTCGGATGGGCATGTGCATGGCGAGCGCCATGGCGAAGCCCTCGAACAGCAGCGTGAAGCCAGAGCCGGGCCTAGCCCACGGCACAGCAACGAGGCGTACGCCGCACTTTGTGCACGTGATACGGGGCGTGCGTGCGGTGAGAAACGCCTGATGCTGAAAGAAGTCGAGATGGCGCCACGTCTTCTCGACCGTGTCGTGCACGGTACAGCCGGCGGCTTTGCAATCCGGGCAGTCGAAGCGGCTGCCCGCCTTGAAGTCGATCTGGATGTCGAGGCGGCGCTTGGCGGCATCGAATGCGGACGAGGCAACGAACCACGGCGAGGTGATGCCGAGCGCAAGCTGGAAAAGGTCGGTGTCGCGCATGTGGCTCTCGTCTGGCCCTCGGCTGGCGAGGTGGGGCTGGATCGATCCTGGCCGCCAGTGTGCCGTGATGCCGGCCGGCCCTCAAGGACAGGCCCCCAAGGGGCGCGCAAGTGCGCGTCCTTGACCGCCGTCCGCCATCACGGCCTATGCTCTGCCATCAGGATCAAGCCGCACTCCGACCGCTCAGCAGCCGGGACCACAACCCACTCGGTTCGTCGAGGACCCAATATTATGGACTGACCGACAAACTGTCGGCCGCACTCTCCGCGGCCGAAGTCAAGGACCGCAATGGTAACCCTCTCGGTGAGAAATGATCAGTCTCGATAATCCAGAAACCATTCGGTTGCTCGTCATAGCTCTGATTGCGGTTGCTGCCGCAATCGGAGTTTATACGATCTTCACTACGCTGACTGGTGGAGACGAGGAAGCCGAAAAGCGTGTCGCCGGCGTCACCGAGAACCGATCGCGAAAGTCGCAACGCATCGCTCAAGCCGAGCAGGTGGCGACACGCCGGAAAGCAGTATCCGAT
>CAYMEB010000420.1:0-3240 GCA_964389095.1 uncultured Hyphomicrobiaceae bacterium
GCGGCGGGCAGATCGACACGCAGTCCATCGCCTTTTCGATCTCGGCCATCAGCCTTGAGCCGGCAGTCACTGCGCCTACCCGGTAGCCGGTCAGCGCGAAGACCTTCGAGAAGCTGTAGAGGTGAACAAGCGTGCCGCGCCAGTCAGGATCCCCGAACAGCTCGTGCGGACGCGTGCCCTCGGGCAGGAAGTCCTTGTAGGTTTCATCGAGCAGCAGCGTGAGGCCGCGCCTTTTGGCGAGTTCGTAGAAGGCATGGATGGTCGCAGCCGGATAGACCGCACCGGTGGGATTGTTGGGCGAGATCAGAACGATCGCACGCGTCTTGTCCGTGATCAGCCGTTCGGCGTCCTCGGCGTCGGGCACGCCGCCAGAATCCGGCCGGAAGTCGAGCGATACCGGCTCGACGCCCTGCATGCGCATCCACATGTCGTGATTGAAGTAGTGCGGCCGGGGCAGGATCACCTGATCGCCGGCGCGGGCGATGCTCATCAAGGCCAGGCAGAAGGCCTGGTTGCAGCCGGACGTGATGCCGACTTCCGATGCCGCGATCGAGGCGCCATAGAATCCCGACAAGTGGGCGGCGTAGTCCTCGCGCAAGGTCGGAATGCCGAGGATCGGCGTGTAACCATGCATCGTCGGGTCGAGCAGCAGCTTGCCGAGATGCTGGCGCAACTGCAGGGCCGGCGGATAGCCGGGGACCGCCTGACTGAGGTCGATCAGAGGCCGGTCTGCGGGAAACGTGCGGCCGAGAATCCAGCGCTTGGTCTCGCCGATGGGTGAAGGCTCGACGGCGGCGAGCCAGGGATTGGGTAGGGGCGAATCGCGCATCTCAGGTCAGGTCCCATTTTACACGGATTTGCCGCACGATTTCTCTCCCAGGCTCTCGGTCAGGCGGGGCGGAGCATCCGGGGAGGCACCATGACTGTCAAACGCAGTACCTGAGTGTGGTTGGGCGAAAATGCATTGCTTGCCCGCAGGCTTATGCATAGCATCCGCGACAAGGCTTCGTTGAAGGCCAATGCCGCGGCAACGCGGACAATGAATCAGCCGGCTGTCGGGCTGGCACTAAGGAGGAACAAGCATGACTTCCAGGAAAGTCAGTCGTCGTCGTTTTGTGGGCGGCACTGCTGCGTTATCCACGGCCATGGTTGCTGCGCCATTCGTGCGCGGCGCCCACGCGGCAGGAAAGCTCTCGATCGGCTTTTGGGACCATTGGGTTCCCAATGCAAACGGAGCCACCGAGAAACTCATCAAGGAATGGGCAGAAAAGGAAAAAGTAGAAGTCTCGATCGACTTCATCACGTCGCAGGGCAACAAGCTGCTGCTGACAACCGCTGCCGAGGCTCAGGCCAAGTCGGGTCATGACATCATCGCTCAGAACACTTGGCTGCCTGCCCAATATGCGGACCAATTGGTGCCAGTGAATGATGTGATGGAGCCGTTGATCAAGCAAAACGGCAACGTAAATGCGACTGTCGAATATCTCGGAAAGATCGGTGGAAAATGGCTCGGAATTCCGGCCACCGTCGGCAGCCAGATCAAGGGGCCATGCTCCCGAATCGATCTGATGAAGAGCCTTGCCGGCATCGATATTCAGGCCATGTATCCGGCCGGCGCGCCGCCGAAGGCCGACGCCTGGACGCTCGATGCGTTTCTTAAGGCCGCAGAAGCCTGTCACAAGGGCGGCAAGCCGTTCGGCATCGGGCTCGGCACGACGTCCGATAGCGTCGACACCGCAGGAGCGATTTTTCATGCGTTCGGCGCGGTCGTGGTCAATGCGAAGGGCGATATTGTCGTCAAGAACGATCAAGTTCGCCAGGCGCTGGACTACTACAAGAAGCTGATGGCCTTCCTGCCGACCGACGTCCCGGCCTGGGATGACGCTTCTAACAATAAGTGGCTCGTTTCGGGTAATGGCGCGATGATCATGAACCCGCCGAGTGCATGGGCTGTCGCCAGGCGCGACGCGCCGCAGGTCGCCGAGCAGTGCTGGACACACGGCTTCCCCGCCGGTCCTAAGGGCCGTTTCGGACCCTTCCTGCCGTTCTTCTGGTGCGTCTGGAATTTCAGCAAGAACGTGCCGGCAGCCAAGAGCCTGCTCACCCATTTGTCGCAGCCGGCGTCGGCTGAGGCCATGGTCGTGGCGTCAGGCGGCTACGATCTGCCGTCTTTCGAGAAACTGACTACCTTCAAGACCTGGGCCGAGGAAGGGCCGCCGAAGGGCACGCTCTACCACTATCCGAACCCACACAACCATCAGACACTGTCGATCGCCGCGGCACCGGCGCCGCACAAGATCGCCGCGCAGATCTACAACCAAGGTCTGATGACCCAAATGGCCGTGCGCCACTACAAGGGCGAGGCCATGGAAAAGACGTTGGATTGGGCATCGAGCGAACTCGAAGGCTTCATGCGTAACTAGTCGCGTAGGCAACAGAGAAGGACGTCGCCCCAGGGCGGCGTCCTTCCGGTTTCAGCACGGCAAGATAGGCACGGAGAACGCCATGGCCGATATCGCCGCCCCAAGTTCCGCCACGCTCACCGGTGACCGCCGCAGCAGTCTGCACAAGCTCGTGCAGCGTAAGTCGACCATCGCCTTCGTGATGGCGCTCCCGCTGATCCTCCTGATCGCCATCCTGGTGGCGTACCCGGCAGGCTACGCGGTGTGGCTGGCCATGCTGAACAAGTCGATGACGAAGTTCGTTGGCTTCGGAAATTTCGAATTCCTGTTCAAGCGCGCGACCTTCTGGGACATCGTTTTCCAGTCGTGCCTGTTCGCGATCACCGCGGTGATCTTCAAGGCGATCATCGGCTTCGTGGTCGCCCACTTCGTGCACAACATCCCGACCAAGGGCCAACGAAAGTGGCGCGGCATGTTGCTGGTACCGTGGGTCATTCCCCCGGCCATGAGCACGCTTGCCTGGCTCTGGCTGTTTGATCCGTCCTATTCGGCCTTCAACTGGATACTCGCTCATTTCGGCATCGACCGCATTCCGTGGACCGGAGAAGCGGAGTGGGCGCGCTTCTCGGTGATCCTGGTCAATGTCTGGATCGGCTCGCCGTTCTTCATGATCATGTACCTCGCGGCGCTGAAGTCGGTGCCCGAGCAGCTCTACGAGGCGGCGTCGATCGACGGCGCCACGTGGTGGCAGCGCATCTGGTACGTGACCCTGCCGATGATGCGCAACATCATTGCCATCACCGCGCTGTTCTCGCTGATCGTCACCTTCGCCAACTTC
>CAYMEB010000421.1:0-3240 GCA_964389095.1 uncultured Hyphomicrobiaceae bacterium
AGGCGCTCACCAACGGCGCGCAGCCGATGGGCGCCATCGCCGTCCGCGACGACATCTACCGGACCATCCTCGACGACGCCGCCGAGGGGGTCACCGAGTTCTTCCACGGCTACACCTATTCGGCGCATCCCGCAGCCTGCGCGGCGGGCATCGCCACCCTCGGGATCTACCGCAAGGAACGGCTCTTCGAGCGCGCCCGTTCGCTGGTGCCCGCCTTCCAGGACGCGATGTTCGCGCTGCAGGACCTGCCGGTGGTGAAGGACGTCCGCGGCTACGGACTGCTCGCCGGCGTCGAACTGCACCCGGGCAAGTCGCCCGGCGCGCGGGGCACCGAACTGCAGGGCAAGCTCTTCGACCGCGGCCTGCACGTCAAGACCACCGGCGACGTCGCCATCATCGCGCCGGCGTTCATCGCCGAGCCCGCACACATCGAGGAGATCGCGGCGCGGCTGCGTGAATCTTTGGCCGAGTATTGAACACGGGACGACCCCGACGATGAGCGCCCCTGAGACAGCACGCGCGGGTGCGGCCGATGCCGCCGGCACCGCCGAAGAGGTCCGCGTGCAACGCGGCCTCAAGGGGGTGCATTTCGCCCGCTCGGGCATCAGCGACATCGACGGACGCGCGGGCGAGCTGCGGTACCGCGGCTATTCGATCCACGACCTCGCCGAGCATGCGACCTTCGAGGAGGTCTGCCACCTGATGTTGGCGGGCGACCTGCCGACCGCCGCCCAGCTCGCCGCGGTGAAGGCGCAGCTCGCGGCGCACCGTGTCCTGCATCCGACGCTGCGCGCCCTGATCACCGACCTGCGCGGCGCGCACCCGATGTCGGTGCTACGCACCGCGGTGTCGGCGCTCGGCGCTTTGGATCCGTCGCCGGACGACCGCTCGCCCGCGGCGCTGGTGGCCAAGGGCCTCGCGCTGACCTCGCAGGCCATGACGCTGATCGCCACCCATCATCGTCTGCGTCAGGGCCTCGAGCCGGTCGAACCGGACCCGTCGCTCCCGCACGCCGCGAGCTTCCTGCACCTGCTGCAAGGCGAGCGACCCTCGCCCGAGGCGGGACGTCTCATGGACATCGACCTCATCCTGCACGCCGAGCACGGCGCCAACGCGTCGTCGTTCGCCGCGCGGGTGGTGGCCGGCACCGGCGCCGGCTTCCATGCCGCGATGACGGCCGCCGTCGGCGCGCTGTCCGGTCCGGCGCACGGCGGCGCGGCCGAGGACGTGATGCACATGGTGCGCGAGATCGGCGATCCCGGGCAGGCCGCCGCCTATGTGCGCCGCAAGCGCGAGGCGCGTGAGCCCATCATGGGTTTCGGCCACCGTGTCTACCGCGTCGAAGACCCGCGGGCACGTCACCTGCGCCCGCGTGCCGAGGCGTTGTCACGCGAAAAGGGCGATCCCCGCTGGTTCGCCGTGCTGCAGGCCGTGGTCGAGGCGATGCGACCCTACGCCCGCCTAGGCGTGAACGTGAACGTCGATTTCTATGCCGGTGTCGTCTACCACCTGCAGGGCATCCCCGAGGACCTTTTCGTGCCGGTGTTCGCGCTCGGGCGCATCCCCGGCTGGACCGCCCACATCGCCGAGCAGGTGGAGGACGACATCCTCATCCGACCGCTGACGGTCTATTCGGGCGCCGCGCCGCGCCCCTACCGGTCGCTGGCGGAGCGCGGCTGACCATGCGCCGCGCGCGCCAGCGTCAACACCGCGGTGTCGACGATGTCGTCCGCGGTGGCGCCGCGCGAGAGGTCGCTCACCGGATGGGCGAAGCCCTGCAGCAACGGACCGGTGGCGCGCGCGCCGGCGAGGTACTGCACCAGCTTGTAGGCGATGTTGGCGGCCTCAAGCGAGGGGAAGACGAGCACGTCGGCGCGGCCGGCCACCTCGCCCGGATCGCCGATCTTCTGGCGCGCGACCCGCTCGGAGAGGGCGGCGTCGGCCTGCAGTTCACCGTCGAGGGCGAGATCCGGCCGTCGCGCACGCGCGATCGCCAAGGCCTCGACGACGCGGTCGACGGTCGGGTGCTTCGCGCTGCCGCGGGTCGAGAAGGACAGGAACGCGACGCGGGCGGGCCGCCCCTGCAGCGTCTGCCAGGTGTCGGCGGAGGCGATCGCGATGTCCGCGAGCTGCGCGGCGTCGGGCTCGATGTTGAGCGCGCAGTCGGCGAACAGCAGCTCGGCTGGGGTCGCGGATCCCGGTCGGCCGTCGAACCCCATCAAGAAACAGCTCGACGGCGTGGCGATACCCGGTGCGGCACCGACCGTCATCATGGCCGCCTCGAGCACGCGCGCCGAGGGCGTATCGGCGCCGACGACCATGCCGTCGACGAGCCCGGCGCGCAGCATGAGCCCCGCATGGAACAGGGTCTTGCGCGCGAGCCGCTGCGCGATCCCCGGTCGCGTCTCCGGTCGCGCCTCGAGGTAGGCCGCGACCAGCAGATCGTCGTGCGGTGCGGCCGCGGGATCGATGAGATCGAGTCCGCCGAGCGTCACGTCCACGCGGGATGCCGCCTCGGCGACGGCTCCGGTCGCCCCGAGCAGCACCGGATGCAGCAGGCCTTCATCGCGCAGCCGGCGCGCCGCCTGCAGCACCCGCGGGTCGTGCGCCTCAGGCAGCACGACACGCAGGCCGCGACCGGCGATGCGCGCGCGGCATCGCTCGAGCAGGTTCATCTGCTGTCGCTCAGGGGCACGCGGATGATGATGTTGCCGAGTCCGTCGACCCGCGCCTCGTGGCCGGGGTACACGAGCGTGGTCGTATCGGACTGCTCGACGATCGCGGGACCCGTGAACGCGAACCCGGCAGGCAGGTCGCCGCGGCTCCAGACATCGACCTCCTCGAAGCCCTTGTCGGCATCGAGGCAGATGCTGCGCTTGCGCGGCACCGGCGCCGCGCCCTGCACGCGGCGGCCGACGCCGGCGAGCGTCGTCTCCTCCGAGGCGAGCGCGTGCACCGTTCGCAACGCCACGAACTCGACCGGCGCGCCGGGATCGCTGTGGCTGTAGGTCTGGACATGCACCTCGTGGAAGCCCGCGACCGCGCGGGCGACGATGTCGTCGTCCAGACGGTCGCCGAGGGCGACCTCGAGTTCATGGGCTTGTCCGGCGTAGCGCATCTCCGCGAAGTATCGGACGGTGACGGCGTGCGGGTCCACCCCGTCGCGCACCATGCGACGGCGGCATTCCTCGTCCAGCGGACCTGCGACCTCGCGCAGACGCGCGGCCGTCGCGTCGGACG
>CAYMEB010000422.1:0-3235 GCA_964389095.1 uncultured Hyphomicrobiaceae bacterium
CGCGTAGTTCCGCGAGCGCCGCTGGGCCGCTCGTGGGTCATACCCTCCGAGACTTTCGCGGAGCGGCCCGCACACGAGGTCGACACGATGCCGGGGTACCACCGGCGCAGGCAGGCATACCTCGCACCGCAAGTCCCGCACAACCCGATCGATCAGGCCCTGTGGGCCGAGGAACACACGGCCCAACTTGAGGTGCACACCGGTCGCCGAGTGCAATCCCTGTTCATGGCGGGCGCAAGAAACGTGCTGTCGTGCACCACCACGATGGAGCTCGGCATCGACATCGGCGGCCTCTCCGCTGTCTTCCTCGCCTCGGTCCCGCCCACCTTGGCCAACTATGTGCAGCGAGCAGGTCGCGCAGGTCGCCGCGCGGACGGATCCGCTCTTGTGCTGACATATGCCAATCGCCGACCGTCCGACCAGACCGTCTTCCACCAGTTTGGCGACTACCTCAGCCAGCAACTTCTGCCGATCCGGCTCGTCACTGATCGTCAACGATTGCCGAAGCGCCACATCGCCGCGTACCTGCTCAGCGAGTGCCTGCGGCAGTCCGGCTCGGCCCATCAGGCTCGCGGCGCGATGGAGGCATTTGGCAGAGTCGGTCACTTTCTGGGGAAGGCCGAACCCATCAAGCAGAACGCTCACCATGATCCGCTCCACAAGCCCGCAACGACGTTTGCGTACGGCAACCATGCACCCCCTTGGGACACCGGACAGGAATGCCGGGATCACGGCACCGTGTTCGAACGCATGCTTCAATGGATTCTTGAGGAACGCCCGCAGGAGATCATGGAGGCCGTTCATCGGCTGTGTCGCGACTTCACCGATGGAACTGACACGCCCCTGGACATGGAGCAACTGATCACCGAAGTGCTCGCAGATTTCGGGGCAGCGAGGAAACGGTGGGAGACCCAGTACACGATCGTCTCGGCCGCTCGCGAGCGGGCGGCAGCGGATCCAGCTGGCCTGCGAGGGGCAAACGGAATCTTTCATTCCCAGGTAGGCATGTTCCGGCGTGCAGTCATCGAGTGGCTGGCCTCGGAGCAGGTACTCCCGCGCTACGGATTTCCCATCGGGCTGCTGCCGCTGTCGGTGGTCGAACACGAGCAGATCAAGCTTGACCGGGACGGACTCATGTCACTGCGCGAATACGCCCCGGGCTCGGACGTCGTGGTGCTCGGCAAGACCGTCACATCACGCGGCATTCTGAGGCACTGGACCGGCGAGGACGCCATCCAGGATGCCTCGCTGGGCGTTTCAGGGTGCGTGGTCACCTGCAACGCAGGTCATGCGCACTACCAAGAGGGCCTGATCCAGGCCACGGCGTGCCCGACGGAGGGATGCGGAAGCCCTGTCATCTCGAGCGCAACGCTGATGCCCGCCTTTGGATTTTCCACATCGGTGCATGACAAACCATCACTTTCGACGGATGAGGAAAAGGTTGGCGATGCGATCTTCGAACCACTCGAGGCCTTGACGGCCCGCAACACCAGGCAGATCGCCCTGCCCGACGAACTGCGGGGCCTGCGTGTGGAATCGAATGAGGGCACACGCCTGCTCGCGCTGAATCGCGGCAATCCAGCGAATCAAGTGCAATGCGGCTTCGCGATCTGCACACGATGCGGATTCGCGGAGGCGGAGTTCTCGCCCGCCCAGACTGGCGAAACCAATTTGCCCCGCGGATTCCTTCTCCACAAGGCGCCCCGCCGCTATCAGGACTCGGCCAGCACGTGCCAATCCAGCGCAATACGAGATCTCGGGCAACCTGCGACGATCCTGCGAAATCGCTCTCTGGCGGCCTGGAGCACCACCGATGCCGTGAAACTTTCGATCAGCGATGCCGTCCTCGCAGGCCTCACCTTCGACGAGATGGAATGCATGCGCTCCTTGGGTGCCGCTCTCGCCGTCGCGGGCAGTCGCATGCGCCACATCGACGCGCGCCTCATCGACACGCTGACGCCGCGCCACCGGGATGGTGCGTGGCATCTGCAACTCTTTGACACGCACCCAGGCGGCGCCGGGGAGGTTCTCGACCTGGCCACCGAGGGAACCGTCGTGCGCGACTGGCTTCGATTCACCTACGAGCATGTGCTGCGAATAGACGAACGGCACCACACGGACTGCCGTCGCGCCTGCAGCCGCTGCATTCTGCTGCGTGATCGGGAGTGGGCTCGACAGCCGAACCGTCTCGCGGCGATCGAGGTCCTCGAGCGGATTGCGCCTTCCTTCCACATCGACGAGTCATGAGGCGCAGCGCCTCCGCATCACACCCCCACCCCTGCAAAATCCCCCAAAAACTCCGACTCCGGCTTCACGCCGCTGACCATCAGGAAGTCCCGAGCACGCGTGCACGCCACGTACAGCAGGTGCCTCTCGGTCTCAAGAACCACCTCAAGATCGGCGGGGTCACCCACCTCCTCGATCCGCTCCTTCAGTGGTATCACGTCGTCGTCACACGCCATCACGGCGATCGCGCGGAACTCAAGGCCCTTCGCAAGATGCATCGTCACCAACGAGACGGCACCGGCCCGCGGCTGGGTGCGGCCGTCCAGTGCATGTGTCTCCTCGCCGGCGGCCCGCGCCGCTTCGATGGCGCGCGATAGCTGAGCCTCCGATCGAACGATCAAGGCGATCTCGCGAGCCTCGCACCCGCCCTTTCGCAGTTCCCGCACCCACGTGCCGACCGCAGCCGACTCGGCTTCGGCTCGATCGAAGGTGGCCACCACGGGCGGCGCCCCGTTGAAGACCGACACCGTGTCGTCACGGCGCTCGACGTTGCCGTCGACATCCCGCACTTCAGGCGCCAGCAGGTGATCCGCCTTCGAGCGAATCTGATGCGAGGTTCGGTAGTTCACGCGCAACGTGCGGGCCCGGCCGCGGATGTCCACGCCCACCTTCTTCCATGAGAATGGCTGCTGGAAGATGCGCTGGCCCGTGTCTCCTGCGAAGAACAGGCCATCCGTTCGCCGCGCGCCCAGCGCGCCGAGGAAACGCAGTTGCGCGATGCCGACGTCCTGCGCCTCGTCGACCACCACATGGTCATAGGGCGACGCGAGCTGGCCGCTTGTCAGCCGCGACGTGAGCGTGGAGTAGACCTGCGACATCGTGACGGCCGCCTCGGCAGCAAGCCGCGCGATCACCCGCTCGAAGATCCTCCACAGCACCTCGCGCTGCGCCACCGGCAGGCGCGTCTTGCGACCGATGCGCTCGACATCCCGATAGCCCTGCCATGTGG
>CAYMEB010000423.1:0-3207 GCA_964389095.1 uncultured Hyphomicrobiaceae bacterium
GCCACATAGTTGACGCTCCAGCGCTGGAGGTCGCTCGCAGCAGTCGCCCCCGATTCAGTCGGCCAGCGAATAATTATTCGATCTCAACATCCCTGATGAAGCTGTGATAAGTTTCGTAAAGTCCGGTGTCATGACCCCCGCCGCCTAACATTTAGGAAAAAACGATGAAGCTTCCGGTTTTACTCGCGTCAATCTTTCTCGCGTTTGCATCGTACTCAAGCATTTCGGTCTCAAGTCAAACTACGCCTCCCTCCCCACCAGCAACCCCACCGTCGACTGAGCCATCGAAGCCGGACGAGGACCCTGAGAAAGTCAAGGTCTGGGTTACGCCGTCTGGAAAGAAGTACCACAAATCCACTTGCCGTTACGCGAAGGACGCCTCATCGATCACTCTTAAAGAGGCGCGAGCGAAGGGTCTCACGGCCTGCAAGACTTGCGGCGGTCACTAAGCAAAGATTCTACGCTTAAGAAGCTGGCGGGTGACTACGGGCTCAAGAGTTTCGACACATGGTCTCGGGTCTCGTCATCCTCGAACCACACACCGACGCCGCTCATGGCCCGACTCAGAAGAATTCGGTAACCCCTTTGAAGGCGTGATATCACCTCAGCTTCACTTCCAGGCCGCTTCTTGCGGGCAGCGGAACTTGCAAGGCGCCAGGCCGATTCATGGACTTGGTCAAGGTTCACACGCCAACGGTCCTTGCGCCACACCAAGTCGCTCATCCACAGCAGCCCGATGTAATGGAAGTCGAATCCACGCATCACATAGGGGCATCCCACTTCGCACAGCGGATCCTGATGAATCGGTGATCCCTCCGGTGCTTGGATGAACATGGAGTACTCGCCGTCTGGGGTGTAGTTCCAGATTCGCGCCCAAGTCTTCTCGCGCCCAGCTTCTTCGTAGCGAATGCAGAAATCCTTCGCAGTAGCCGAGAGCTGGTGTGGCCGTGCAACCCCCTTGGAAACCCACTCTCGTGCGTAGGAGGCGGCAAATCGAGCGGTCGCGCCGGAGCGAATCTTGCCTCTCAGCCAGTCCTCGAGTTGCTGTGGATCGTTGAACATCTCGAAGCCGAATGACGCCCGGGCGCCGGTTCGCCACGCCGCTGTTGGCGATGAGCCGCCCCTGCCAGCCGCGACGTCAAGCAACGCATCGAGCCAGGTCAGATACTCGATCGATCCGCTGCAACGAAACTGGGAGCCGGCGAGACTCAGACGCGTGAATTCAGCGCCGAATTCCTCCGCATATGCGCGTATTGCCTCGATCGTGGTGGTCTCGTTGTCTCGGTAGCTCTGCGCTTCATCAAGCAGGAACACCGCAACCTTTGAGCCGCGAATGATGTGCCACGCCTGCGGGCCTGCATGAAGCATCCATCCCGACGCCGCCATGCCCCGCCGCCCCGCGAACGTCGGATCGATCAAGGCATGAGCTTCGTCCACGATGGAAACTGCGAAGGAATTGTCTGCACAGCGGATCTTCCGCTTTGACCGGTGAAAGAGCCGCAGGTTCTCCCGCCACGACTCCGGCGTGACCTCGTGCCCCTTGGCACGCTCTTCTTTCAGCCAGTCCTGATTCAGGCCGGGGTTGTAACTGTTGGATCCGACGACGATGCCCTTGGCGGCTCGCGCGCCGGACGCCCGGACGAAGAGCTCCTGCCAGTTGCTTCGCTGTGCCGTGCAGGTCGTCGTCAGAACGACATTGCCTGAAACCTTGTCACTCACGCCCAGAGAAGCCCAGAGATGGGCGGCGATGATGGATTTGCCGGAACCCGGGGGGCCCTCGACCACGATCACACTCTTGCCCTTTGAAGTTCTTGCAGACTTTCTGGCGGGCTTCAAACGCTCCTCGATCACTGCCATGCACTTCTCGAAGCCCTCTCGCTGCTTGTCAAGGAGAACGAACGGACTCAAGGCTGGGCGCTTGATCGCCGCCGACACTTGTTTGATGAGGCCTCGATCCTGCTTGTATTCCCCCGTGTCGAACTTGCGAGCGAAATCCGCGTCCGGACGAACCAGATGCTTGCGAATGAAGGCCGGCAGCGCTTCGGTGACATCCAACTTGTTCTGGCCGAACACAGGAAATTCTGAAACAAGACGACTGTGAGGTTCGGCTCGATAGGCGGTGACGTCACGGGCAAATGTGAAATATGCACAGCCAGCGACGGCCGCATTGGACTCCTGCACTGCGCTGTGAAAGCGCCGGCAGTACTCGACGTACCCCTGCACCTGATCGGATGGATGCATCTGATCAACGCCCGACCGATGAATCAGACCTGGCCGTGTGCCGGGGCGATCATCCGAAGTCTTCCAATCCTTCAGCTCGATGATCACGGCCGCAGGACCACTCTGCCCATGCCCGAGAAGCACCGCATCAATCCAGAACGCCACCGCCGGCAGCCGATATTCGACTGCGATTCCACCGCGTTGACCAAGTTGCAGGTGCAGTCCCTGAAGAGAGGGGTGACTCAAGGTCTGCCAAAGCGTGGGGAGAGAACTTCTCCACGCGGCTCGTTCCGCTGGCGTATTACGGTGCGTGTGCGCCGCGAGATCGTCAAGGAATGCCTCCTTGTCGAACTGGATTCGATTCCCGAATGTCTCCAAGTCCATCAACATTGATTGACTCCTCCGGAATACTGAGAACGATCACTCGCGTGGTTCGGCCAGACGGTCGTATTTCAGTGCACTCCCTTTCGCCCTTTCGACTGGATATCGAGAAGCGTTGATCGCCAACTTTCGGCGCACCACCGAGGGGATGTCGATGTCGGTCTCGGATGCGAACTCAAGCACCAGGATCATCACATCCGCCAGTTCATGCTCGACAGCCTCCCGAACCTTTGGATCATCGAGGGCGCGGCGTACCTGATCACTCGAGGTCCATCGAAAGTGCTCCATCAGCTCGCCGACCTCGACGCCGATTGCCATCGCGAGATTCTTGGGGTCGTGGAACTGTTTCCAGTCACGCGCCGCGGAAAACTGCTGGATCTCACGTTGCAGATCGTTGATGTCGGATTTCGTCGCTGCTTGATGCGGTTGTTGCGATGACATGATCAATTTCCAGTTTCCAGAGGCTATCTGAGCGCCTCGTCGATCAGGCATTTGCATCGGCGCCGCGGAGTTTGCTGCGAACCAAATTCCGAATGTTCTCTTGCATTTACCCCACCCCGCGCTACCCTCTCCCCCGGCATCAAGAGTCCCGCGCGACCTCTTCAA
>CAYMEB010000424.1:0-3187 GCA_964389095.1 uncultured Hyphomicrobiaceae bacterium
GCGGCCGCTCTCGTGAATTTGGATAGTCTTGCTCTGCGTCTGAGATCCCCCTCCCCCCCAAGACGCAGACGTCGGCCAGCGGCAGCAGGGTATGGGGACGAGCCCCCCTTCGTCCCACTCAGCGATCGCGCATTGCGATCCCTGCCGCTGGCGCTTTTCTTGTTCGGGAAGAAGTTTGTGATCTACGCGGCAGCCTACGAGCTGACGTTTCCGTGGCCTTCTCGCGAACCGGCTCGAAGCCGTCCTGTTCTCACCCACACGACGGCCGACACGACAACGGATCAGACGAAATTGTACAAATATGTATAGATTATCCGATGTTGATAATTGAGATGAGGACGAGTGATGTAGCGGCTTAATACCCGCCCGCCAAACTCGGGTTTCATGGACCGTCTACCGCCGTCCTCGGGGGAGAAGACGGCGCCGCGCGGCGGAGGGCTTGACGATCAGCTTACCCCGCTGCGATCGTCGCTCTCCGCCGTAGCCTCCTGTCTCAGGCGGCCAGATCCATGGTCGACGTCTCGTTGGACAGCGCGCGATGGGGCGCCGGGAAGGCGATGATCTCGGCCGTGCGCCAATGCCGGCAGTTCTCGAGGACACGCTGGTCGCCCTGCGTCGGACGCGACCGCTTGGCGCCAAGTCGGGATGACGGAACGGCCGCATGGGCATTCGAGGCCCTGCGCTTCTCGATGCGCGGCTTGCGGCCCTGCGGGCAGTTCAGCTTGGCCACACTCGACAGTCTTGCTGGGAGCATGAAATCTGCAGCCGATCGCACTGCTATCGCTGGGGTGGGCGCATTCACTTCGACCGATGAATCGCTTGGCTCCACGACGACCGGGGCCGCAGCCAGCATCGAGCCGGGTTCAACGATTGCCGCGACCGCTACGGCCACGGGAGAGGCTGGCCCAGCCAAGCCTAGCCAACGCCGCAGCGCGCACCACCACGCACCCATCTCACTCTCCTGGCAATGAACGATGTCGGGTCCTCTTGCCCGATTGTGAGCGCATCATCTCATCGACTTCCTAAAGAGTTTGTTGACGGGCGTATCGGATCGATACGGCAGGCATTCGGCTGACGAAGCGCATGAGGGTCTATGTCCCAGCCGGCGGTGACCAGCTTGGGCGTGAACAGTCTCCGGCATGCATCGCCTTCGTTGGCCACTCCAGAAGACCATTACAAAATTCTCCGCACGGGTCTCCCTGTCCCGCCCTGCCCGGAAATGGAGCCCAATCAGCTTCGAGCTCGATCGCCCCTTCGTCCACTCCTCTCCCTCATTTGGCTCGCTCGGCCATCGAGCGCTCGCGGTCGTTGGATCTGCCTCGTCCCAAGGAAACCTCCTTGAGCTGATCCCCTAGCGGGGCCGCAGCCATGCGCAACGGCGATGCCGTCCTCCACTGTCGTTGCGGCCCTGACGGGTGCGCCCGTCCGCTCCTGCCCCGCTTTTGCCGGGGCTCATCGGAGGGACGCCCCGTCCCGCGACGGCAGGAGGACGTTCATGACTGCGAAGCCCAAAGTGACGAAGCAGACGAGGCGGCGCTCGTCGACGGCGCGGATCGTCTGGCGTGATGTGACCGCCAAGGTCCGCCACACCCACGATTATCTGCTCGATGGTCAAGATCACGTCGAGGTGATGGTCGTGGCCCCTGCTGGCGCGGTGCTGCCGATCACCGAGACCGGCTATCGCTCCCATTTCCTGCCGGCCGAGGAGTTGGCGGCTGCCGGCGGGGCAGTGCGCTTCGTTCTCGACTTGCTTGACCGCGAGGCCAGGACGCGGCGATGGCAGGCCACCGAGTTCCGCTGGCGGCAGCTCGACATGTTCGGGTAGCTACCAGATAGCCAAGGCAGGCTGTCGACGTCGTTGCGGGCGCTTGCTTGTCTGGCGCTCTGGCTTGCGCCATAGTTCGACCTGAGCGCTGTCATCGGACGGCGCGACGGAGATTTGCGCGATGACGAGACGAGTGCTGGCGCGGTGGGGAGCGATCCTGTGGACCTTGGCGGTCTCGATGGGCTCGGCGGTGCTGTCGTCCGGTGCGCAGGCGCAGGAGCAGGTGGCGAGATATACCGTCACCGTCAGCCTCTCGGCGGCCGCCGCGGGCAAGCTTTCGAGCTCGGGGGAGATGGTACACGTCGCTGCGATGTATTTCGGGCAGGCGAGGCCCGGCGTGAAGGGCGACGAGATGGGCGAGATCCATTTCACCAAGCAGGATGCGGATATTCGCGCGCCCGGCGTGGCGACGCTCGGCGGCATCACACTGGCAGCGGACAAGCTGCGCAAGATCAAGGGGCGGCCCGAGCTGCTGATCAACGTCTACTCGAGCCGCAAGGTGTTCAAGGACAACCTGCTCGACTGCAACATCTTCCAGGACGATCCGCGCAAGGCCGCCGCCGGCATTGCCATCACCTGCAAGCTGATCGGCGAGAAGTAGCCCGGCGTCGGACGTCACGTCTGTCTGCGCAGCACATCGAAGGCGGCATTGACCCGCTTCAGAGCCTCCTCGCGCCGATGTCGCTCACGCGGGCTCGGCTGTGGCCAGCGCGATCCGGATGCAGCTCGCGCGCCAGCCGGCGGCGGGCTCCGTCCTGCTCGCGCCGCCTGAAGCCGGGCCGAGGCCGAACACCTCCTGCGGGCTCAATCCGTGATTGGCAGGCAAGCAGTGGCGACCTAGGTCATCGGTTTCATAGGTGGAGACGACGGCCTGCTGGCCGCTGTTCTGCGCGCCAGACCCATGCAGTTGGATGTCTAGGGCCGAGGAGCTTGGGCAGCACACCCGTGATGATCTGCCAGACGATCGGGATCACAATGAGAAGAGCCATCGTCGCCCCCGCTGGAGCCGTTTTGACGATCACCGCAACCGGATATCGCTCATACTTCCTACCTGGCGAGAAGCGATCTGCAGCCGGCTGGCTGGTTCGCTATGGCCGCGCCTGGCTCGGTCTCGAGGCCAAGATCCGGCGCTCCCAAGGGCCGAGTTGCGGTGGAGTCATCTCGACATCTTCGGGTAGCCACTGGGTAGCCATCGCTCTCCGACGCAAGATGCGCTCTACCGTCCGCGAGGGGAACTCGTGCTTGCGCCATGCATTTTATGAGTGGCTCGGGTTACGCGAGTAACCCGGCATCGAGCCTTCTGAAGGGTCTTCCTCCGGTGACGACCGCCTTGTCGGAGATCGGCCATTGACGGAGTCTGCT
>CAYMEB010000425.1:0-1656 GCA_964389095.1 uncultured Hyphomicrobiaceae bacterium
GTCGCCTCGATCTTGGCGTTCGAAACGATGTAGTTGCGCTGGTCAGGATCCTTGCCGACCGGCGCATCGATGAAGACGAAGTCGGGCAGATACTTCTGGATCCGCTGGCAGAGCTCCTGCTTCGACACATTCGCGTCGGAAAGACCGACGTTGTAGATCTGGCCCCGCATCGAAGTGAACTTGGACAAGCCGTGCTGGAAGACGCGGCTCACATCGCGAATGTGGACGTAATTCCGCTTGAAGGCACCCTCAAAGAGGATCACGAACCGGTCCTTGACCGCTCGATGCACGAAGTCGTTCACAAGGAGGTCGATCCGCATGCGCGGCGCCATCCCGAAGACCGTCGCGAGTCGGAAGCTGATGGCGTTCGGATGATTCATGAGCGCTCGCTCGATCTCGACCTTGTCGATCGCATACTTGGAGATCGGATTGAGGGGAGACTCCTCGGTGCAGAAGTTGTTCCGATCTCCCGACCCGTAGGCACTGTTCGTGGTCGGCATCAGCACCCACTGATCCTTGCTCAGATGACGAAGCATCATCATGACCGCATCATGATTGACCGTCTGTGCACCGACCGGATCCTTCGAGCAGATCGGCGCGCCGACGAGCGCCGCCAGCGGGATGACCGCGTCGGCCTTTGCGAGCAAGGGCTTCACGATCGACTCGACTCGGACGTCGCCATGCACCACATCGAAATCATGGTGCGCGCAGACATGCGCGAGGCTGTTCTGGCCGTAGAGAAAACTGTCGAGCACCGTGACCGAATGGCCCGCCGCCAGCAGATCAGGTACGAGAATGGAGCCAAGGTAGCCAGCGCCACCGGTGACGAGGATCTTCATGCGTGGAGTACTCGGGAAGGATCAAGGCGAGACTGGGAAAATGGCTGATTCCACCCACTCGCACAGGGTGTGAGCCAACACGATATGCGACTCCTGAATGCTGCTGGTGCGCCTGGACGGAACCCGGATGCAGCAATCGGCCAGGCTGCCGACTGCCTCCTCCGCCGCACCCGTCATCAGAATGCACGGAACCGACAGCTTCCGACAGACGGAGAGTGCCTGAATGACGTTCGGCGACCGGCCTGACGTGGAGATTCCAAGGAACACGTCCAAGGGCTTGAGCTTGGCGCGAAGTTGGCGCGCGAAGACCTGATCGAACCCATAATCGTTGCCGATCGCGGTGAGCACGGAACTGTCCGTTGTGAGAGCCTCGGCTGGAAGCGGGTCACGATCGCGGGCGAGACGGCTGACGAATTCCGTGGCGAGATGCTGTGCATCGGCGGCCGAGCCACCGTTGCCGGCGATGTAGAGTCTGCCTCCGGCCCGATACGACCGCAGGAGCAGGCTTGCGGCCTGTTCAATCTGGGCGCAGGCCGCCTGATCGCCAAGGAGCGCCTGTTTGCAGGCGATCGATTCCCGGATGTTGTGCTCGAGGAGCGCTTGGATATTCATGATGAGGCGAGGATGGTACCGGCTCGAAAGTAGTCCTCAGGCACGCCGATGTCGAGAAAAGCTGCGTCACTGATACTGACGCCCACATGTCCCTGGCGCGCGGCTGGCTCAAGCACCTCGCGTTCAAAGGAACACCGCCGCGGCAGATGTTCGAGAACCTCGGCGAGCCAATGCTGATGAACGGCGTAGCAGCCCGCGTTGATGA
>CAYMEB010000425.1:1756-3160 GCA_964389095.1 uncultured Hyphomicrobiaceae bacterium
GACGCAAGGTCCGGACCATCGTCGGAAATGATCTCGCACGACATGCGCCTGATGACCGATCGAAAGCACGATTCGCTTCGCCCCTCGACGACACCACTGCTCGACGAGATACTCAAGGAATGGGCGGCCGCCAACCGGAGCCATGGGTTTGGGGACATTTGAAACGGCGTCGCGAAGTCGCGTACCGAGACCACCTGCAAGCAGCACGACGGTGGGCGGTGGGGCGTCGATCATCTCGCACCTGCAACTGCGCGTTCATAGGCTGAAAGCACCTCTTCAACGCCGCCCTGCTGCACGACCTGTCCATGATCGAGCAGGACGGCTCTGTTGCAGTAACGACGGATCATGTCGTTGCTGTGGGATGCCAGGACGAGTATGCCCGCGCTGTTGATCAGCTCCTGAAGCGCAACTTCGGCCTTGTTTCGAAATGCGGCGTCACCCGCTCCGATCACCTCGTCCATCAGCAAGATGTCGCCGTGGACCGAGACTGCGATTCCGAAGGCGAGCCGCGCAATCATGCCCGCGGAAAATGTGCGCACCGGAAGATCGATGAATGAACCGAGTTCCGTGAACGCGATGATCTCGTCGAGTCGCTGCTCGATCTGCAAACGCGTCAATCCAAGGATCATTCCTCGCATGACGATGCTCTCGCGGCCGGTCGCCTCCGCCTCAATTCCCAGCGCAAGATTTATGGTGGAGACGATTCGTCCATCGACCTGCCGTGTGCCACGGAGCGGCGTGTAGACGCCTGCGAGCAGTTTCAGCAAGGTCGTCTTGCCGGCACCGTTGTGACCGACCAATCCCACTCGATCACCGGAGGAGATCGACAGGCTCACGCCGCGCAGCGCCTGAACGACCGTCATGTCGCGATCGTGGGAGATCAGTCCTCCGGTCGATGCGCGCAGCAGGCGCCTCTTCAGAGACCTCGAGTTCAGCCCGAGGATCGGGTAATCCAACCAGACATCGTTGAGTTCGATCGATGGCATGTCAGATCCAGAGCGCAATCTGCTTGGCGTAACGCCGGAACAAGAGGGCTGCCGTGGGCACCGAAATCGCGAGCAGAACGAGACATGTCAGCCAGGAGCTTGCGGCGGGGGCATGACCCATCAGCGGAGACCGCCAGAGGTCGACGAGTGCACTGAACGGATTCATGGCAAGCAGCCAGGAGTCGGCGCTGAGCGCCGACGGCTCCCAGGTGATCGGCGTCAGAAAGAAGAAAAGCTGAAGGACATTGCCGAGGATGGGCGCGATGTCCCGAAATCGAACGCCCACAATTCCGAAGCAGACACTCAACGAAATCAGGATGAGCGCCATCACGATCAGCGACGGAATGAGCCACAGGATGGCGAACGAGACGGGCATGCGGAACCATGCGAAGAGCAGGATCAGGATCACGGAGTTGTG
>CAYMEB010000426.1:0-3127 GCA_964389095.1 uncultured Hyphomicrobiaceae bacterium
CGCTCAACAAGTTGAGCGTTGTGATCCCAGCCCGCAACGAGGAGGGATGTATCGCGTCGACGGTGAATCATCTGCACGTGGAATTGTCGCTCAAGAAGGTGCCGCATGAGATCGTCGTCGTCGATGACGGATCGACGGATTCCACCTGGCAGGTCTTGTTGCGGGAGCGCGAACGAATTCAAGAGCTCTCGCCGGTGCAAAATACGGGCCAGCATGGATTTGGCCGGGCCATCGTCCGAGGTTTTGATCACATGACCGGTGACGCAGTGGTGGTGATGATGGCCGACGAGTCAGATGACTGTCGTGATGTCGTGCGTTACTGGGAGGAGTTGAATCGCGGATTTGACTGTGTGTTCGGAAGCCGATTTATCAAGGGCGGTGGGGTGATCGACTATCCGGCGTTCAAGCTCGTGATGAATCGATTCGTAAATTTTATGATTCGTGCGACCTTCCGTCACGGGCTGAATGACACGACCAACGCGTTCAAGGCTTACCGGCGATCGGTCATCGATGGCTGCCGGCCCATTCTGTCGCCGCACTTCAATCTCACCGTCGAATTGCCGCTCAAAGCGGTTGTGCGGGGATACTCGCATGCGATCATTCCAATCACCTGGCGAAACCGACGCACGGGTGTCGCCAAGTTGAAGCTACGCGAGATGGGCAGTCGGTACTTTTTCATCTGCGCCTATGTGTGGCTTGAGAAGTACTTCAGCCGGGGCGATTATCGGCGAACGTGACTGATGAGCAGCGCGATGCAATGAGTCTGGTCCGACTTCCGTGCGCGCGCCCCGCCCGATCTCCAGCCGCCGGCAGTAGTGTTGATCGTTATGTCTAGGGCTAAGCGAAAGATCCCTTCCTGGCTCGGCACTTCGCCCGACAAAGGCGATTTACTTGTCTTCACCGAAATCAGTTTGGGAATCGTTCTCTGGCTCACAAGCATTCGCGTGCCGGAACTTGTTACCTCGAGCGTTGATCCTTCTTGGCAGGCGATTCTCGCCGCGGCGTTCTCGAAGAGCCGTGTCTGGGGCGAGTCGATCGTCTTTACCTATGGCCCGTGGGGTTGGCTGGAATGTTGGTTCTTCCCGCCGGGCGAAGCCTGGCTCTGGCTGGTCGGTTCGAGCGTCTATCGACTGGCGATCAGCGCGGTTTGCCTCCGTGCCGCGTTCGGGTTGCGACGGGTCTGGGGCATTGCATTTCTCTTGAGTTGTTTGATTCTCTTCCAAGTTTTTCCGGATGTTGCGGCGCTCATGGCGACATTCCTGATTCTCCGCCGGCATTTGGAATTCGGCACCTTGGACACGTGGGGGCTGGTTCTGTTGGCCTTGATCGCGCAGTCCAAGATCGTCTTTCTCGCCGTTGCGATTGCGGGCTTTGCGCTCGGTACCTCGGCGGATCTTGCGGCGAGGCGCCCTGCAATCGCCACGGTACGGGTCGGCATCTTTGCCGCAGCTCTCGCGCTTTGGTGGAAACTTGCAGGACAGTCATGGAACAATGTTGACACGTATCTTTCTGGTGGCTTGGAAATTGTCAGTGGTTACGCTGATGCAATGTGGCTTGCGCCAAAGCCGCGGGTTCTTGTACTTGCACTGATCGCCGCGATTGCTTGTATCGTATTCGTACTAAGTCGAATTCGAAGCCGGTCCGGACGCCCACAATTGATGAGCTTCCTGCTAGCGGGAATGGTCCTGTTCATCGGCTGGCGGCACGGCTTCTGTCGCGCGGATGCTCATTCATATGAATTCTTTGCGTTGGCGGCGTTGCTCGCGATTCACTTTTCGGCGCAGGGCGCGAGTGACCCACGACAGACTCCTCACCTTGCGGTAATCCTGCTCTCCTGCGGCATCGCGCTCATCAAGCCGATGTTTGGTGCCGTGTGCGGAATCATTCCGCAGACTTTCGATGGTTTGCGCGCTGTCCGAGCTTGTGTTGGTTCCCCGAGATTGGAAGCGGACTTGGTGGCAGAGCTTGCGCCTTTGGCGCACTCCCAAATCCCGACGGATGTGATCGGGTTCGAACAGGGGGCTGCTTTGCGAGCGGGACTTGTCTTGGATAGTCGACCGGTGCCGCAGGGATACAGTGCTTACACCCGTACCTTGCTCGAACGGAACGCGGCGCACTTCGTGCCGCCAGGATCTCCGCCGCAGGTGCTGATGAAATTGCAGACCATCGATGACCGTGTGCCGATGCAGGATGATTCGCTGGCGCTCCTTGAGATTCGAAACCGTTATCGATTCGTCGATCGCGTAGGGGGGTTCGCTCGATTCGTTCGTTCTGAAGACCGAGAAATTTTTGAACTCGGGAATGCCCCGCTTGTCTATCGTGGCGACCCAGCCTTCGGAGAACGCCTTCGGCTTCCGATTCAAGCGGGACAAACTCGCTGGCTTCGGATCGTTGTCAGGCCGACACTGGTCGGCCGTATCCGAAGTTTCATCTATCAACCAGCGGCAGTGTTCATGACGGTTGAGCTCTCTGACGGCTCATCATCGCGCCATCGCGTGATCCCCGGCATGGCTTCGGTCGGGTTCATCGCGTCTCCGTGGCTGGTGACAACCGATGACTTCGTTGCATTCTGTGATGGTCGTGGCTCAAGATGGCCTATTCGGGTCATGTTCGAAACCGACTCGTTATTGGGGGATCTGAGCTGGGAGAGGATTTCCGTCGAGTTGCTCGACCTGGGTGGCAGTGATATGCGTCATGTGGGCCACGGTTCCGAGGCCCGTTAAAGGCGCTTGTGCGCCGGCGTGACACTGTCGCGAGTTGGGAGAGTCGATTGATGTTCAGTTGACCGCGTGCCTGTTTCTTGCACCTGAGCGAAGCACGCTACAGGTCTGCCCACCGGCTGGCTTGGTATCGTTTGCCACTTAAGCAGTTGGGGCATGTCGTCCGACCCCTCGGTTATCGAGCAAGGGTGATGATGAATTCGCGAAACAATTCCGTATTGATCGGCCTACGATTCCTCCTTCGGCGACCCAGGAACCTCTCATGGCTCGGGCAGGTCATACTGCGGCGAGATCGTTTCATTGCGGAACAATCCTCTGGGACGAGGCGTTTCGACCTGATCAATACGATGATCGAGGCCCGAGGTTTCCGTACATACCTCGAGATCGGAGTGCGCAATCCGTCGGAC
>CAYMEB010000427.1:0-3120 GCA_964389095.1 uncultured Hyphomicrobiaceae bacterium
GCCTCGCGGCTCGCGGCGTCGCCCGGCCACGCCAACTCGAGCAGTTTCCAAGCCTGCGCAGCGTTCCCCTCCATGCACAGCGTCAGCAACTGTTGCCACAGCGCGGCAGGTCCGTGTGGCCGCAATGGCGTCCAATCCTTGTGGTCGCGGATCGCACGCGCTCGCGCGGCGATCACTTCGTCACTCCACGGCGGCTGTTGCATCAGCTGCGGAGCGGGCACCCATCCTTCGCCATCGAACCGCAGCACGACGCTCTCGAATGGCGTTTCAAAGGTCGCCACCGTCCAGGAAATCATCGGATTGACCGTGGTGACGAGCTCGAAGGCCCCGTCCCCATCCACATCGGCGAGCGCGAGCCGTTCACCGTCCCAGGTGTCCGGCACCGAGAGCCTTCGGAAGCGCGGCCACAGCTCGAAGATGAAGCGTTCAAAGAAGGTGTGGCTGCATCCGTGGAGATCACCGATCACGAGTTCAGGAACGCCGTCACCCGTCACATCGGTGCGCGGCGTGACGCCGGTGCGGCCCACGACGATCGACCTCTCATACTCGAGCTCCTCCTCCTCGGAATCGAACGACCCGGCTTCCCGAAGGCTGCCGAAGGCAGGATGCGGCTCGGACCGATCGAGCTCCTCGTAGAGCACGGTGCGCATTCCCTTCAGCGCGAACACGCGCTCACCGTTGCGAAGCACCTCGACGGACCGCTCCATTTCGGGCCCGTAGAGACGCACCATGTAGGTCGCCGCATCGCGCGGCCCGAACTTGGCGGGCGGCAGGAACACCTGTTCGTAGACCAGCGGTCCGTCAGGCTTGAAGGCGGCCGGATCCACGATGCCGAACATCGGCTCTTCAGGAACGGGTGGATCGACTGGAGCGACGGTGATCGACGCGCACGCGAGCCACACCGGAAGCAGGCCGAGCATGCGGGCAGGCTAGCAACGCACGCCGCGCCGCGGAGAGCCCGCCGCGCGCGCCGAGTTCACCGAGCGCCGCGGCTCACCGGCACGGGCCCAGGTCGAGCAGCACCATCGAGATGTCGCCGCCTCCCACCTCGCCGTCGCCGTCGAGATCGAACGCCGGCGACATCCATCGCGGATCGCCGAAGGAGAGAAGCAGAACCGAGATGTCGGATGCACCGACCTCACCATCGAGGTCGAGATCCGAGGTGCAGCAGACCGCGAGGACCGGATCGGAGAGGCACTGGCATGCATCCGGCACGCCGTTGCCGTCGCGATCGAGCAGCTCGCCCCGAAGGACCTGGCCATAGTCGACGACGCCGTCGGCATTGCAGTCGGCTTCCCACTCCATCAAGTGCGGGTACGGCGCTCCGTTGGAGGACTCCCCGATGCATCCAAGCCCCCTTGAGCCAGAGCCCCAACGCTCCTCCGCGGGGTATCCGCCGTCACAGCGCAGCGCCATCGAGAATGGCTCTCCAGTGACCCATCGCCAGCCATCCGACGCGTCACCGCTCGGCACCGACTCGAGTCGATATGCCCCGAGATAGAAGTGAAGCGCCGTGGTGCGCTCGGCGAAGGCGAGCTCACGACGATCCTGCACGGCGAGGAGGTGGCCACCCAACGCAAGCGCCTGCGACTGGCGCTCGTTCCAGTCGCCGCCCGTTCCGATCGCGCCGTACCAGTGTCCGTTGCCACCGTCCTCCCGCCGCCACGCCACGGGATAGGTGCCGATTTCCTGGGCCACCGCCGGCAATCCGCGCTGACAGAGATCGGGAATGCGATCGCTGTCGAAGTCGGCGAGCCGACCTTCCTCGATCTGCGCGAGATCCGCGAAACCATCCTCGTTGCAGTCGGCCGACGCCACGAGCGCCACGACACGACTCGGGCCCCCGGTGATTCGATGCGCCCGGACGGCCGGCGGCGAATTGAGCTGCCCCGACGCGTTCTGACCCCATGCGACCAGGCTGCCGTCCGGCCGAACGGCGACGACCGCGTTGTAGCAGGTGCTGATCGCCCGGCACACGCCAAGATTCGTCGGAACGGAGAGCTGCCCGTCGCTGTTCGATCCCCAGCATGCGACCGAGCCGTCCTGCTTCAGCGCCGTCGAGAAGAAGCCTCCAGCCTTGACATCGACGCACGGACCGAGGTTTGCCGGCACGTTGCACTGGTTGCTGGTGTTGCGGCCCCAGGCACGCACCGTTCGGTCGGCCGCTCGAATCGCAAGCATGTGCGTGTCGCCGGCAGCGACCGCAAGGACCGGCCCCGTGGTGGCTGGCATGCTGAGCTGACCGTCAAGGTCGCTTCCCCAAGCACGGAACGCGCCGCTCGGGCTGATCGCGACGCTCGTGTAGTGCCCGGCCGTCACCTGCGCTGCCGCGAAGAGATCGCTCGGAACCGATGCCTGTGCGAAGTTGCCTCGTCCCCAGCATCGCACCACGCCGTCGCGTCGCAGCGCGACGCCGTGCCACAGACCGGCGGCGACCTGCACGAACGGGCCGGACTCGCTCGGCGCCGCCAATTGACCGTAGATGTCCTTGCCCCAGCACCGCAGCGTGCCGTCGACGCGAATGACGACGGACATGCTGTCTCCGGCCGCCGCCGCGACGACCGGACCAAGATCCGCAGGTGCGACGCCGCATCCGTCGATGTTCGAACCCCACCCGACGAACTCGCTCGGCGGGCTCCCCCACGCTCCAGCGGAAAGACCGGCGACGACACCACCGACGAACAGACGACGAGCGACAGGATTTGCCACGGCTTCTTTCTCCGCCCCGGCAGGGGCCATCGACTTGACCGACCGTGGGCCACCGATCATCGACCGGAATCCAGGCACCACAGGCCGGGGCCGCGCAAGAGGCCCTTCGAAGGAGCCGACAGCCAGCGCCATGAGACAGACGACTCCAAGAAAAAGAGCGAATGTCGATCCAGCGCGGCCGAAATCGCGGTTTGCGGCGGCCGTGGCACTGCCCTGCACGGGAGCGACGGGGCCCGGCTGAAGGGCCGCACCGGCGCCGACGATCTCGTCGATCTCGCCGCCCACCTGCAATGCGCGAAGGGCCCGCAGCGCCCCGCGCATCTGCGCTTCGTCGACGGGTCGTGACGGTTCCGCCATCACGCCCCCATCAGCATCGCGATGAGGTGATCCGTCTCCTCCTCCAACCGCGAC
>CAYMEB010000428.1:0-3114 GCA_964389095.1 uncultured Hyphomicrobiaceae bacterium
CGAGGCACAATGCAAACCGAACGACGGCCAGACGCGAGTGTCGAGACGCCGGACAGGCGCACGCTGCATTTGATCCACGCCAATGATGGCCCGACCGGCTGGCAGTGGCGTGACGCAGCGCCGCCCAGACCGCCCGCCGCGCCCTATGTCGCCGCTTTTTCGACCCGCGCTGCCGCTCTGGCATGGGCGCAACATCGAGGGATGACGCCATGAACGTCGCAGGCGAACTCACCAAAACCCAAGAGCTTCGCCTATTCTGCCTTCAATCCGCCCTTGAGATAACCGGCTTTGATCACGACGCGGACGTCTCGGACGTGATCGAGGTCGCCAACCGCGTCTATCGCTACATTCTGATCGGCGCAGACACCATTTACGAGTCGCATCGCAACGCGCCCGGCTCCGTCCGGACTGTCGGCGACCTCATCGCCATGGTCGAAAAGACCCAAAAGGCGACCAAATCGTAATGGCGACCGATGTCGAAGCGACCGAAAAGCCGATCATCGAGGGGCTGACCGACAAGGAAGCCGCCTTTGTCGAGCATATCCGCGAGGGGCTGACGGTTCGCGAGGCGTCAAAAGCGGCTGGCGTGCCGAAATCCACCATCCGTTTTTGGCTGGCTGATCCGCGCCGGGCTACATTCCGCGCCGAGTATGCCAAGGCCAAGCAGGATCAGGCTGACGCATTTTTCGACAAGATCCTGGACACGGCGCATCAAGAGGATGGCGACCCGCAAAACAAGCGATTGCTGGTCGATACGCTGAAATGGGCCGCCGCTCGGCGCAATCCGAAGGTCTACGGGGAAAAGCTGGAGGTTTCCGGCTCCGTGGATATCAATCTGTCCGGCATGTCGGACGAGGATCTGCGCAATCGGGCGCTTGCGGCGATCCAGCAATGGGGATTCTTCCTCGCGCCTCTGCCAAGCCGGGCCGATCATCGGGACCATATTCGCGAGCAGGCGCTCGGCATCATGCGCGAGGCGCACAATTATCTCGACGCCTATGACCGGCTGATCGAGGCCGGTTTCATCATTGTCGCGCCGCCACCGGGAACGCCAAAAACCATCGAGGCTTTGCCGATTGGTGGGACGGATGGTGGGACCGAAGACGACGCCGACGAGTGAAGTGAGCGATTTCAACGGCTTGACGCGCCATTATGGCGGATGGCCCCTCCGGATAACACACATTGGAGCCTGAGAATGGCGACCGAAATCACCATGCCGCGCACTGTGAGACTGGCGGCCTCGCCGGTTGTTTCCGCAGCGCCGGCCTATTCGACGGGCGACTGCATGGGCGGCCTGATGACTCTGACCGGCGCTCCGCTGTGTGGGACCATTCAGGACGTCACCATCAATTGCAAGAGCGCGCAGACGTTTGCTGCCGACCTGATTTTTTATCGCGGCAACCCGTCGGCGACGACATTCACGGACAACGCGGCAATGGCGCTCAATGCAGCCGATTGGGACAAAGTGCTGTTCCATGCGTCAATCACTGCATGGTCCTCGCTTGGCACGCCGTCCGTGGCGACGGCGATCAACCTCGGGCTTGCCTACACGCTGGCTGGGGCGCTTCCGACCTCGGATCAGTCGATTTTGTTTGCCAATTTGATCGTTCGCGGCACGCCTACGCTTGGCTCCACGTCCGACATTCAGGTGGTGGTTCGCGTCGTGCCGAACGTGTACGCGCTCTGATCTCATGCTGGAACTGCCGCGCAGCGCTTGGGAGGCGTTGCTTACGACCGCCACGACAGCGCAAGAGACATTCGACCGGACGCTTTTCTATCGGATCTTTCCCGATAAGACGCAGGTCTACCCGGACGGCTCGACGTTTCACGCCCGCGAACTTTACCCGCGGCATTTGGAGCACATGCGCGCCGGGGCGACCTATCGCGAGCGTTGCTTTATGGCGGCAAACCGTGTCGGAAAGACTTTTTGTGGTGGGTATGAGGCGACTTGCCACCTGACCGGCGAGTATCCTGCCTGGTGGGATGGCCGATTGTTTCCCCGTGCCACGCGCGGATGGGCCGCCGGCAAGACAAACGAGACGACGCGCGACATTGTCCAGAAGACACTTTTGGGCGACGTCGTGGCTCTGCCTGGCGGCCGCAAGGGCTTTTCCGGAACCGGCATTATCCCGGGCGCCGCGATCAGGTCAGTCACTTGGAAGCAAGGCGTCGCCGATCTGGCCGACACGGTGCGGATCAAGCACAAGAGCGGCGCGCTCTCGACGCTTGGCTTCAAGTCGTATCAGCAGGGCCGTGGATCGTTCGAGGGAACCGCGCAGGATTTCATCTGGCTCGATGAAGAGCCGCCGTCTGACGTTTACGAAGAGTGTTTGACCCGTACCGCAACGACGAACGGACTGGTCAACATCACCTTTACGCCGCTCGAGGGGCTTTCAGAGGTGGTGATCCAGTTTATCCCAGCCGAACAAAGGCCAAGCTGATCCATGCCCGCTGTCTCGCCATCTCGCTACATGACGCAGGCAGGGTGGAAAGACGTCCCTCATCTTGATGAGAAGATGAAGGCGGATCTTATGGCTTCTTATCCGGCCCACACTCGCGCCTCGCGCGTTGATGGTGCGCCGTCGCTGGGGTCCGGGGCTATTTATCAGTTTCCGGTTGAGGAAATCACGGTCGCCCCGTTCAAGATCCCGGATTATTGGCCGCGTTGTTATGGGATGGACGTTGGTTGGAACCGGACGGCTGTGATCTGGCTGGCATGGGATCGTGATGGGAACGATTGCATGTATGCCTACACCGAGCATTACGCCGGGAAAGAGATACCGGCGGTCCATGCGGCGGCGATCAAGGCGCGTGGAGACTGGATTCCGGGCGTGATTGATCCGGCTTCTCGTGGCCGCCAGCAGGCAGACGGGCAACAGCTTATCGTCAACTATCTGGCGCTTGGCTTGAAACTGGCACCGGCAGACAACGCGGTTGATGCCGGGCTTTGGTCCGTTGAGGAGCGGCTTGGAACGGGCCGTTTGAAGATTTTCACGACTTTGTCGAACACGCTTGCCGAATATCGGCTTTATCGGCGCGATGAGCACGGCAAGATCGTCAAAAAGTTCGATCACGCGATGGATGCCCTTCGGTATGGCGTTCATTCCGGGCGCG
>CAYMEB010000429.1:0-3090 GCA_964389095.1 uncultured Hyphomicrobiaceae bacterium
AGCTCGCCAGCCGTGGTAGCCGGTTTTCAGGTGTCCACTGGTGGCCGGATTTGGGTGTCCACCGAGGGTAGTAGCAGGGCGCCGTCACGCCGGCCTTGAGATTGTCCGGCACGATCGCGCGGGGCACCCCGCCGAAGGCCTCGAGCATCGCGACGTGCGCCGCGATCCAGTCCGGCAGCGTCTGCGTCCATGACGCCCAGACGAAGAGCAGGTGGCTGGCGCCGAGCGCCGCCACGAAAACCTGCGCCTCCCGGACCGTCCCCATCGTTAGGTCCCGCACCGGCATGGTCTGGCCGGCGTAGTCCACGAAGACCTTCTCGCCCGGGACATGCACCTGGCGCAGCACCGGCTCCAGCGTGTCGGCCCAGGCGTGGTAGCGGGCACAGAATTGCGTGAAGCCGTAGCCCGTCGGCTCGGTGGCCTTGTACTCGATCCAGCACGGCTGGAGCGTCATGCCGGGACGCTGCCGCTCGCGGTGGACCACGGCCCAGTCCGGCTCGGGCCGAGGGACCCGGGCATGGGGCGGCGGCGGTAAGAGTTGCGCCTCCAGCGCCGCCTCGTCCAGCTCGGGCGGCAGGGGCCACGGCACGCCGGCGGCGGCAAACCGCCGCCGGTACTCGCTGACGGTACTCTGGGACACGCCCAGCGCCAGCGAGATCTCGCGCTGGCTCCGGCGCTGGTCGAACGCGAGGCGGAGCGCCTCCAGTACCTGTCGCATCGGGATCCTCTCTGCAGGCATTCCCCCTCCGGGAATCGGGTCCGAAGGGAAACGTGCCGTGCGGGTGGTCCCGTCCGCGGCCTACCGGGTGATCGACATCAGCCGAACCAGGTGATCGCCTTCGACCGAAAGGGGTGATCGGCTTGAACCGAAACGGGTGATCGGGATGGGCCGAAATACGCACGTTCCGCTCGTACGTGAACAGTTCCTGTGGCGGGAGTCGGCCTAGCCAGCTCATGAGTCTCTCAGGGTCCACTGTTTTCGTGACGGCAAAACGCCAGCGTTGTCCTGCGGCGGACTTCAACAGGTTGCCGCAAGCGAGCGGAGCGAGCAAGGCGGCATCCTTGAAGCCACCGTCAGGACCAACGCCAGGTTAGACCGCGGGTCGGCGCATTAGACTCTTCCATGCTACGGCTTTCGCCAAGCCGTACTGAATCCGAGCTCCCTTGTGAGCGCGAAGGTATTGCAGCACCTAAGGGAAAAGGTCGAGCACACGTCGGGAAGATGACGATTGGCGCGGATTCTGGAGGGCTTTGACCACTCCGTGGTCACCACGCAACGATTCGACGGATCCAAGATGCCGTATGCCACAATGAACGGGTCGCAACCAAGCCGCATGACCTCATCGTCGGTGAGATCAGGCGCGTACCCAGCGGAGACCACGTGCGCAACAACGTTCGCATCGGCCTCCTCAGAAAGCGTGAGCGAAGCCTTGATGTCAGGGTGTCGCAACCATGTAGCCAAAGCGTCCTTGCCCTCGCAAATCTCTTCATATATCTCGACTGGCACCTTCACATTTCCGAGATTCCCATGATGCTCGAGCCAGTCCCAGAACTCCGGAACCATCTCGAGCGGGTAGTAGTCTCGCGCGGCGTCAATCAACACATTTGCATCAAGCAGATAGAGCATCGGGTCAACCCACTCCGACGCGGAACTTGCGCAGCCCGGCCATCAGGGGTTGAACGTTGTTCGGTTTGACTCCCAAGACCTGACTTGCTTTGACAGTGGTCAAGGCACCGGCCGACATCAGCCGTGCAGTCGTGCTAAGCAACGCCTGTCCCAATCGCTGGCGGCGAATGATGTAGTAGGACGGGCCGCTCTCAGATTTGTTCTCTGCTTTGCGTCGACGTTCGCGAATATCGATCCACTCGCGAAGGAACGTGCCAGCTGCGCGAGTCCATTGCTCATCCGTGAGTCGTCGCTGAAGGTAAAGACGATAGGCAACCATTGTTCGACTTACGTTTCGCTCACTGGCAAAGCGAGAGATCTCTCGCTCAATCGCAGCGTCGGAAACGCCCGTCAGGATCTGCATCTCTCGCAACTCAGCCGCGGGCAGCAGAATCTCGGACGCGACGTCATTGCAGAAGCGCTCGATCGCTCGGTCGAAACCACCGCCGCTCACGCCGGAGAAGCCGAGCAAGAGGTGCGTAAACTCATGGAGCAGAGTAAACGACCATGCTGCACGAGAGTCCTGATCGTTCACCACGACAAATGGAGCGATAGGGTCTGCGATTGCTAGGCCGCGAAAGACTTCGGTGCCAAGGGACGTGTGGTGACTTCCTAGGTTACTCGCTAGCAGTACGAAAGCGCCGACGGACTCGACACTCTCACGGACCAGCCTGAACGCATCCTCCGCGGATTTTGCACGTCGAAACCCTGCGAGACTGAAGCCGAGCAGCGCTCGGATCCTCTCGACAGCTTCAGCAACACCCGCAGAGATCGAGACGGAGCCCACCCAGGCCAGAGGAGATCGCTCTTCCTCGTTCTCAAGCGCAGCCCGTACGAGCGCCTGTCGCGTCGATAGATCGCGCAACAACACGTCGAGCACGGCCTCGTCTTCGTTGTTGGTCCCATCCGGGAGTGTGCGGAAATCCTGCCCGCGATCTCCCTTCCTGGGCGAGGATGCCAAATAGAAGGCGAGCAGCGGCCTCCGGTACTGCTTGGCCATGCGAACCAGGAGAGGTCGGGTTGGCTCGACTTCACCCGCTTCCATCGCGGCGAGCCGCTGCGAGCCATCAATGCCCCGCGCAGCGCCGAGATCAATCTTTTCGGCAGCCTCGTCTAGTTCTAGACCCGCTGTCTCTCGGGCCCAGCGGAGAATTTCCGGATTTACCTTTGGCATCGGGCGGGTCCAACGGCGGAGCGAAGTGGGGAGAGCTCTAATCTATGCATGAGATGCCGGCGTACGCAGCAGTACAGGTCCGAGATTTCGAGCGGTCTAACGTTTGCTTCTGCTGTGAGCGCCCCCAGAAAAATGTTGTTGTGGGGCTTCCGCAATACTTACAGAAGATGAAGCGGAGACCGAGGCTCCACAACGGTGCGTATTTCGCCCAAGTCGATCACGCGTTTCGCTCCAAAGCGATCACCGGGTT
>CAYMEB010000430.1:0-3084 GCA_964389095.1 uncultured Hyphomicrobiaceae bacterium
AGCCCAAAGCCGCCGCCTGAGCCATCAGGCCGTCACCAAGATTTGGCGATAGCTCCGTGGCCGCTCACATCGAGGACTCCAACCGCATCACATTCTACGAGAATGGCATTATGAGCGTGAACATCCCGATCGCTACGCAGGTTGTCGGCGCGCGCGCAAGCCGCACAACACATCCACTGACACTGAGTTTATTGGAGCAGCTTCTCAGCCTCGTTCGCGGCCGGCCTGTCGCAGTGGAAAATCCGTACATGTGGATGACGAAAGTTGAGGTCGTTGCCGAGCTGGCTTCTTCCCAGCACGCAAGACTGATCACGCTTTCACTGAGCTGCTCAAGAACACGATTTTCCAACAGGGCGTTTGGCCCACATTGCGGCAGGTGCATTCAGTGTCTGCAGCGTCGGATCTCAACACTCTGCGCTGGCGTCGGGGATTCCGATGAACGCGCAGGATATCAGGCTGATGTTTTTCGCGATCCCATGCCCGAAGGGCGGGATCGCGTGCTCGCTGTCGGTTCAATCGCACTCGCCATGACGTGCGCCGATCTGAGCGATAGGCAGTTCCTGGGCGAGTTCGCGGATGCAGTCAGCCGGTGCTTGACGGCAATACCTTCGGGCCAGCGTGAAGAAGCGGTTAGAAGGCTTGCAGACCTGTTCCGACGTCACGGCCAAGCGGTCAGAGATCGCATCATCGAGGAGGAACAGCGCTATGTGCCGGACGTAGTCAAGGGTACCGCGGCTCCGGACTCGCTCCTGTCCGTGGTGCTCAAGGGTGGGCTCGGAGCTGCTGCGCCCGAGCGCACGGGGTGGGCGCAGGAAGCGCCACTCAGAGACGTCCACAAACCGACCGGCTTGGAGGGTCGAATTTTTGTTGCGTTCAACGAGCAGCGTCGGTGCATCATGATTTCCGATCGCCCCGAGCTGAAGGGCAGGACGATCGTGTCGCTCATGCAGTTTTTGATTAACGCGTGGAAAGAAGATCGTGCCAACGAGTTGGCGCCCGAAAACCATCGATCATTCGCGGCCAAGATCTTGGCCAACGAGTTGGCCCTCAAGAGTGACGAGGCGGCACGGTCCGCCGTCAAGGACGCGCGCAAGACGTTGGCGGAAACAGATTGGATGGAGGCATCAGGCGCGTCCGATGCCAATGCCGTCATTGAAACAACCGGCGACGGCTATCGGCTCAACCCGAATGTGATTGTCGTAAGCGCGTCAGAATTCCGGAGTGCGACCCTCACGGGAGGTTGCTGATATCCTCACTGACGTTGTCGCGTTGCATTGATATTGCAAGATATTTTTCGACCCTGCCCTCACGTCGAAGTCTCAGCTCCTCCATGGTGACCTAGGCCCTACACAACCACACTACTCACAATTGCGCAGGCAACCTGCGCAGTAGCGAGGAGGCCTACGCCATGCCAGACGAGGAAGATCGCTCAAACAAGGATGACGGTCCGCCCAACCCATTCAGTCCCGCGCGCTTACGCATTGGCCAGCGGTTCGGCGAAGGGCAGGACGTGCGTCGCGTCCTGGTCTCCGTCGTGGTGCGTAAGCCGGGCCGCCAAGAGTTCGTCCGGACCCATTCGGACCCAAAGATGTGGCTCGAAGCTGCGGTTCTGGAATTTAAGCAGGACCGGCAGAACTTCATCGTCTCGCCGGAGCTGGCTCCCTATGTGCCCGGTGAGGCTGTTGCGAAGCTGCTGATTCCGACCATCAGCAATCACGGCGCGCTGTTCCTTTGGCCAATCAAGCTGCCCGACGAGCAAGGCCGCCATGATGAGTGGAACGCCGTGGCGTTGGAAGCAGCGGAACGGGCGAAGACCAAGTGGGTGCGCCTCATGGCGAACATGGGGGCCGGCACCTACGACGTGTTGGAGGCCGCCGGAAGCTTTCCCGATCCCGTTTGGCCCGAAAAGTCGCTCGAGCAACTGCTGGAGATCGCCTTCAAGGGGCGTGTCATCGACAGTATGGACCATCCGGTCCTGCGCAAGCTCCGCGGGGAGTTCTGATGCTCCGCCCCGCCGCTCTATTCTCCAGCACATGGGTGGTTCTGGTCGTCGTCACGCGACGGCCGGGTGAGCCGCTCCAGCCTGTGGCGATCGCTGCACTCGACCTGATGACCGGTCGAACGCAGGAACACGGCGCCCCGCGTCTACTCAACATGAAGCGTCCTCCCTATCCAACCGGACCCCAAGCACTGATCGTGACAATTGGAGCGGAGGATGCGGCGGGCTTTCACCATGCGCTCAGTTGGAGAATGCCAGAGCGAATCATCGACCTGATGATCGAGTACCGCTGCCAGACGAATGGCCGAAACAATTCCATGATCGGTGGAATGGTCGCGGCAATGATCAGCCACGGTCTGCCGGCACAGTCGCTCCTCATCAAAGACACATCGCCTGCCGGAATGCGGCGTCGACTGGTGGCAGTCGCCAGCCTCTTTGTTCGAATGCAGAGCGATATCGACATGGGCCGAGCGTTGCTCAGAGGCCGTAACTTGTGCGCCGTCGCCAGGATCGAGGCGACCGGCACTCCCGTGGATCGGGAGCTTCTGGACTGCTTGGCGAACGACTGGCCAGACATCCGCGATCGCGTCGTCAGCATCACCGACCAGGACTTCGGGTTCTATCGAGGAGGGCGATTTGATGCTGCAGCCTTCTCCGCCTGGCTCATGGCGGCCAATATCGAATGGCCCCGCACGGCCAACGGCGCGCTTGATCTCAGTGATGATACCTTCCGTGACATGGCGCGAGCCCACCCCGAAGTCCGGCCAATCAAGGAGCTGCGGACGACACTCATCGGATTTGACCCGTGCGCCTTGAGCGTCGGACGTGATGGTCGCAATCGTGTGCCGCTGCGCCCATTCGCATCCCGCACCGGCCGAAACCAGCCCAGCACCAAGGCATCGGTGCTCGGCACGGCCGCCTGGGTTCGGCATCTGATAAAACCGAACCCCAGCACAGCACTCGCGCTCATCGATTGGGAGCAGCAGGAATTCGGCATTGCCGCCGCCCTCTCAGGCGATGAGGCGATGCAGCACATGCCTGTCCCCTTAGTTCAGGCCGGCGTTGCCTGAGCGACGGCGAACCTG
>CAYMEB010000431.1:0-3083 GCA_964389095.1 uncultured Hyphomicrobiaceae bacterium
CGGGCGGCAAGGAGAAGCTCGGCGGGATATCGAAGCAGGGCGACCGCTATCTGAGACGATTGCTCGTGGCTGGCGCCATGGCCGTCGTTCAACATGCCAGGCGTAATCCGGCAAAAATGCCCTGGGTCACCAGATTGCTGGCCATGAAGCCGGCGAAGGTCGTCGCGATCGCCATCGCCAACAAATCCGCCCGCGTCGCTTGGGCGATCATGAGCCGTGGCGGCACCTATCAACCGCCGGCGCTCGCGGCAATTGCCTGAAGGGGCTCGGCAATGGGAGCGTGAGGCAGCGCCGGCAGACAATATCGTGCGGTTGTGAGTAGGCAACCAAAACGCCGCAGAAGGAATTGCGAGGGTGATAATGGTTTGATGCGATACGGTCGAGCCGTCGATCGGGAGAGCCCGTTACTGGGTCATGGGTGTCTAGCCCGTGCTTTTGATTGGGACCCGATCAGCGGACTACATCAGGGCCAGCGGTCATGCGCCGCGCAACCAGGCCAGACACATGACTTGCACCCGACCGCAAGCTGAGCACCAAATTCCTCTTGCAACGCGGGCGTCGTCCACACCTGACCCTCAGGCCGATCATCTCGTCGTTTTCCGACTGCCGTTCGGTCACGCCCTCGATACCAGTTCGAAGCAATTCGAGTTGCTTATCCAGCTCTACCAGCCTCTCACCGGGACCGCCTCGACGTCGTCTTACCCTCACGGATTCCCCGCACTTCATTGCTCACATTCTCGACACGTTCACGAAAAGTTAGACACTTGTCCCTGTACTCCGGCCGGGTCAAGCCAGAGAAAAACCCAATAAAATCAAGGGGAAGGGTGGCACACTCAAGAGGATTCGAACCTCTGGCCTCTGCCTTCGGAGGTCAAAAGTCTAAGCCTTTCGCTTCCCTTCGTCAATGTCGCTCAAGAGACTGATTTTATTGGCATTTTTCTCGTTTTCCTCGACCGCTTCCGCTGGGGTCAAATTTTCGTCCTTCACGGATTCCACACATTGCTGTCAGAGTTCCCGCCGCAACCTTATGAACGACGCTCGTGACGTGCTGGCGTTCAAAATGGCCGTAGCGGTTCGCGATTATCTTACTAGTTTCAGAATCGCCCGCCACCGCGTAAGCCATGGACACTGACCTGAGCCCCGCAATTTCCTCCAGAATTGGGTAGAGTCCGCAACCCCAGACGGGAGACGGACGATGAGGAAGAGCAGGTTCACCGAGGAGCAGATCATCGCGATCCTGCGTGAGCAGGAAGCGGGCAGCCCCACGGCCGACGTATGTCGGCGGCACGGGATCAGCCAGCCGACGTTCTACAAATGGAAGTCGAAGTTCGGTGGCATGGACGTTTCGGATGCCAAGCGCCTGCGTGCGCTGGAGGACGAGAACGCCAAGCTAAAGAAGCTTCTGGCCGAGGCGATGCTGGACAACGCGATCCTGAAAGACGTCAACAGCCGAAAGTGGTGACGCCCGCTGCTCGACGGCAAGCCGTTGCTCATGTCTGTGCGTCGCACGACGTGAGCGAGCGGCGGGCGTGCCATGCACTCGATCTCGATCGCTCGACGATCCGCTATTGCAGTCGCCGGCCCGACGATTCCGGCATTCGTGCCCGCATCCGCGAGCTGGCCTCGCAGCGCCGGCGGTTCGGCTACCGGCGTCTGCATTTTCTTCTAGGCAAGGAGGGACTGTCGATGAACCAGAAGCGCTTCCGGCGGCTCTATCGCGAGGAGGGGTTGGCTGTTCGCAAGCGCGGCGGCAGAAAGCGGGCGTTGGGCATGCGTGCGCCGATCGTGCTGCCATCGCGAGCGAACGAACGCTGGTCGCTCGACTTCGTGTCGGACAGCTTCACTGACGGCCGGCGCTTTCGTGTGCTGGCCGTCGTTGACGACTTTACCCGTGAATGCTTGGCGCTCGTTGCCGACACATCGCTCTCCGGCGCACGGGTAGCACGCGAACTCGATGCCGTGCTGGCGCGGCGCGGGCGACCAAAGACGTGCGTCTCGGACAACGGCACGGAACTCACCAGCAAGGCGATCCTACGCTGGAGCCAAACGCACGGCGTCGACTGGCACTACATCCAGCCGGGCAAGCCGCAACAAACTGCCTTCGCGGAGAGCTTCATCGGGCGGCTCAGGGACGAGTGCCTGAACGAGACGGCATTCTCGTCGCTCGGTGAGGCCCGCAAACTGCTTGCCGACTGGCGCGCCGACTACAACCAGGTTCGGCCGCACTCGGCACTCGCCAATCGCACGCCCGAGGAGTTCCGGCAGCACACGCTGGCCCTTGCCAAGGCGATCGGCACTGGACAAACCTTCAACCCAGGACTCTCCCCATGACCGGATGAGAGACGGGTCTCAGGTCAACACGAAGCAGCCCGTCGAGCATGGTAAAAACGCATCGGAGGAGTGTTGTATGAGTTCCCTAGTGCCGACATCAGTCCAATCAGACTTCGAAAGTGACATTGGCAGAGCCTTTGTTGCCGTAGTGCTGTTCAGAGCGACGCCCTCCAAGGGTTGGGAGACAGTGCGTCGCATTCCTCTTGCTATCTTTGAGCAAGCCAGAACCGCCGATCAAGCTAGAGACATGCTCGAAGCTCAAATATTAGATTTTCTGAAGCGGTCAAGAGAGGAAACTGACTGGTTGTTGTCTATTCCTGCGGTAGGAGCCACCGGCTTCTCAATCAATCTTAGAAAAGCGGGTAAGAAATTTACCATTTTGATTGGCGAGCTAGGGGAAGATTTTTCGACTCTGCCTGATGCATTAGAATGGGTCGGCCGAGCTCTTTCTGATGCATATCAATTGCGCGTTTCCATCATCAGCGGCCGTCATCGAGAGTGGGCGTTAGAGCCTGTTCAAAGGAACGAGCGGAGTCGCATTTTGAAGATGGGTAACTTCGTTCCCTTTAGATCGTGGCGGTCGATTGAATATCGCATATATAGGAACAATTTCTCCGAGAATGCTGATGCCGCCAATTAGCTTGAACTTCTCACGAACGTGATGCGCATCGGGTGCTCTGCTCCCCAACGTGCCCTGATCCGACGTTAGAGTTTTCGGCCTTTTTCACCCCTGGCGGGCTGGTCTCGCCAGG
>CAYMEB010000432.1:0-3073 GCA_964389095.1 uncultured Hyphomicrobiaceae bacterium
TGTGCGCAGGTCGAGGGCGCGGAAGACGTCGCCGCAGGCGCAATGGTAATAGCCCGGAACTTTGCCGAGCACACGCCCCTGGGTGCCTTTGCCGCTGCCGGGTGCGCCGAAAATCAAATAGGTCTGGTATTTGCTCATGGAAGGGAAGGAAGAAAGCGCCACTTTAGCTGGCATCCCGCGAAAGACAACGCGGCGGTGCGCAGGGCGTTCCTTGACACCCCCTTGCCCGCGCCGTAAGCAATCTGTTCGCCCCACCGATCGTGCACACCGACGAACAAGTCCTTGAAGTCCTTTTGGACCAGTTCCGCGTAAGCAAAGAACAGGTCGCCGCGGCGCGGGAGAATCATCCGGGTGCACCGGTGCTCGAGGCGCTGTTGGAGGACGGCGCGGTCCAGTCAAAGGACATCCACGAAGCCATCGCCGGTTTCCACGGCCTGAGCTTCTGCGATCTGGCCGACGAGGAAATCTCGGCGCGGGTCCGTGCATCGAAGGAGTTCGTTCCGGGCGACGTGGCACGGCGCCACCGCATCCTGCCTTTGCGCCAGACGGATCACGGCGTGCAGGTGCTCATCGGCGATCCGATGAATTTCGAGACCTTTGACACGGTGCCATTCGTGCTGAAGACCGAGGTCGAATTCCTCTACGCCGATCCGGATCGCGTCGAAGGATTGATCGCAGAGCTGTATCCGCGCGAGGAAAACCTCCTTTCGGCGGCAAGACAGGGGGAAGAAGGCAAAATCACGGAGAACGATGCGGCCGTCATCACTCTGGTCAGGGAAATGCTCAAGGCCGCCCAACAAATGCGGGCCAGCGACATCCATCTCGAACCGGTCGACAGCGGCTTCCGGATACGTTTCCGCATAGATGGCGAGTTGGAACCTTACAAAAACGACAGAGGCGAGCCGGTCGTTCTCAGCCCGAATCTGCAGGGGTCGGTCGTAAGTCGCCTGAAGATCATGACTCAGACCATGAGCATTGACGAAAAGCGCGTCCCGCAGGATGGGCGCATCCAGGAAGAAATCGGCGGAAAGATGCTCGACCTTCGCGTTTCCACCATTCCCACATCGCAGGGCGAGTCCATCGTGATGCGCCTGCTCGACCAATCCAACCTCTCCATCACGCTCCCCGACCTCGGATTCATGAGCGACGACCAAGAATATTTCCGCGGTCTGATCAAATTGGCCGACGGCATCATCCTCGTCACCGGACCCACCGGGTCGGGCAAAACCACCACGCTCTACGCCTGTCTCTCTGAGATCAACGACGAGAGCCGCAAAATTATCACGGTGGAAGACCCGATCGAATACGTCATGCCCGGCGTAAACCAGGTGCATGTCAAGGCGGACATCGGCATGACCTTCGCCCGCGCACTGCGCTCTATCCTCCGCCAGGCGCCGAACGTCATTATGATCGGCGAAATTCGCGACTTGGAGACGGCGGGTATCGCCATCAACGCCTCGCTCACAGGCCACTTGGTGCTGTCCACGTTGCACACCAATGATGCTCCGAGTGCCATCGCACGTCTCATCGACATCGGCGTGAAGCCCTTTCTCGTCTCAAGTGCCGTCCGCGCGGTCATGGCCCAGCGACTCTGCCGCAAACTGTGCACCTGCAAAGAGCTGACCACGCTGACCGAGGCGGAGATGATCGCGCTCAAACTCGACCCCGAACAGTTGTCCGATGCCAAAATCTACAAGCCGAAGGGCTGCGAACGTTGCCGTTTCACGGGATATCGCGGACGTCTCGGAATTTTCGAGATTTTCAAGGTAGATGACGAGATGCGGCAGATGATCAACCGCATGGGGTCCGGGGAAGACCGCTCGGAGCAGGTCAGCACGGTGCAACTGCGCAGGCGGGCGCGCGAACAGGGCATGCGCACCCTCCGAGAAGACGGTTTCCAGAAAGTTTTCGCCGGGCTGACCACGTTCGACGAGGTGCTGGCCGTGACCATGGGAGATTCCGATTAGCATGGACGCCCAACTCGTCATTCCTACTCTTGTCGGGCAAGGCGCCATCGCCGCCTCGCAGTCGCAGGAACTTCTCGAGGCCATGGCCTCAAGCGGACGCACACCCGAGGACTTCCTCATTAACGAAGGCCATGTCGACGAGCACACGTTTTATACAGCAATCGCCAACTCCATCGGAGCCGGATACGTAGACCTGACCGACTTCGAGCTCGAATCGCGTCTCCGCGACAAAATACCGGTGGGCTTGGCCCGACTGCACCGGGCTTTGCCAGTGGCTGAAGTCGACGGCACCCTTTACGTTGCTTTCAGTGACCCGCTCGACTCGGAACGGATCTCCGAACTCCGGTTCGCCATTGACCAGAACATCGCGATCAGTGTCGCACCAGTTGCCCGCATCGAGGAACTGATCGGCGAATACTACGATTCGATCGACTTCGCGACCGAGGGATTTTCTTCACTGACCCAAAAAGAGTTACGCCAGAAACTAAGCGAAGCGGGAACAGCCATGGCCGCAGGTGGCCTGACCGACGAAGAGAAAGCAAAATATGTCAAGACGATCGTCGACAACCTCATCGACATAGGGATCAAAGCCAAGGCGAGCGATATCCATTTCGAGCCGTTCGAGGAGTTCATGGATGTCCGCATGCGCGTGGACGGAACGCTCAAGTCGCTGCTAACCAAAGCCGACCGTAAAGCCTACCGTTCGATACGCAACGAACTCATCTCACGCGTCAAAATCATCTCGAACTTGAACATCGCGGAGAGCCGTTTGCCGCAGGACGGACGCATCCAGCGAACCATCATGCGCGACGGTAAGCCCTTCAACGTCGACCTGCGCGTTTCCACCCTCCCCACGCAATTCGGCGAGAGCGTGGTGCTCCGTATTCTCGACCGCTCGGCGGTGCAACTCGATCTCGACAAACTCGGCGTGCCCGAGCGAGTGAAGAAAACCCTGCGCGAGATGATCAAATTGCCCAACGGCATCATCATCGTCACGGGTCCCACCGGATCGGGAAAAACCACCACGCTTTACGCCTGTCTGCGCGAGATCAACGACCCGCAGTCCAAGCTCCTTACCGCCGAAGATCCGGTCGAATACGACATCG
>CAYMEB010000433.1:0-3060 GCA_964389095.1 uncultured Hyphomicrobiaceae bacterium
TCTGGCCCGCTGTCGTCGCGACTGCACAGCAGGCTCACGATCTGGCCAACTACCTGGCCGCTCGAGGCGACGAGATCACGGTGGTCGCGTCGCGGAGCATGTACGGGAGACCGGGCGCGGCGCTCGACCCCTTGGAGGAATCCGGAGACATACGCATCCACAGGGTTTCACGCAACCTCTTTCACAAGAGGGGTTTGCTGAAGCGATCGATCGATTACCTCCGTTTCAACTTGGCTTGCCTGCTGAAGTGCCTCTTCCTGCCGAAGCAGGATGTCGTCGTATGCCTGACCACGCCACCATTCATCGCGGTGGTGGGGGTAGCGCTCAAGATGCTCCGAAAGTCCAAATTCGTGCTTTGGAGCATGGATCTTTATCCGGACCTTCCTGTACAGGCTGGCATCATCCGTCGCAATGGGTGGTTTCATGCCCTGCTCAGGCGCATGGATCTGTTCTGCCTCCAAAGCGCTGACCGAGTCGTAGTTCTCGGAAGTTGTATGCGAGACCGAATGCTCGCCAAGGGTGTCGCTGCGACATCGTTGACCTTGATCCATCCTTGGTCCGATCCGGTGGAGATCCCGGAGACACCGACACCGGGATCCCAGGCGAGCAATCTCTTCCGTTCCGAGTGGGCCATCGGCGACCGCTTCGTGATCCAGTACTCGGGCAATTACGGTCTGGGACACGACGTGGACACGGTCGCAAACGTGATGCTCGCATTGAAGGACGATGATCGAATTCGATGGGTGATCGTGGGCGACGGGATCATGAAGCCAGCGATCGAGGAGTTCGTACGCAAGCACGACATCCGGAACGTGCTGCTTCAGCCGTACCAGCCCCGAAGCCGTCTCGGAGCCCTGATCGCCCTAGGGGATGTACATCTGGTGCTGATGCTGCCGGGCTACGAGGGGATCATCCTGCCCAGCAAGTTCTATGGCGTGCTGGCGGCCGGGCGACCCACGATCTTCGTGGGCCCGAATGGAAGCGAGGTCGCGAAGGTCATCCGAGAGCAGGATTGTGGCTTCGTGATTCCGAACGGCGACACCGCCCAACTTACCGCGGTTTTGCAGGACCTGCGCAGCGACCGGGCAAGGGCCGCGCAACTCGGCCATCGGGGGCGCGAAGCCCTTGAGAAGCACTACTCGACGCAGCATGCGTGTGCCAGATGGCACGCCTTGTTACACGAAGTAGCCCAGTCGGGAGCACGGTCGCGCGGAGGACGGATCTGACCATGCATGTGATCTATCTCCATCAGTACTTCGCAACACCGAGCATGCCTGAAGGAACGCGCTCCTACGAGATGGCGCGACGCTTGGTGGCGGCGGGCCACCGGGTGTCCATGGTGACCTCGTTCCGCCAACCGACCGACCGCAAGGACTGGTGGGTGACGAACGAGGCCGGTATCGAGGTTCATTGGCTGCCGGTGCCGTATTCGAACAAGATGTCGTTCGCACAGCGCATCGGCTCGTTCCTTCGCTTCGCGATCGGTGCGGCCCGTCACGCCGCGAAGCTAGGCGGTGACGTGGTGTTCGCGACCAGCACGCCCCTCACGATCGCGGTGCCCGGCATCTGGGCGGCTCGTCGGAACCGCATTCCGATGGTGTTCGAGGTCCGCGACATGTGGCCGGACGTTCCCATCGCCATGGGCATCCTGCGCAATCGCGTGCTGATCAGGCTCGCACGCATGCTCGAGATGGCGGCCTATCGGAACGCGCATCGCATCGTGGCGCTCGCCCCGGGCATGCGGGACGACATCGTGGCGCGCGGCGTGCCGCAACGGAAGTTCGAGGTGATTCCGAACGGATGCGACAACGGCGTCTTCGGCACCGCTCCGGATCCCGCTCGATCGCCCCGCCGTCAGCACGCCTGGCTCGGCGACCGCAAGTTCGTGATCTATCCCGGTGCGATCGGACCGGTGAACGGGGTGCCCTATCTGGTGGATGTGGCGCGTCACATGCTCTCGATCGATCCCGAATTGCGCTTCGTGGTGATCGGTGCGGGCCGTGACGCCGACCGAGTGCGGGCGCACGCCAGAGAGGCAGGCGTGCTCGACCGCACCTTCTTCATGCTTCCGGCGATGGCCAAGACCGATCTCGCCGACTGGATGTCGGCCGCCGACATTCTCGTCTGTCTGATCGGGCCGAAGTCGGTCTCGAAGGACGCGGTGCAGAACAAGTTCTTCGACGCGATGGCGGCCGGCAAGCCAACCGCCTGCAACTTCGAGGGATTCCAGACCCGGATCGCCCGCGAGCACCACATTGGCGTGATCCTGGACCCCGATGACGCAGCGGCGGGCGCCCGCACTCTGGCTGCGACGCTGAGCGACGACGCCTGGCTGAAGACCGCCTCGGAACACTGCCGCGATCTTGCAAAGGGCTCATTCAGCCGGGATCACCTGGCGGATCGCCTGCGCGAGGTGCTCGAGAGCTGTGTGGTGCCTCGTGGCTCGAAGCGTCCGGGTTCGATCCATCGTCAGGTCGCGCAGATGCACATCGCGGCGATCGGCGGGGGTTTCCTGTCCTCGACGGGAGAGCCGTTCCTCACGCTGCTGTACCGGGTGATCGACGAGGACCCGGACAGCGTGCTCTTTGTGGAGGAACGTTGCGGCAGAGTCGTCGGCTTCGTGGCTGGCACCTCGAATGCACGATCGATGTACCGGAGGCTGCTCCGCAGACTGCCGGCGATCGCCTGGTCGCTGCGCGGATCGCTGGCGTCGCCTTCCAAGCTTTCGCGCATGTTCAACGTGGCCCGATATGTGCGTCAAGGCGGTCCAAAGCTGCCCGAACTTCCGACCGCCGAGCTGCTCAGCATCGCTGTCGATCCTTCTGCGCGCGGAACGGGCGTCGCCGAGCGACTTTTCCGCCGCCTCGAGACCCACTTCGAGTCCCGCGGCGTCGCGTCGTTCAAGATCGTGGCAGGTGAGGCGCTGCAGCCGGCACATCGCTTCTACCGGAAGGTCGGCGCCACGCTGCAGGCGCGCTTCGCCCTGCATGCGGATGCCGAGTCGCTCGTGTTCGTCAAGGACTGCCGGAAGGAGGTGGCCGCATGACCCGTCAGGAGTCC
>CAYMEB010000434.1:0-3042 GCA_964389095.1 uncultured Hyphomicrobiaceae bacterium
TGGCGCAACACTTCGCGCAAGGCCCGCTCGGCACGTGCCACGCGGGCATGTTCCAGGTCGAGAAAAGCGCCGAGTGCGGTCTCGCGCACGAGGTGCAGGCCATACAGCCGCACCATGCCCCGTTCATCGTCCCACACCTGCTCGTGCATCCCGGCAAGTGCTCGGTCGAGGGCCGCCATGCCGCCTGACCCTAACGGTGCGGCAGCGAGTCCGGCCGCGCCGCCCGTCGTTACGCTCGTCCTCGTGCGCCTTCGCTCCGCTGTCATTCGCTCAGCGACCTGCGCGCTCGCGGTCGTGCTGATCGCCGCGTGCGATGGTGGAGCCAGCACCGGGGCTGGCACATCGGCCGACACATCGGCCGACACATCGGCCGACACATCGGCAGACACGTCGGCAGACACGGCGTGTCCGGCCGCCGACGCCGCTGACACGATCGAGATCACTGTTTCGCGAGCCGAACTGTTGCTCTGGTTCAGCGAGGCGAACGCCGAGCGCTGCGCGGTGGAACTCGGCTGGGCGTATCGAGTCGGCATGCGCGACGGCGAGTATTTCGCCCTGACGATGGACTATTCGTTGCAGCGGGTGACCGTGGAGATAGAAAACGACGTGGTGGTGCGGATTTCCGTCGGTTAATGCCCGCCGAAACGTCGGCGCAACCGCGCCTCGATGTCTTTGCGCGACGAGGAGACCATCCACCCAAAGCGCCAGAACGGTCGTCGGTGACGCAACGACGCGGCACGATCGATGAATGAGACTCCGTGCACGAGCCACAGCGTCTCCAGCATCAAGTCGGCCACCGAATTCGGCTCGGTTGCCTCGCCCTCGCGAAACATGGTCCAATTGGCGTAGTCGTCACCGAAGTCGTAGGGCGCCGAAAATCCGAGCAGTCGCAACTGGCGGTGCTGGGCCTTGGTGTATCGCTTGTTGCGGTACGGGTCGCCCTGCGTTTCGATCTGGAGCCGCAGGTCGTCGCACCATGCGAACTGTACGAAAGTACTGTCGGGCCACGATCGAGACGTCCCGTCGTCGGCCGTGAGCACCACATAGTCGCATCCTTCGGCCACGTAGGTCGCGAGACGAGCGTGCAAGCGGCCGCGTCGCGCCGCTCCTGCGGCGACCTCGTTGTCCAGCACTTCAGTCACGGCAGGACCGCCTCGCGAGAATCCTGTGGTCGGTAGGCGCCGAGGGCGTCACACCGCGCGTAGTCCGCACTGTCCGCATCTGTCGCTCGAAGGAGGTAGGGGCATCACGTCGAATGTGAACGTACGAGACCGCCCCCCGGGGGGCTTCCTGAAGATCATGTAGATCGCCCTGCAAGCGATCGTTCAGCGGATCTGATATGACGCGCTTCATGCCGAGACGGCGTCGAGCAGATGCGATGCCAGCTGCAGGAATGACGCAACCTCGCGCTCCACGTACTCGGCATCGAGATTCTCGCCGCCACGAAGCACCAACGCGAGGAGCACCGGCGAGCCGAGCTCGGGTTCGCTGACTTCAATCTCGAAGTTGTCGGGCAATGCTGTACCGACACGTGGGGCGAGCTCCGTGAAGTCGGTCGAAGGGTCGACCGCAGTGATCACAGCCAGAAGTTCCACCGTGTCATTGAGACAGTCGTGGGCGAACAACTGATTGCCTTCCCAGTCCCATTCGGCGTCGTCGCTCGGGAAGATGTGTGGGTTGCGTTCCAGCGCAGCCGCGAACTCCTCCTCGTCGAAGGGCAGCGGAGGGCCGATGTGCGACTCGACCGTGCGAACAAGCAGGTCGAGCGCAGCTGAGCGGGTCATGACGGCTGCCAGTCCGCGACACCCGCGAAGATCTCGTCGACAGCCGCGGTGAGGCGTTTCGCAAGTTTGCCCGCCTCTTCATGCGTGCCGAACTCGTCGGCGAAGGTTCGGGCCAGGGTGGAGTAGTACCACTTTTGTTGCGGTGCCTTGGCATTGAACCCTGGTTGGTCGTAGAACGCATCAGCGGTTGTGCCGCCACGAATCTCGCGCAGCGTGTCCTCGATATTGTGCACTTTGTCGGCGAGCGACACGAGCATGGCCGGATGATCGGCAGACTTCGCTCTGAGCGTCTCGAGGTACTCCAGCTTGCGAGGCAGCCAGTCCTCCTTGCTCCGCTTCTGATCGAGGGTGCCGTCGGTGCAGGCCTCCACGATCTCGGCCACGGCTGCGGCGTCGGTCTCGCTGGCGCCGTAGGTCGTGAGCCGCGCTGCCAAGCCGTCGGCGCTGATCTTCACGTCTTCGATGGCGTCGTGCAAGAGTCCGGCGGCGGCCTGCACTTCGCTGCCGCCGTGCTCCATCACGAGCGCCGACACTGCGAGCAGGTGCGAGAGGTATGGCGTGTCGCCACCCTTGCGATGTTTCGCGGCGAACAATTCGGCGGCAAGCCTGAGTGCCGCGATGGTGAGCGGCCCGCCAATCCAGCGGGGCTTTGGTTCGCTCATCCAACTGGATAGTGCCACACGGGTGTTACGCAACCAGACCGTCACGAGTGACCGAACGCGTCGAACGATTGAGGTGCTCATACGAAGAATTCTTCGCCGGACAAGTCCACCACGCGCGGAGCTTCGACGGCTTCGATCGTTCGTCCGAGGGTGGGTCCGACGCCGCCAGGGCAACGGGTTTCGTCGGTGAGGTCGTGCGCGAGGTAGTTCTTGTCGAACTTGCGCTTGCGGTTCCACACCGCGTGAAAGTGTTCTGCGCTCGTGAAGTAGAACGCGTCCAGCTTCCAGTGGCAGCGTCCGCCGTGCGGTGCGCCGCGGGCACCGCGCAACTTGCTCGGTGGAATCCGGATTCCCGCCGCATCGAACACCGCGATGAGGCCGCCTAGCGTCCAACCGGGGTAGTACTCGGCCAGCATCTGTTGGGTGAATCCGCGTCCGATGGGTATCCAGTGCGTGTAGTGCAGCACGTAGTCGACGTGGGCCCGCGTGAGGTGCCAGCGGTTCGAGTCGAGGTCGACCCCGTCCGAGTGGAAGGGGGACTGCGGTGGGTTGGTGGTCATTGATGTCTCCTCATCGCACCCGGCGTTACCACCGAC
>CAYMEB010000435.1:0-3041 GCA_964389095.1 uncultured Hyphomicrobiaceae bacterium
TGGCGGCCGAACTGGCTGTCGGGCTGCGTTCAAGCGGGTCGACTTCGCCGCCGGATGCCGAGCAGGCAAGGCGGTGCCGTGCCCGAGATCGGGTGCGCCTCTACTTCCGGTGCGGCGATGCGGCGATGTCATGAAGAGTCGGCGATATCCGGCGTCTTGGCGAAGGACCAGGGTTGCCGAACGAGACGACCAGTGCGACATGCCGGGCAGCCTTCGTCGCGAGGAGTGCATGGCGTGATGCTGGTTGACGGCGCCTCCGGCATCGGGGCGGCGAGTCGCAGTCGGCATTCCGCCAACCGAGTCGCACGCGCGCGGTTGGCGAGGAAGCCGTAGTGCCGCAGACGCGTGAAGCCGCGCGGCAACACGTGCTGCAAGAACCGCCGTAGGAACTCGACGCCTGGCAGCGCCATGGTGCGCTGCCGATTGCCGTTCGCCCGGTCGCGCCAGAGGAACCTCACGGTGTCGGCATCGACATCAACGATGCGCCGGTTGCCGATTGCAGTGCGGTGCGTGTAGCGCGCCAGGTACTTGAGCACCTGTTCGGGGCCGCCGAACGGCGGCTTGCTGTAGACGACCCACGGTTTCGCCATGACGCGGTCGAGGCAGGCAGCGAATGCGGCGGGATCGCTCAGGACCTGGAGTGAGCCCTGGAAGCGCAGTTCGCCCCGTTCGAAAGCGGCGCGCAGCGCGGCCACGAACTTGCCGCGGAACATCGCCGACAGCACGCGCACCGGAAGGAAGAACCCCGGACGACAGGCGACCCAGGAACCGTCCGGGCGCAGGCCGCCGCCCGGCACGACGCAGTGCACGTGTGGATGATGGCGCAGGTCCTGGCTCCAGGTGTGCAACACCGACAGGAAGCCGATCTCGGCGCCGAGGTGCTTCTGGTCGGCGGCGATCGATCGCAGCGTGCTTGCCGACGCCGCGAACAGGATGCCGTAGACGACGCGCTTGTTCTGCAGCGCGATGCTGGCGAGCTCCTCGGGCATCGTGAACACGACGTGGAAGTACTCGACCGGCAGCAGGTCCCTGGCGCGATCTTCGAGCCACTTCGCCTGACGCGAGCCATCGCATTTCGGGCAATGCCGATTGCGGCAACTGTTGTAGGCGATGCGCCAGTAGTCGCAGTTGTCGCACGACTTGACGTGGCCGCCCAGCACGGAAGTGCGGCAAGCGAGCAGCGCGCGCATGACGCGGCGCCGGGCCGGCGTGACGGCCCCTTCGCGCGACAGTGCGGCACCGAAGAGGCGGATCACGTCGGCCACTTCATGAGTGGCCCGAGCCATGCAGAGGTCAGCTCGGGATCGCCAGCAGGTCGACCGCCTTGTTCGCCGCGTCGAGCAACCTGCCGGTCACGTGCATGTAGATCGCCGTCGTCGACAGGCTCGTGTGCCCCAGCAGCTTCTGGATCGTGCGCAAGTCGACACCGAGCTCGAGCAAGTGCGTCGCGTAACTGTGGCGCAGCGTGTGCACGCTTGCAGGTTTGTCGATCCGCGCGGTCAACCTGGCCTTGGTGCAGGCGTGTTGCACACTGCTCTCGTGCAGCGGTTGATCAGCTCGCTGTCCTGGGAACAAGAAGTCGCGGGGATGCGTTTCGTGCCAGTACGCCCGCAGCAACTCGCGCAAAGCTGTCGACATCGGCACCATGCGCGGCTTGCCGCCCTTGCCGCACCGAACGTGTACCGTCATTCGCTCGCCGTCGATGTCGGTCACCCGCAGGTGAGTTGCCTCGTTGAGTCGCAAGCCCGTCGCGTAGATCAGGCTGAGCACCGCTCGATGCTTGGTGCATGTCGGCGCACTCAGCAACCGCCGAACTTCGTCGACGCTCAGCACCGTCGGCAGCTTCCGCCGCACCTTCGCGAACGGGATGTGCTCCACCACGAAGTCGCGCGGCAGCGTCACGCGGTAGAAGAACCGCATCGCGCACACCGCCTGGTTGAACTGGGTCCAGGACACCTTCTTCTCGATCATCCGCACCTGGAACTGGCGGATGTCAGCCGGCCCGAGCTGGCCCGGCGGCTTCCCGCATTCGCGCGTGAAGCGCTCCATCATCGACACGTAGCACTCCACCGTCCTCGGGGAGTAGTTGCGGATGCGCAGGTCTTCTGCCATCCGATCGCGTAGCAGCGTCATCGGTCTTCCTCGTCAGGGACTCCTCCCTGGCCGCCAACGCAGAAGTGTCCTGCGGACCAAGTGACCTACGCGAGTAGATTCAGTTCGCCGAACGGAACGGCGACAGCTCAACCGGCGCGAGGGGGCCGGGAGCGGGCTACCGCGAAGCGGTTTCGTTCAACTCGTCTTCGACAGAAGTGCCGAACACCGGCACTTCCCGACCCCGGTCAGCCTAACCCCACCGCCACCCGCCACAACCCCTTCCACCGCCGCCCCTTCTCCACACGCACCGTCCTTCGGCCGAACTGCCTGATCCCGCCCCTCCGCATCCCGCAGCACCTCGCCCCCTTCGCCCGCGCCGCGCTCGTCTCGCCCCGCCTCGATGCCCTCCAGCGGACTGCGCACCCCATGCGGCCCCCGGTTGAGCACGTGCGTGTAGATCATGGTCGTGCGCACGTCCGCGTGGCCGAGCAACTTCTGGATCGTGCGCAGGTCGTAGCCGGCCTCCAGCAGGTGCGTCGCGAACGAATGGCGGAAGGTGTGGCACGACGCCCGCTTGCCGATGCCGGCGCGCAGCAGTGCCTCGTGCACGGCCTTCTGCACGGATGATTCGTGGAAGTGATGGCGCCGCCGGACTTGCGAAACAGGATCAAGAGGGCGCTGCATGAGGCGGTGGGAAGGTATGTTTGACAAAAAAGCCAAGTCATCTATCCGTCACTGGGGCGAACGCCAATGACCGAACTGGCCGTGGCCGAACCGCATTTTCACTGCCATCGCCAGCGACTCGGTGAGCGCTTCATTCGATCTGGAATCGAAGGCTTCAATGACTACGAGGTCGTTGAACTACTGCTCACATTGGCCATCCCACGCTCAGACGTCAAGCGGCCTGCAAAGGCCTTGATTGCGCGTTTTGGAAACCTCAGAGGCAT
>CAYMEB010000436.1:0-3014 GCA_964389095.1 uncultured Hyphomicrobiaceae bacterium
GACCACGACATGAACGTGACGCACGTGATCCGCGGCGACGATCATCTCAACAACGCCTTCCGGCAGTTGCAGATCATCAAGGCGATGGAGTGGCCCGAGCCGGTCTATGCCCACATCCCGCTGATCCACGGTCCCGACGGCGCCAAGCTCAGCAAGCGTCACGGCGCCCTCGGCGTCGATGCCTATCGCGACATGGGGTTCCTGCCTGCCGCGCTGCGCAACTACCTGCTGCGGTTGGGTTGGGGCCATGGCGACGACGAGATCATCTCGACAGAACAGGCAATCGAGTGGTTCGACTTGCCTGGCGTCGGTCGCTCGGCATCGCGCTTCGATATGGTGAAGCTCACCAATCTCAACGCGCACTATCTGCGCGAGGCCCCGGACGCGGAGCTGATGCCGCTGGTGCTGCCGCGCATCGAAGCGAAGATCGGCGGCAAGGTCGATGCGGTTGCCCTGCAACGCATCGAACGCGGCATGAGCGGTGTGAAACAGCGCTCGCGCACGGTCGTCGAACTGGCCGACAGCCTGCTCTTCTACGCGCGCACCGGCGCCCCCGAGATTGCCGACGACAAGGCGCGCGCTCAACTCACGGCCGACGCCAAGAGCCTGCTCGGCAGGCTCGCCGGCGCTCTCGAGAACGATAGCGGCAACTGGGGCGAGAAGCAGCTCGAGGACGCCATCCGCCGGTTCGCCGAAGCCGAGGGCGTGAAACTCGGACAGGTCGCGCAGCCGCTGCGCGTGGCGTTGACCGGCTCGACCGCGTCACCCGGCATCTTCGAGGTGCTGGTCGTTCTCGGGCCAGCCGAATCCCGGGCTCGATTGCTGGCTGCCGCCGGATAGACCCGCCAGCCAGCCCGGCCCAAAGCCGGGGCATGCAAGCTCGCGTCTGGGTCTGGCTCTTCTCGCTATCGGTCCTCTGGGGCGGCTCGTTCTTTTTCGCCAAGGTGGCTATTGGTGAACTCGGCCCCTTCACGGTTGTCTTCGCGCGTGCGGGACTGGCAGCCTTGGCGCTCAACTTGGCGCTCGCTTATGGAGGGCGCAGTCTGTTCCACCACGAAACACCCTGGACCGCGTTCGTGGTCATGGGACTGCTGAACAACGCACTGCCGTTCAGCCTGATCTTCTGGGGACAGCGCGAGATCGCCTCCGGCCTCGCCGCCATCCTGAATGCGACGACCCCACTGTTCACGGTGCTCGTGGCGCATGCGCTCACAAACGACGAAAAGATCAATCGGATGAAACTCGCGGCCTTGCTCGTCGGATTGACCGGGGTCGTCGTGCTGGTGGGACCGGACTTCGTGCTCAAGGCTGCTACCGGCGTGCCGGGACAACTTGCCTGTCTCGCCGCGGCGATATCCGATGCCTTCGCCGGAATCTGGGGGCGCCGCTTCAAAGCAATGGGTGTGGCGCCGCTCGAGGCCGCAACTGGACAGGTGACAGCCGGCACTCTGTTGATTCTGCCGATCATGTTGTTGGCCGACCGTCCCTGGACGCTGGCTGTCGCGCCGTCCCTCACCGTGTGGCTGGCGCTGGCCGGTCTGGCGCTCCTGTCGACGGCGCTGGCCTACGTCCTGTACTTCCGGATTCTTGCGGCCGCCGGCGCCACCAATTTGCTGTTGGTGACGTTCCTGATCCCCGTCTCCGCGATCCTGCTGGGCTCGGCCGTTCTCGGTGAGCGTCTTGAGCCGCGCCACTTCGCCGGAATGACCCTGATTGGGATGGGCTTGATGCTCATCGACGGCCGACTCCCGGGCCTCATCCGGCCCCCGTCACGGCCCGCGAAATAGCGGTCCGGCTGCACAATTGCGCCCTACGGACGGGCTTGTTAGGGTGCCCCCGAACCCTTGAAATCACCCGTGAAATCGAGCGCGAAAGAGTAATTCCCATGGCCAAAAAGACCGCGACCCTGACCGACAACGAGACCGGCAAGTCCTTCGAGTTTCCCATCATTCACGGCACGGTCGGGCCGCGTCTGGTCGACATTCGCAAGATGTACGGCGAGTCGGGCATGTTCACCTACGATCCGGGCTTCACCTCGACCGGCTCGTGCGGTTCCAAGATCACCTATATCGACGGTGACGAGGGGGTCCTTCTCTATCGCGGTTACAACATCGCCGAACTCGCTGAACAGAGCGATTTCATGGAGACCTGCTACCTGCTCATGAAGGGCGAGTTGCCGAACAAGAGCCAGAAGGAAAAGTTCGTCAAGGACATCACCAACCACACGATGGTGCACGAGCAGCTCAGCACCTTCTATCGCGGCTTCCGCCGCGACGCCCACCCGATGGCGGTGTGCTGCGGCGTGGTCGGCGCGATGGCAGCCTTCTATCACGACTCTCTCGACATCCACGATCCGCGCCAGCGCATGATCGCCTCATACCGGCTGATCGCCAAAATGCCGACGATCGCGGCGATGGCTTACAAGTATTCGATCGGCCAGCCGTTCGTCTATCCGAGCAACACCCTCTCCTATCCCGGCAACTTCCTGCGCATGCTGTTCTCGGTTCCGGCCGAGGAATACGTGGTCAACCCGATCGTCGAGAAGGCGATGGACCGCATCCTGATGCTGCACGCCGACCACGAGCAGAATGCCTCGACCTCGACGGTACGCCTCGCCGGATCGTCTGGCGCCAACCCGTTCGCCTGCATCGCTGCCGGCATCGCCTCGCTGTGGGGTCCCAGCCACGGCGGCGCCAACGAGGCCGTCATCAACATGCTGAACGAGATCGGCGGCAAGCAGAACATCCCCGGGTTCCTGAGCCGCGTTAAGGACAAGGGCGACCACACCCGCCTGATGGGCTTCGGCCACCGCGTCTACAAGAACTACGATCCGCGCGCCAAGGTAATGCGTCAGACCTGCCACGAGGTGCTGACCTCGCTCGGCATCGAGCACGACCCCCTGCTCGAGCTGGCCATGGAGATGGAGCAGATCGCGCTCAAGGACGACTACTTCATCTCCAAGAAGCTCTACCCGAACGTCGATTTCTATTCGGGCATCATTTTCCGGGCCATCG
>CAYMEB010000437.1:0-3008 GCA_964389095.1 uncultured Hyphomicrobiaceae bacterium
AAGCGCCCCGCAGAAGCTGTCGGCGCGGGGGTGGCCGAGGATGATGAGGATACGTTTGGGCATGAGGGTGGGGGCGAATGGTGGCGGAGCAGCGGGGGAGGCGGGCGTGAGCTGATCCTATCGCCGCGAAACGCAAGAGTTCGCGCCGCAGCCGTCACCGCGTGGCCAACCCGAAGGCGGAGCGCAGCGAAGCCTGAGCGAACGGCGCCCGAGTCGCCATTCGTATCGTGTGGCATCACTTTGAGTGATGGCGCGATCGAACACGAGTGAATGTGCTGCGAATGAAACGCATGACTGAGTCGCGGAGAGGTGCTCTCGCCCGCGCGAGGTCAGCAGGCCATTGCATCCGCGACGCTCGTTTCATCATGCCCGTAGCGACATCCGCCGAGCCGGGTGACGACGATCCGTGTGTGAGCGGTGATCACGCCGGCTGAGATTGATCCCAGTTCATAACGGGTGATCTTGCTTGCCGAGCCGTTCGGGCCTTGTTAGGATTCGGCGCATGAGGTCACTAGAGCTGTTCGCAGGGTCAGGTGGGCTTCTCATTGGCGCCCATTCGGCAGGTTTCCGCGCTGTGGCGGCGTTCGAGTGGAATCGAAACGCATGCGACACGCTTGCGGCGAATCTGCCCAAAATCGGTCTCGGGTCAACGGCCGTCGTTTCGGGCGACGTCCGTGATCACTCGTTCGCGGAGTATGCAGGCGCGGGCGTCACGGCAATCTTCGGCGGACCGCCATGCCAACCGTTTTCGATCGGCGGTAAGCACCAGGGTGTGGCGGATAGCCGTGACATGTTTCCCCACGCGATTCGTGCCGTCAGCGAGATCGCGCCAGTTGCTTTCTGCTGGGAGAACGTGCGAGGGCTCTTGCGTCCGGCGTTCTCGGGCTACTTCGACTACATCCTGCGGAGGTCAAGGTTCCCGAGCGTCGTGCGAGTTGGCGATGAGCCATGGCAGCACCATCTCGCCCGTCTAGAGAGCCTCGAGCACGCCAAGACGAAGCCCGCGCTCCAGTACCACGTCATGCATCGGCTGTTCAACGCTGCCGACTTCGGCGCGCCGCAGCTTCGTCACCGCGTGTTCATCGTCGGGGTCCGTTCTGATCACCCGACGCCATTCCGGTTTCCGACGCCATCGCACTCCCGGGATGCACTGCTGTACGACATGTGGGTCTCGGGTGAGTATTGGGAACGACACCGCGTCGCGAAGCGGCATCGTCCAGAGATGGACAGCCGTATCGCCAGCCATGTTGCGAGACTCGGCGGCCAGATGCGAGAGTTGATGGGAAATCCGTGGAGAACGGTGCGTGACGCGCTGGCCGATCTCCCCGAACCCACCAGAGCTGAATCGCGGAAGCACTCGGGCCACGTGCTCAACCCAGGTGCGAAGGCGTATCCGGGTCACGATGGGAGCCCATTGGATTGGCCATCGAAGGCGCTGAAAGCGGGCGATCATGGTGTCCCAGGCGGGGAGAACATGATTCGTCGAGTCGACGGCAGCGTTCGATACTTCACGGCGCGTGAAGCCGCGCGGATCCAGTGCTTCCCGGACATCTGGGAGTTCAGCGGTGCCTGGTCAGAGGCGATGCGCCAGCTAGGCAATGCCGTTCCCTGCGCACTTGCTAGCGCCGTCGCTTCGGAGATCTACTCGACGCTTTCTTCGCCTTCGCCGATTCTGTCGGCCAAACCACCGTCGCGTTCGGGTAATCGACACCGCGTTCAGGGTAGATGAGCACCCGTCCGGGCAGCGCGGACACCTGCCATTCGTGTCCAAGCGCCTCGCCGATCCGTCGCAGGACTTGCTCAATCGTTGCGTTCGGGGGAAGGTCGAGGCTCACTTTTTCGAGCGAGGTAGCGGCGCGCTCAGGGAATCGCACGATGAACGGCGACTTCTTTTTCAAGCGACGCAAAACCAGATGAGCGTGGGATTGCCCGAGAACAGCCTGATGTGCTGCGACGGAGAGATCGATCGGATGCTTGAGATTGAAGTGGTCAGCTTTCTCGGCCGTATGGTCGCGGTTACGGCCGGGGTCGTTCGAGCCGAATCCGCTGTTGTTCCATGAAGCACTTCGTCCGTAATGACTGAGCAACGCTTGTTCAGTGGCAAGCGTTGACCAGTTTCGGTTCACGACCAAAGCTCGATACGACATATCAGCGATGTCGATGCGCTTCCGCCCGGACAACGTTGCTCTATGCCGATCAAGGCGTTCGCGCAGCGAACCTTCAGCTTGACCGACATACACGAGGCGCTCCTTGTGCAAAAGCTGATAGACCCCGGGCGCGGTAGGGATCGTGGAGACGTTTGACTCAACGAGCGGCACGGGCGTCAGTGCTTCAAAGGCCGCGACCATCTGCTCGACTACGGCACTCGCAAGATTCAAATCGAAGGCTGCGCATCCAATCGTTTTCATGGGGGCAAAGTACCCGAGAATCCCGACGTTATGCTCGTAGTGACCTGCCCCCGATCTCTGGTCCAGCACTATGAGAGTCGGGTTGATTCCTGGTCTTCACCCCGATTTGATGCCACTCGAGCTGCGAGGAATTCCGGCCATCAACGGCCTGCATTCCTCTGACCGAGTTCAGCGAATTCCCTGGGGGTCAGCATGCCCAGGGCGCTGTGTGGACGCACTGCATTGTAATCGCTCCGCCACGACGTCCAGGTTTCCTCGGCGTCTTCGAGCGATTCGAAGACATGCGCGTTCAGGCACTCCGCGCGCAGCCGCGCGTTGAACGACTCGATGTGCGCGTTGTCCGTCGGCTTACCGGGACGGCTGAAGTCGAGCCTCACATCCTCTCGATAGGCCCACGCATCCAGCGCGCGCGAAGCGAACTCCGTCCCGTTGTCCACCTGGATCACGGCCGGCTTCCGATGAGACCTCGACAGCCGGTTGAGCACGTCGATCACGTCGTGCGCGGAGAACGATCCACGTGCCTCGGTCGCAAGCGCCTCGCGCGTGTACTGGTCGACCACGGTCAGCACGCGGAGCCTGCGTCCGTCCTGAAGCTGGTCG
>CAYMEB010000438.1:0-3001 GCA_964389095.1 uncultured Hyphomicrobiaceae bacterium
ATTCGCGCGATGTTGATGCACTCGCAGCGCGCGCAAACCACTTCAAACTCCGATCGTCCCTTCGGCGGACACTTGCACGGAGAGATTCTTTCCATGTCATCGACGAGCTCAAGTCGCCTTGTCACAAGATTGAGATGCGCATGAACCTCGCGAAAGGCAGGCCGAGCATCACCTTCCTTAATCAGTGCCACTCGCCCCCGGTCAGTAATGCGTACTGTCGGATTGCTAGCACCCGAAATAGTGATGAGCTCCTGCCGCCGAAGCTCGACAATCCGATCGTCACTCCACGAAGGTGGGACGCCGAGGAAACGACAGATCTCGGCCACCGAAAGGCCAGCCAAGTCCATGACTCCAACAAGCCGCAGAATTCCGTCATCGAGAGGCGGGAGCGAAACCTCCTCGTAGACATGAAGACCGATTCGGAGTCGCGCGTATGGGATCGCGACAAGCTCATGCCCAATCAACCGCCGACCATCAAGGGTGCGGAACTTCCGGAGTACTCGCTGCTGGAAATTCATCGATCGACCTCCACGTCCTGCGCGGAAACCACTGCAACCGCTTCGCAAGCGTGTCCGCTGATCCACTCGAACGTTTGGCGCAAGGGTTCATTTGGAGGGAGTCGCCTTACCCATGCAACATCGCCAACGATGACCAAGAGATCCTTTGCGCGCGATAGCGCGACGTTGAGCCGACGATACTCGCGCATGAACCCCGAACTTCCCGCTGGATTAGATCGCGTCACACTGAATGCGACGACATCGGCCTCTTGCCCCTGGATCGCGTCAATGGTCGAGGTTGCGACCGGGAAGCGGCTCTCATCGACGCCGCGAGAACGCCAGGCCGAGCGCAGAGCGCGGTCCAGACAAGCTTGCTGAGGCGAGTAGCCAGAGATGGCCAAGAAGCTCGCCACCATCTGGCGATCACCAGCAGCGTTCACGCGTCCGCAGACGGTCGCGATTCGCACGAAAATGGCGGCGATCCGCTCAGCCTCAGCAACGTTCCTAAAACTCTTGAACTCCTGAATCCTCTCCTCCTGATGGTTCGGCAGCAGACTCGTGTCAACCCAGAGAATTCTCCGAGCTGGCGCTGCCGTATCAATCGCAGTAGCGAGATCCGTTCGCCGACGGTCAACGGACTCAGGTATCAGCTTTCCTTCTCCGTAAAATACATCGCCGACTAGCGAACAGATTGCAGGGGCCATTCGCCTCTGATTCCGCAACGGAACGCAGCGGCTGTCGGCAACACCACAAGTTCCAAGCCCGCTTTCAAAATGCTCAAGCACCGAACGCGCACGGACTTCATTAAGTCGCTCTTCTGATTCGTCACCGGTCTCGATCCTCGCATCAATGAACGGTGCGAGTTGCTTAGTATCGCCAACGAGCATCCAACGGCGACCCCTTACTAGCGGAACTAGCGCTTCAGTCATCGTTGCTTTCGAGGCCTCATCAACAATGACCAAATCGAAAGGCGGTACATCGGCCAGCTTCCGACCCGCCGCGACGCAGGTGCTTGCGACGATTCGTGCGTCTCGAAGCACGAGCGCCTCAAACTGCTGATGATCTCTTGCACGGTCAACCCACCGCCGCTGCACACGGCCGAGCTGGGCCACCCTTGTTACGTTAGGGCTTCGGACGAGAGCGTCGATTTGTCCGCGCGCATCGGGTGATTTTGGATCAATACCTCGGGCCACAAGCGCCTTGGCCAACTCCTCCCTGGCTTCTTGTTGTCGCAATCGCGCAAGCCGCATTCGATCACGACGCTCGTCCGGAGATAGATCCGGAGCGTCTCCACCTGTCGCGCTGTCCGCATCTGATCCCTCAGCACGCGGAGCCTTGAGAGACTCGAGATGTTTGGTGGCATCGCTAAGCGTAAGGATCGCCTCGGCGACATCAACATCCCGTACATCGACGCCAAGCTCAGCAGCAACTGCTTCAAGAGCCAACCTACACCGCCCTCGGATGACTTCGCCAGCATTTGCAAGCACCCGTTCCAGCAGCAATGTGCGGCCCATTCCGCGCACTCGAAAATCATCCTCGCGACCGATGCGCACAATCTCGCCTGGCGCTGCCCCAATCCCGAGCTCGGAGAGTTTCTCCAGCGCATGATCAAGGGCCACGTTCGTTTGCGACGCCAGAAGGACTCGAGCGCTTGGATTGGACCGGAGCAGCAACTCGACGGTCTTTGCGATGACTGTGGTCTTACCCGTTCCTGGCGGACCAAGAACCACACACCCATCCTTACAGGCGAGCGCCATCGCGATGGCTCGTTGCTGCCACTCATCTCCAAGCTCCGGTGCCGGCAGCACCTCGGGCAATTCGATGTGGGGGAGAGTCTCCGGCGTACCAAATTGAGACAGAAGGTTCCCGTTTGCAGCTCGACCATCAAGTAGCGCAGATAGTGCTTCTCGCTCGCGTCGAAGCCCACTGATTGCGAGGCCTGTATCTCGGACAAGGGCGCCTTCCCGGGCAAGCCAACTGGCCTGACCAGACAGAACCCGAAGCTCAGCCAACCCCGAATCAACGTAATAGACGGACAAGCGAACCTCCCGCGGAGTTCCTCGCGCCGCGGTCAATTGCTCACCGATTCCCAAGTCAGCATTCGGATCGATGTCGAGTTGGCAAAACTCACCACCCAGGTCGAGTGGATTGCGATATCTGACATCAACAGCCTCTTCTTCGATCCGCGCCTCGCGGAGCTCAAGAACCTTGCGAAGGTCGCGAAAGAACTGATCCGCGCCGTGTTGCTCGTCCGCCGCAGTCTTGCCCTGAGTACTCGCGAACCAACCCTCAAACTCCAGCAGCGACTCGCGGCACTTCGCCCCACTGACCAAGAGCTCACGATCCATGAATCGAAAGGGCGGCAACGCCGCGCCACTCGTGAGCCGCTGATAGAACCATGGGTCGGAAGCAACTGCATGCACTGCAAGAAGCCGGTCTTCATCCCGCGGCGGAACGATGCACATGAGCGCCAGCCGCGGCCCCCAAAGTTCATATGGATGCCC
>CAYMEB010000439.1:0-2998 GCA_964389095.1 uncultured Hyphomicrobiaceae bacterium
ATTGCGCGCAGCACTTGCTCCTCACCTGTCGCGCGCCGCGCAAGAGCTCGACTTGGAAGACGACTGAGTACCTTTGAAAGCCCAACTTTGCAGACGTCGCGAGGCCCGCTCGCTCACCGGCGAAACCAGAGGACGAAGTACAAGGTTCGCCCACCGGAGTGCGATGCTGGCACTGCTGCCAGATCTGGCCAATTTGTGTCCGGGTCAAGGGGTACTATCCGGGCATGAAGTCCGCGGCTGGAACCACTGGATCAGACTCACCTCGGCGAGGCCTTCGACTACTCAAGCCGACTGAGACCCCTCTCTTTGCAGAGCCCCCGACGCCGCTTCAGCCTGCCCCGCGCTTCCACTTCAACTTCATCGACCTGTTCGCGGGAATCGGCGGGTTCCGAATCGGCCTCGAGCGTCTCGGCGGCAAGTGCGTGTTCACCTCCGAGTGGGACAAGAACTCACAGAAGACCTACGAGGCGTGGTTTGGCGACAAGCCCCATGGGGATATCAATCAGGTCGATCCCGCCGAGATTCCCGATCACGACATTCTGGCGGCAGGGTTCCCCTGCCAACCGTTCTCGATCGCCGGGGTGTCAAAGAAGCGCTCTCTCGGGCAGCCGGATGGTTTCCGCTGCGAGCGCCAAGGGAACCTTTTCTTCCGGATCTGCGACATCGTGAAGGTCAAGCGGCCTCCGGTCCTGCTGCTGGAGAACGTCAAGAACCTCCGCTCGCACGACAAGGGTCAGACGTGGAAGGTGATCGAGCACACGCTTTCCCACGAACTCGGATACGAAGTGCATGCCGCCATCGTCGACGCGGCCGGCTGGGTTCCCCAGCATCGCGAGCGCGTCTTCATCGCGTGCTTCGACAGGAACGTCTTCGGAGAAATCTCCAGTCGATTCGTGTTCCCCGGCGCTCCCGCGGCTGGTCGACCACGGCTCAAGGACATTCTCGAGGCCTCGCCGGAAAAGCGATACACGCTCACCGATCATCTCTGGGCGTACCTTCAGAACTACGCCAAGAAGCATCAAGCCAAGGGCAATGGATTCGGGTTCGGCATCAACGATCCGCGGAAGGATCCTGATCGCGTGACCCGCACCTTGAGTGCCCGCTACTACAAGGACGGATCCGAGATCCTCATCCATCAGGGCGCAGGGCGGAATCCTCGTCGTCTCACTCCGGTCGAGTGCGCCCGACTGATGGGCTTTACCGACAAGGTCGCCTCGGCCAAGGACATCGTGGTTGCCGACACCCAGGCTTACAGGCAGTTCGGAAATGCCGTCGTGCCACTCGTCGTCGAAGCTGTGGGCGGCGAGGTGCTGCGAGTGATCGACCGGCTTCGCAATGCCGGCAGCCCCGGCGGATGTGCCCTCAAGAGCCCGGGGCCGAGGCGTTCGATGAAGCTCGTGACCCGCTGATCCGATCCTCGATATCTCGAATCAGTTCCTCGACGGTGAGGAATTGCGTGGCCATGCCGGGCGGGTAGGTGTCGCGAATGCTCTTCGGCATCGCCACGATCACCTTGGCGGCCTGCATCTCCTGAAGCTGCGCCTCGGAAATGTCCGAATCAAGCGTGAGCAGATGCTTGTGCTCGGTCCGATTCGCCTCGCGGAGCACCTGACGCCACCGATCCTTCAGCGTTCGCTTTGCAGCCACCATGACCAGTCGTGAGGACGGGTAGTTGGGATCGGCGTACTCAACCTGTCCCGGCATGATGAAGTCGGGCTTGTTCTTTCCTTCGGTCTTCGCCTGGGCATCGAACGACACGCCTCGCTGCTCAAGCAGCCATGCGAAGTGGTTCTCGAGCGCCTTGCCTGCCCTCGACTTGCGTCGATTCTGCAGACTCAGACTGACTTCCATGAAGTGGTCCACTGACTTGAACGGCTTGCTGATCACGTCGGCGACAAGCGCGGCCTCGACCGCGAAGAAGATCGCCTCTTCCTGCTGCATGAATGCCAGGAGCGCGGAATCGGCGTCAGCACCCTTTACGATGGCTGCCGTCTCTCGAGCAAGTTTGGACATCTGCTCGGTGCCCGGGAAGTCGCCACGCCCCGACTTGATCGCCTTGCGAACGATGGCTTCATCGATGCCGACGGTGAGAAGTCCCAACTCGATGGCCACGGACCTGAGCAGCGGCTGCTGCGCAATCGCATCTCGTTGCGCGTCTGAAATCAGCTGGATGTCGGTAGAGACCGAAAGAGACAGAAGTCTTCGAACCTCTGCTTCAGCGCTGCAACCCTTGTCGAAGACGACGATCGTCAGAACACCGGAACGCTTCAGGAAGAACAGTACGAGCTCGCCCTCTTCAAGGGACTCGGTGACTATGTTCTTCGCCATGTAGAGCCGAGCTTCGGGAGCCCGATGCGTCTTCCGGAACCGAGAGTTGTACCAGGTGCTTGTGCCGTCAAACTCGATGCATCGCTCCGGGTCATCTGTGATCCGAAGGAATCTCGTCGGCACCTTCTTCTTCGTAGCACCCTTCGGTCGGCCAAGCAGGTCGATCAGAGGACCAGAGCCGTTGAACTCGCCCTGAGTCGATGATCCGCGTCGTGTTTCGACTTGGGACAACTGCTTCCACGCCACTTTCGAGATTTCGAACCGTGGCTGAGACTTGTTGCGTGAAGGCTGGACAGGCTGACCCCGCGGCATCAGACATAGATGCTATCTGAGCCGGACTTCCGACTTTCCCTTGCCCGCGCTTCTCACGCGCGATACGAGCGTTCGGAGCTCGCATTCCCAAAAGACCATCGTGTTCCAGCCAAGACGCGTCAGCCGAATCCGCGCCAGCCGATCCCGTTCACGATTGGCCTTGAACTTGGCTTTCCAGAACGCCCGCCGAGTGCTGGGTACCGCCGCGAATCGGCACCCTCGATGATGGTGCCAGAAGCATCCGTGCACGAATATCGCCAGTCGATGCCTTGGGAGGACGATGTCGGGGCATCCGGGCAGGTCTCGAGCATGCAACCGGAAACGAAAGCCCATTCGATGCAGGGCTCTCCGAAGGGTC
>CAYMEB010000440.1:0-2995 GCA_964389095.1 uncultured Hyphomicrobiaceae bacterium
GTGAACCGCACGTTGGCCCTCATCCGCGTCGGCGCCGGGGAGTACGAGGAGATTCTTGAGAAGCGTTGGACGAAACTCGACATGGAACTTCATGAGCATCCGATACTTCGCGGCACGATTGGAGCGATCTATACGCGGGTCGATCACTTCGATGATCGCGGATTCGAAGTCTGGCTCAAGAAGCACAATGACTATTCGACCTGGGAGAGCAGGCGACTCGAGCACCTCGTCCGCCAGGGAACGCTCGAGGATCCGGGGCTCAACCGGCGCCAGCTGCGCAAGTATCGTGCGATCGGTCGGTGGTGGCTGCCGATCTCGTACTTCCTCTACTCCTACATCTATCGGTCCGGATTTCGAGATGGCTACGCGGGTTTTGCCTACGCCGTGTCCAAGGCATTCTATTTCTGGACGATCGGTGTCAAGGTCCGTGAGATGCGTCTCGGCCGCGGTGATGTCGGGAGCGACACGAGGCACGAATGATTGGTCGTGAAGTCGGCGAGATTTGATGAACCCGCCCTCGACAAGCTATGCCCGCGCGGTGACGATCGGATCCGCGCTCAACTCGGCTCAGTGGCTGGTGAACAAGGCGGTGACCGCAGGCGCGATGCTGTTGATCGCGCGATTCCTGACTCCGATCGAGTATGGCACGGGCACGCAATGCTTGGCGATCTTTCAGGCGTTGTGCGTGCTTTCGCCGTTGACGGTGGGGGACGTGCTCATTGCCCATCCGCGGCGGATGGATTTGCTTGCGCGCAGTGCCCGGGGGCTCGGGTTGGTCATCGCTTTGGCCATGACGCTGCTCCTGCTGGGGAGCATCCCGCTCATCGTTCGGATCTACTCGGACTATCCGGTTCGCTGGATGATCGGCCTTCTTGCCGTCCTCTCGATTCGGCCGCTGGCAGAAGCGGTGCTGATGCTTCCACTCACGCTGACGCGAATTTCGCTCGCATACCGGAGAATGTCCATCGTCGATGGCACGGTGCAGATCTTCGCCACCTGCACCTCCGTTGTCATGGCGGCCTTCGGAGGCGGTCCGGCTGCGATCGTGCTCCCCCAGGTTGTCGTGCCAGCAGGGCGCTCGATCTACTACGCGCAGCATCTTCCGACACGATCCGGGAGCCCCTTTCATCCAAAGCTCGCAGGCTTCCTGTTCCGCTCATTCGCTCAGGCGTCGGCTGCGCAGTATCTGCACAACGTTATCGTGATGTCCGAGGTGCTCGTGCTTGGCGTGGTGAGTGGAGACCGCGAGACGGGGTACTTTGGATTCGCCTTCACGCTTGCATGTCAGGCGAACACCGTGATCGCCTATCAGCTTGGACAGATCCTTCAGCCGGTCCTCGGTCGCCTCCAGACGGATCTTGGACGCCAGATCGCAGGCTTCATGAAGGCGCAGCGTGTATTGGGCGCCGTCTGCGTGCCGCTCTGCATCGCGCAAGCCACCTTTGCGGCTCCAATCTTCCGACTACTCCTCGAGCCCAAGTGGCATGACGCCATTCCCGTGTTTCAAGTCATCAGCCTGGCCCAGGGCTTCTATTTTGCGACAGGACCCTCCATGTCCTGTCTGCGGGCGCAACGGCGGTTCGGCACATTTCTCGTGTGGCAAGCCGTACAACTGGTCTTGACACTACCGGTCTACTGGTTTGGTGCCAAAGTCGCGGGAGCGCTCGGCGCGGCGACCGCGAGCGGAATCATGTGGTGTGCAAGCTCCGTCGTGAGCATCTGGTTGTGCGCGCTCCCTGTGAGGGGTATCTCCCTCTTCGGCGGGCTCATGATGTTCGTACGACCGTGGATCCTCTCGCTCCCAATCTTTGTTCTGGTGTATTTCGCCAGCGTGCGCCTCAGCACTTTCGGACCATGGGGCGACATCGGTGCACTCGGCCTGCTCGGGCCGAGTTCCGTCGCGATTGCCATCTGGGTCAATCGCTTCAGTCATCCGGACGTAAGAAGTATGATCGACGATCTGTATGTCCGTGCGAGATCGCTCCTTGTACGCAGAGGAACGAAGAAGCCGGAGTGATAAGCTCTGTCCGATGCCCATCTCCATCTTCATTCTGACCAAAAACGAGGAATCCAACATCCAGGCATGCCTCGAGTCCGTCCGCGGCTTCGATGATGTCGTGGTGTTGGACAGTCTCAGCAGCGATCGGACCGTGGACATCGCGAAGAGCATGGGTGCCCGGGTCGTACAACGCGCATTCGACAACTGGTCGGCGCACCAAAACTGGGCTCTTGATAACATCAAGTTCGCGAATGCCTGGGTCTTCTATTTGGATGCAGACGAGCGCATGACACCCGAATTGCGAGAGGAGATCCTTGGAGTCGCTCGGCGGGGAGAGGTAGCGGAGGTCGCGTTCTTCTGTGGAAGACGGAATTTCTTCATGGGTAAGTGGATTCGTCACGCCATGCCACCCGGCCTGATCATGCGCTTTTTCAGGCCGGAGCGCATCCGATTTGAACGATTGATCAACCCAGTTCCGGTGATCGATGGGCCCCACGGCTATCTCTCTGCACGGTTCGACCACTACAACTTCTCGAAGGGACTTACGGAGTGGATCGACAAGCACAACAAGTACAGTCATTTGGAAGCGATGGAGGGCATGAAGATCCTCGATGCTTCATCTCAAAATTGGGCCGACCTGATCTCGAGAGACCCGTTCGCGCGCAGGAGAGCACTCAAGGAACTGAGCTTCCGCATGCCACTCCGACCGCTCGTCAAGTTCCTATGGATGTATTTGCTTAAGTTGGGATGCCTCGATGGGCGAGCCGGTCTCATGTACTGCAGATTGCAGGCCATGTACGAGTACATGATCGTCATCAAGATGAGAGAGCTGGCGCGGCATCGAGCTGGACTTCCGACCTGATGGCTGCAGCGGACTTGTCGAGAAGTTGCCGTTCGGGACCAGACGGTCTCGTTGGGAAACTACGCGACGCCTTCCACATAGAGTGACTCGTCACTCCGTGACACGCTGTCGCGAAGCAGTCGCGGGTCTCGGCC
>CAYMEB010000441.1:0-2989 GCA_964389095.1 uncultured Hyphomicrobiaceae bacterium
AACTGAAGCAGTGAATCAGCCCCGGGAAGGCGCCCTTCCCGTACTCCTCCTCGAGGATGTCCCCGGTCTCGGCATCGGCGTCGCGCGTGTGTACGATCAGCGGCAATCCTGTCTCGCGCGACGCCGCGATGTGGGCGCGAAAGCTCACCGCCTGTTCCTCGCGCGGACTGTGCTCGTAATAGAAGTCGAGACCGGTCTCGCCGATGCCGATCACCTTGGGGTGCTGCGCCGCGGCGATCAGCCTGTCGGGGGCGCGCTGCCCCTCCTCCTTGGCCTCGTGCGGATGAACGCCGACCGAGCACCAGACATTGCCGTGACGCTCGGCAAAGCCGCGGACCTTGTCGAACTGATCGAGCCGCGTGCCGATGGTCAGCATGCCGGCGACGCCTGCAGTGCGGGCTCGAGCCAGCACGCCGGCCTCGTCTCCGGCCAGTTCCGGGAAGTCCAGATGGCAGTGACTGTCGATCAGCATCAGGCCGCCTTCGGTGCCTCGACGAACCGCGGGAATACGCCCTGCGGCTTCGGCAGCTCGGTCCCGGAGGTCAACTCGCTGTCAAAGGCCGCGAAGCTGCGGTCCTGTACGGCGAGCTGATCGAGTATCTTTGCGGTTGAATCCGGCATAAAGGGCTGCACGAGCAGCGTTACCCGCCGGATCGTCTCGGCGAGTACCCAGAGCACCGTGTCGCGCCGCGCCGGATCGGTCTTGGCAAGCGCCCACGGAGCCTGCGCGTCGACGTAACGATTGGCGTCGGCAATCACTTCCCAGATCGTGGTCAGCGCCTTGTGGAATGCCTGCTTGTCGAGTTCCTCTCGCACAACGCCCAGCAGCCCCCGCGCGCGGTCCAGCAGCGCGTCGTCGGCATCTGTCAGAGGTCCCTTCGCTGGCACCCTGCCCTCGCAGTTCTTGGCGACGATCGACAGCACTCGCTGACAGAGGTTGCCGTAGGCGTTGGCGAGATCGCCGTTCAGACGGCCGATCAGCGCCTTGCGCTGGAAGTCGCCGTCATTGCCGAACGGAACCTCGCGCAGCAGGAAGTAGCGCACGGGGTCGAGCCCATACGTTGCCGCGAGTTCGTTGGGATCGATGACGTTGCCCAGCGACTTCGAGATCTTCTGGCCTTCATTGGTCCACCAGCCGTGCGCGAACACGCGCTTGGGCGGCGCGATGCCGGCAGACATCAGGAAGGCCGGCCAGAACACGCAATGGAAGCGGATGATGTCCTTGCCAACCATATGGAGGTCGGCCGGCCAGAATTTCCAGAGCGGATCGCTCGTGTCGGGGTAGCCGCACTCGGTGATGTAGTTCGTGAGGGCGTCCAGCCAGACGTACATGATGTGCTTGGGATTGCCCGGTACCGGCACACCCCAGGAAAAGCTGGTGCGCGACACGGAGAGGTCCTGCAGACCCCCCTTCACGAAGCTCAGGATCTCGTTGCGACGACTGTCAGGGCCGATGAAATCGGGGTTCTTTTCGTAGAACGCCAGCAGGCGATCGGCCCAGGCCGAGAGCTTGAAGAAGTACGATGGCTCCTCGACCCATTCCACCTCGGCGCCGGTCGCGGTGGCACGGCGCTTCTTGTCCGGACCGATCTCGGGCTCGCCCTCGACGAAGTAGGTTTCGTCGCGCACCGGGTACCAGCCGGCATAGGAACCGAGGTAGATGTCGCCCGACGCAACCAGCTTCTCCCACAGTGCCTGACTCGCCTTGTAGTGGCGAGGCTCGGTCGTGCGAATGAAGTTGTCGGGGCTGTAGTTCATCTTGGCGACAAGTTCGCGGAAAGCCTGGCTCACCTTGTCGGTAAAGGCCTTGGGCGCGAGGCCGGCCGTGGCCGCGGCCTTTTCGACCTTCTGGCCGTGCTCGTCGGTGCCGGTGAGAAAATGGACGTCGAAACCATCGAGACGCTTGAAGCGTGCCAGCACATCGCAGGCGAGCGTCGTGTATGCGTGCCCGATGTGCGGGACGTCGTTCACGTAGTAGATCGGCGTCGTGATGTAGTAGTGGCGGCCGGACATGACTGAACTCCTGAACTGTCGCCCCTTGCCGGGGCACGAAGTCTCAAGCGGGTTCAGTGCCGCATTCGCTCGCGGACGAGCAGGTCTCCGATGTCGGGCCGGGTCAACATGGGCGCCCTTTTCTCATGGCTCCAAGGCCTTATCAAGGCGGCTCAGCGCATCGCCGATTGGAGAGCCAGGAAACTCACCAGCACCGTCTGCTTGCGGTCGAGATTGACGGCGTCGCTGCGGGAAAACAGGTGGGCGATCTTTTCCCCTGCCTCGAGCCATCGATCAAGGCTGCCCGTGCCGAGCAATCGCCCCTTCAGGCCCTTTTCCGCGGGCACGATGATCGAGGATTGGCCGGGTACCGCAGCCTCCCTCGCCAGCCCCTTGAGCCAGCCATCGAGCAGATAGTTCAGCGACCGCCAGTCGGCGTTGGCCTCCTCGCCACGGCGGGCGAAGCGTTCCGCGAAAGTATGCAGGCGGGCCATGTCGATGTCCGGCAGCGTGGTCAGGACATCGACCATTTCGCGGTAGAGACTGAGGCTGCCGGCACTGGCCAGTTCGAGCGCGCGGCCAATGCTGCCTTCGGCGAGCCCCGCAAGCGCCCGCCTCTCTTCGTCGGCCGTCTCCGGCGCGTAGCGATCGAGCAGGCCGATCACGGCATCGTCGGGCAGCGGATGCAAGGCGAGACGCCGGCAGCGCGAGCGGATGGTCGGCAGCAACCGGCCAGGGGCGTGGGCCACGATCAGCAGCACGGCGTTGGGCGGCGGCTCCTCGAGGATTTTCAGGACCGCGTTGGCAGCATTGCGGTTCATTTCGTCGGCCGCATCGACGAGCGCAACCCGCCACTGTCCCATCGCCGGGGTCATGTGCATGAATTCGCCCAGGCCACGCACGTCTTCGACCACGATCTCGCCGCGCATGCGGCCGTTGTCCGGATGCAGGGTGCGGCGCAGATGGAACAGGTCCGGATGCGAGCGTGCATCGACCA
>CAYMEB010000442.1:0-2983 GCA_964389095.1 uncultured Hyphomicrobiaceae bacterium
CAGGATCCCGGCAAGGTCTTCAAGGGCAAGAAGATGGCCGGCCAGATGGGTGGCGATCGGGTCACGACGCTGAACCTCGAAGTCGTCCAGACCGACAAGGATCGCGGCCTGATCCTGGTTCGCGGTGCGGTTCCCGGCTCGAAGGGCGGCTGGGTTCTCGTGCGCGACGCAGTGAAGCGCCCGCTTCCCAAGGAGGCGCCGCGACCGGGTGCCTTCCGTAAGGTCGAGGCGGCCGCCAGCACGGAGCAGAAGTGATGAAAGCGGCTGTCACAACACTCGACGCCGGCACCGCCGGTGACATCGAGCTCAAGGACGAGATCTACGGGTTGGAGCCGCGTGCGGATATCCTTCACCGCATGGTGCGCTATCAGCAGTTGAAGCGGATGGCCGGCACGCATGCGTCGCAGGACCGCTCCGAGGTCAACGTCACCGGCAAGAAGATGTACAAGCAGAAGGGTACCGGCGGCGCCCGTCACGGCGACAAGTCGGTCCCGCAATGGCGTGGCGGCGGCAAGGCCTTCGGCCCCAAGCCGCGCAGTCATGCCATCGAGCTGCCCAAGAAGGTTCGCGCTCTGGCATTGCGTCACGCGCTCTCGGCGAAGGCCAAGGCGGGTGAGATCGTCGTCCTCGACAAGGCCGAGAGCACCGACGGCAAGACCAAGGCGCTCAAGCAGTGCTTCGAGAAGCTCGGGCTGACCGACGCGCTGTTCATCGACGGCGCCGAGATCCAGCCGGAGTTCGTTCGCGCCGCACGCAACATTCCCCACGTCGACGTGCTGCCGGTGCAGGGCATCAACGTCTACGACATCCTTCGGCGCCAGAAGCTGGTGCTGACCCGCGCTGCGGTTGCGGCGCTCGAAGCGCGGTTCAAGTGAGATCGGCCATGGCGAAGAAATCACACTACGACGTGATCGTCTCCCCGGTCATCACCGAGAAGACGACGCTCCTGAGCGAGACCGGAAACCAGGTGGTCTTCCGCGTCGCTCCCGGCGCAACCAAGCCGGAAATCAAGAAGGCGGTCGAGGCCCTCTTCAACGTGAAGGTCAAGGCCGTCAACACCATCGTCCGCAAGGGCAAGATCAAGTCGTTCAAGGGCATCCGCGCCCTCCAGAGCGACACCAAGAAAGCGATCGTGACGCTGGAACCCGGCCACGCGATCGACATCGGCTCGGGCATCTGAGCCAGGAACCCAGGATCGCGTCATGGCACTCAAGACATACCGCCCGACGACACCGAGCCTGCGACAGCTGGTGCGTGTCGACCGCTCGGGCCTCTGGAAAGGCGCTCCGGTCAAGGCGCTGACGGTCGGCAAGAGCAAGACCGGCGGCCGCAACAACCATGGCCGCATCACGATGCGCCACATCGGTGGCGGTCACAAGCAGTCCTATCGGATCGTCGACTTCCGGCGGACCAAGCACGACATGCCGGCGACGGTGGAGCGTCTGGAGTACGATCCCAACCGCACCGCCTTCATCGCGCTGCTGAAGTACAAGGATGGCGAGCTGAGCTACATCCTGGCGCCACAGCGCCTGGCAGCCGGCGACACCGTCGTGTCGGGGGTCAAGGCCGACGTGAAGCCCGGCAATGCCATGCAGCTCGCGTCGATGCCGATCGGCACGATCGTGCACAACATCGAGCTAAAGCCCGGCGGCGGCGGCAAGATCGCCCGCTCGGCCGGCTCCTACGCGCAGCTGGTCGGCCGCGACTCCGGTTGGGCGGTGATCCGCCTGAATTCGGGCGAGACGCGCAAGGTTCGCGCCGAATGCATCGCCACGGTCGGTGCGGTCTCGAACCCCGATCACATGAACGAGACGGGCGGCAAGGCCGGCCGCACGCGCTGGAAGGGCACCCGCTCGACCGTGCGTTCGATCGCCATGAACCCGGTCGATCACCCCAACGGTGGCCGCACCAAGGGCGGCAAGCACTGGGCGACCCCCTGGGGCCAGCCGACCAAGGGCTACAAGACCCGCAAGAACAAGACGACCGACCGCTTCATCGTGCGCTCGCGTCATTCGAACAAGGGCTAAGGAGAGACAATCGTGTCACGCTCTGTCTGGAAGGGCCCGTTCGTCGACGGCTACCTGCTCAAGAAGGCCGATAAGGTACGCTCGAGCGGCCGCAACGAGGTCATCAAGATCTGGGCTCGCCGCTCGACGATCCTGCCCCAGTTCGTGGGCCTCACGTTCGGCGTCCACAACGGCCACAAGCATATCCCGGTCAATGTCACCGAGGACATGATCGGGCACAAGTTCGGCGAGTTCGCGCCGACGCGTACGTTCCAGGGACACGGCGGCGACAAGAAGGCCGTCAAGTCGCCGGGCAAGTAATGGAGAGCCAGCCGTCGCGCTGGAATTGAAGGGCACAGGACAATGGGCAAGCCCAAGAAAGAGCGAGCGCTCGGGGATGATGCGGCACAGGCCGTAGCGTCCAACCTGCGCGTGTCGCCGCAGAAGCTGAATCTGGTCGCGGCCATGATCCGCGGCAAGAAGGTGGAAGCTGCCATCGCCGATCTCGAGTTCTCGAGGAAGCGCATCGCCGCCGACGTCAAGAAGTGCGTCGAGTCCGCGGTCGCGAACGCCGAGAACAACCATGGCCTGGACCCCGACGATCTCGTGGTCGCCGAGGCCTATGTCGGCAAGAAGCTGGTCATGAAGCGTTTCCACGCCCGTGGTCGCGGCCGCTCGGGCAAGATCTTCAAGCCGTTCTCGATGTTGACGGTCGTCGTCAGGGCGAAGCCGGAAGCACCCGCCGCCGAGGAGTCGAAGTAATGGGACACAAGGTCAACCCCGTCGGTATGCGCCTCGGCGTCAACCGCACCTGGGACAGCCGTTGGTTCGCGCAGCGCGGCGAGTACGGCAAGCTGCTGCACGAGGACATGGCGATCCGTAAGCACATCATGCAGCACCAGCGTGCGGCCGGCATCGCGAAAGTGGTTATCGAGCGCCCGCACAAGAAATGCCGCGTGACCGTGCACGGCGCGCGC
>CAYMEB010000443.1:0-2958 GCA_964389095.1 uncultured Hyphomicrobiaceae bacterium
CAGGATTTGGGCCGGAGCGGTCAATGTGCGCCGCAGTCGCCACCCCTACCGTTGTCATCCTCGGGCCTGGCCCGAAGACCGATCGTGCAATGCACTCCAAGCTTCGAGAGTGACGCAAAGGCGAAGTCGGTACTGACGTTGCTGGGCTCCGAGCCGGTGTCCGCTCAGGTTCTCAAGGCGTTCATCGCCGGATCAGTAAAAGGCACGGGGAATAAGCCCCTTGCCGTAGGCTTCGCGTTCCAGCTCCTCGCGAAAATCCGGGTGAGCGATCGAGATCATCGCTTTGGCCCGCTCCGCCACTGCTTTACCCTTCAGGCAAACAATTCCGTACTCGGTAACGGCATACATTGTGTCGGTGCGCGGAACGGTCACGATCGTGCCGCCCGGCAGATCGAGAACGACACGGCTCTTGCGGACGCCGCCCTTCACATGCGTGGATGGCATGCATAGAAACGCGCGACCGCCCTTCGATTGATAGGCGGCACGCACGAAACCCAACTGTCCGCCCGTGCCGCTGAAATGTCGGTGACCAGAAGCTTCCGAGGCAGCCTGCCCCTGCAGATCCATCTGGCCCGTGCTGTTCACGGCGACCACGTTGTCATTGCGCGCAACAGAGTGGGGCAGGTTCGTGTAGTCCACGGCGCGCGTCTCGAACGCCGGATTGCGGTCGATGTACGAATAAAGTGCCCTCGAGCCGATCGCGAACGCGTAGACCGCCTTGCCGACGTCGACCTGCTTGCGAGCACCTGTCGCACGACCGGCCTTCACTAACTCCATCAAGCCCTCGACCATCATCTCGGTGTTGATGCCGAGGTCATTGACACCCGCCTGCACAAGCGCTCGGCATACAGCATTCGGCAATCCTCCGATGCCAATCTGCAGGCAATCACCGTGCTTGATCTCGGCAGCGATCAGTCGGGCAATCGCCAGATCGATTTCTGACGTGATGGCCTCGGGAAGCTCCGCGGCGTGCCTGCCGTCGCCGTCAATGATGAAGTCGACCTCGCTCTCGTGAACCGAATTCTCTTGGCCATGACAGTGCGGGAGGTTCGGATTGATCTCCAGAACGACGACACGCGCCTTGTCGACGAGGGCGCGATGATACGAAGCGGCAGCAGAGAAATTATAGAAGCCGTTTTCGTCCTTCGGGCAGACCTGGAATATGGCGATGTCTACGCGATCGACAAAGCGCCGGTAGAGATCCGGCCATTCGCCGAGATTGAGGGGAAGGTAGTTACACCGACCCGCATCGTGCTGGCGGCGGTCATAGCCACCGAAATGCCAGCTCAGACTGAGAATGTGTTCCCCTGCGGGGTCGACCTCATGGTGAGCACGCGGCCGCATCGTTATGCAGCTGCGGATCTTCACGCCACTTAGCTCAAGGGCTCGTGCCGCGAGTGCCTTGTCGAATACGTCCGGCCGGCAGATGCCGAACCCGTAATCAAGCCACATGCCCGAAGTGACGAGGCCGGCGGCAGCTTCGGCGGTGATGTGCTTTGCCGACTTCAGTGCACTGGATTTCGACATCCACTTCTTCCTCTCGTCGTGCGGGGCATGGGTCATCACGCCGGACTAGAGGCACAACATCATGGTCCACACGTGTCTCGCTTCTGACAGAAGGCACCAGGTTCGATGGTTGCGCAATCGCTTCAGGCAGGAGGTTCAACCCACGACAGTTGCGAGCGCCTCCGACATGTCGCCTAGCGGCCAGTAACCAGACCAACGGCAAAATCAAGATGGTCGCGCGAGTAACGGTCGAAAGTGGCCCATGATGACGCCGCCCCAACGGTCGGTCTCGGAGTATCGCGCCGGTTTGAACATGGGCACCGCCGCGTGCCCAAGAATTGACAGCAAGCGGTTGTAGTTCGGGCGCAACCTCGTTCACACCCCAACCGCCTTCAGCGGCGAGTTCCCCCAGGCGTCCGCCACACGCGTGTAGCGGCTGACCATGGCCGCGCTGGCGTGGCGGCTGTGCGCCATGATGCGGGAATCCGACACCCCGGACAGCGCCAGCGACGTGACACCACCGGCTCGCAACGAATGGGTGCTGAAGGTGCGCGCCAGCCTCTCCGCTTCGGCAACCGACGCGCCACGGCTGACCAGAAGTCGCGCGACGGTCGACCGGACGATTTTCATCAACCCGCTTTCGCCCAAGCGCTCGCCCGTCAGCTTGCCACCCTTGCGGATACGCTGAAAGACGGGCGCACCAATGGCAAGGCCGCACGCCGCTGCGTAGCTTTCCACGGCCGCGACCGTGCCCGGCGCGTCCTTCCTCGGGATGACCACGGTTTGCGTCTCAGTCTGGCTGGTCTTCGACGTGCGCAACGTGATGGTGATGCCGCGCGGGTCAATGGCGAGCGCGGCATTGCCGTCGCCAAGGTGCTGCCAGTCGAGTTGAAGCAGTTCGGACGGACCACGCAGCGCGGCCATCACGCCGAGCGCAACAATGGCGCGGTCGCGGCGGTCGATGAGGGAGGCGACCGGCAAAGCCAGGGTGGCGGCCAAGTCGTCGGCGGTCAGCGCGTTCGCCTGCTTCTGCGGCGCGGCGTGTTTGCGCCGGATGCCCTGCCACACGGCCGCGAACGATGCCGAGCCTGTATCGAGGTCGTGACCGGCGAGCCGATGGCGCGCCTTGATGGCGGCAAGGTCGAGTTCCATGGTCGCGACCTTTCGGCCAGCTTGCGCCCGCTCGATGAGGTAGGCCGTCAACGTGTCGAGCGTCGCCGGCAACGGCGCGGCGCGCCGCTTGCTGCACCAACGTTCGAAGGTCCGCCAGTGAGTGGCGTATGCCTTCCAAGTCCGATCGGCGCGTGAATCCTTGGCATAGCCCGCCGCGACTTCGCCAAGGGTAGCGACGGTGCCGCCTTCAACCGTGACGGTGGCCGAAAGGGTGGTGGTCATGGTTGGAAGCGCCGGAGTGAAAATCCCTCAGTGAAGCAGCCGAGTCGGTCGGTTGCG
>CAYMEB010000444.1:0-2955 GCA_964389095.1 uncultured Hyphomicrobiaceae bacterium
TGATAGATACGGATTAAAATATGTAGGATTGCGATATATGAATGTTTATGGACCACGACAAGATCAAAATGCTGCGTATACTGGAGTCATACCAATTGTACTGAACAAAATTGATTTAAATGAATCTCCAGAGATTAATGGAGATGGGTCCCAGGCGTACGACTTCATTTCTGCAGAGGATGCTGCTAGATGCAATATCGCAGCCATGATTTCAGATAAAAATGATGAGTTCTACAATGTGGGGACTGGAATACAAACAACTTTAACAGATCTCTGTAACATAATTTTAAAATTGAAAGAGTCAAATTTAAAAGTTTCATTTAGGCCATATTCGAATGAAGACGCACGTCGCATGGTTAAGAATCGAATTGGGTCAACGCTAAAAGCTGAGCAAGATCTGGGCTTTAGCTATTCAACCAGCTTAGAACAAGGCTTAATAGATCTCATAAAATGGAGAGATGAACAGAAAAACAAAGGAGCCAAGTGACTACCATACCAATAGCTATACCGTCATTTGACGATGAAGAGCTTGAATTAGTCAACGAATCAATCAGGAGTGGGTGGATTACACAAGGACCATTTGTCCAAGAATTTGAGAAACTTTTTGGTCAGCATCATGGAGTAAATTATGCTGTAGCCACCTCCAGTTGTACGACCGCACTTCATTTAATGCTGGCAAACGCAGGAATCAAAGAAGGTGACGAAGTTATTGTTCCAAGTTTCACATGGGTGGCAACAGCTAACGCAGTTCGGTACTGCGGGGCAACTCCTGTTTTCGCTGATATCGATTTAAACACATTCAACATAAACCTGGAAGATACTTTACGGAAGGTCACACCTAAAACACGCGCGGTGATTGTCGTACACTTGTTTGGATTGTGCGTCGATGTAGAAGAATTTCAAAAGAATTTGCCTAATCATGTGAAAGTACTTGAAGATGCTGCATGCGCTGCAGGAGCGAAGATAAGAGGTAAATATGCTGGCAGTCTAGGAGAATCTGCAGCTTTCTCATTTCATCCTAGGAAAATTATCACTACGGGAGAAGGGGGAATGGTTACAACGAATAATCCGGAACTGGCAAATTCCATAAGAGTAATGAGGAACCATGGCGCCGAAATATCTGAAGAAGAACGACACAAAGGTCCCGCTCCATATTTGTTGCCAGATTTTAGAACACTTGGTTTTAATTATAGAATGACAGATTTACAAGGAGCTATGGGAGTTGCACAAACCAGAAAACTTGAAAAGTTCATATTTGACCGATCGGAAATTGCAATTAAATATCAATCTCTGTTAACGGATGTTGATTGGTTAACCCTTCCTACTGCACCAGATGACTATCGTCACTCCTGGCAGTCTTTTGTCGTAATACTTAATACGAAACATAACAAAAACATTCGTAATTTATGTATGGAACATTTATACAAGAATGGAATCTCAACACGCCCAGGAACTCATGCTATACACCAGTTGGACCTATATCAAAATAATTCAAGTAAAAAATCGAATTTGAAAAACTCGCAAATAGCGGCCGAAATGACAATATCACTACCTATTCACAACCAGTTGACTGATAAGGAAATTGACTACATTGTCGATTGTATCAAAAAGGTAAAAATATAGATGTGTGGAATCAATGGTTATATAAGTTTCCAAAATGAAACCATAAAGAAAAATATCATCGAAAAAATGTCATGTCAAACACAACATCGTGGCCCCGATGCCAAGGGAATTTGGATGAAGGACAATATTGGTCTTGCTCACAATAGATTAAAGATTATTGATTTGAGTGATTTAGCGTCCCAACCTATGCGATCAAAAAATGGTCGATATGTGATCGTATATAATGGCGAAATATACAACTTCAAAGACATCAGAAAAATTTTGGAAAATCAGGGAGTTATTTTCGAAACTAATTCTGATACTGAAGTGGTTCTAAAATCCTTGATTTTCTACGGTGTTTCAGCACTATCCAAATTCAATGGAATGTTCGCTTTGGCTTTTTTTGATATTGAAACTAAAAACTTAATCGTTGCGAGAGATCGATATGGCATTAAACCACTCTATTTCTCATTGACAAGTAATTATTTCGCATTTTCATCAGAAACTAGATCTTTGAAAAATTTAAATCCACAAGGTAATAATCTAGACTTAGATGCACTTCACGAGTACATAATTTATCAGAATATTCTGAGTAATAAGACATTAACAGCAAACATAAAAATACTGAATCCAGGGAATTTTCTTAAATTGAATATCGAAAGTAGAGAATATGGATTAAACGAGTATTGGAGATACCCCAATGAGAGAATTAATGACGAAAGATTTGAACGAGATTACCTGGAGGAATTGGACCACCATTTAAATAATGCTGTAGAAAGAAATCTAACAAGTGATGTCGAAGTTGGTGCGTACTTGAGTGGGGGTATAGATTCTGCAACTATCGCAGCTTTGACGTCTTCAAAAAGTCCCAATTTAAAAACTTTCACCATTGGATTTGAATCTCGAAATTTGATTGAAGCGGAGAAGAACTATGATGAAAGTCAAAAAGCTTCTGAAATCGCTAAAATACTTAAAACAACACACTTTGAGAGAACAATAATGCCCCGCGATTTTACAGATAATTTTGACCATTTGATAGACCGCATTGAAGAACCAAGACTAGGCCAAAGTTACCCAAACTATATAGCGGCAAAGTTTGCTCGCGAAAAAGTTAAAGTCGTTCTATCTGGTATAGGAGGCGACGAAATATTTGGAGGTTATCCTTGGCGCTATAAATTTAGAGAATATGATACACACAAAGAATTTTTAGATGATTTATATTTCTCCTGGCACCGGATAATAGATCCTGCGTTGGTAAGCGAACTGTTGTATCCAATAAACAAAAAAATCGAAAAAGACGCTCCTAGGAAAGAGATGGAAAATATAATTGCGGCTTTTAATCCAAATGTGAAA
>CAYMEB010000445.1:0-2951 GCA_964389095.1 uncultured Hyphomicrobiaceae bacterium
ATGAGGGGGCTCGAACCCCTGACCTCCTGCATGCCATGCAGGCGCTCTCCCAGCTGAGCTACATCCCCAGGGTGGGCTTCGTCGTGGCGGGATCCGCGCACGACAAGCCATAGTCTACCCGATGGCGTTCCCCTTGTCAAGGCGCGCCATCGTGCGCTGCTGCGCGGATCTGGCTACTTCTTGCTGCCTGCGGAGGTGGTTGCCGACGCCTTGCCGGTGTCGACGCGCACGCCCGGGCCCATGGTCGAGGTCAGCGTGATGCTGCGCAGGTAGGTGCCCTTCGACGTGGCCGGCTTCGCGCGGATGATGGCGTCGAGCAGGGTGGAGAAGTTCTGGGCGAGCTTCTCGGTGTCGAATGAAACCTTGCCAAACGCGCTGTGGATGCATCCGAGCTTGTCGGCGCGGTACTGCACCTTACCCGACTTGAGCTCTTCCACGGCCTTCTTCACGTCGACGGTGACGGTTCCGACCTTCGGGTTGGGCATCTTGGGACCGAGCACGCGGCCCAGCTCCTTACCGATGGCGCCCATCATGTCGGGCGTGGCGACCGCGACCTCGAAGTCGGAGAAGCCAGCCTTCACCTCAGCGATGAGGTCTTCCGCGCCAACCTTGTCGGCGCCAGCCGCCTCGGCGTCCTTCGCCTTGTCGCCCTTCGCGAAGACGATGACCTTGGGGGTCTTGCCCGTGCCGTTGGGAAGCACTACGGTGCCACGCACCGTCTGGTCGCTCTTGCGAGGATCGATGCCGAGGTAGATGTGCATCTCGACCGTCTCGTCGAACTTGGCCTTGGCGGCCTTCTTCACGATGTCGAGGGCCTCGTTGGGACCGTACAGGGTGTTGCGATCGAAGAGCGTCAGGCTCTCGCGATACTTCTTGCCATGTGCCATTGGGGGTTTCCTCCTTGTGGTGCGAGCGGAGGCCAGGCCTCCTCCCACGTATCGACGCCAGCGAAGGGCGTCAAGCCTTGTTCAGTTCGCGGGTTCAGCCCTCGACGGTGAGGCCCATGTTGCGGGCCGTGCCCTCGATGGTGCGGATCGCCGCTTCGAGCGTCGTGGCATTGAGGTCGGGCATCTTGGTCTTGGCGATCTCCTCGACCTGGGCGCGGGTGACCGAGCCGACCTTGGTCTTGTGGGGGACGCCAGAGCCCTTCGGCACGCCCGCCGCCTTCTTCAGCAGCTCAGACGCCGGCGGCGTCTTGGTGACGAACGTGAACGTGCGGTCTTCGTAGATGGTGATCTCAACCGGGATGATCTGCCCAATCTGCTTGGCCGTACGCTCGTTGTACTGCTTCACGAACTCCATGATGTTCACGCCGTGCTGACCGAGCGCGGGCCCCACAGGAGGCGCCGGATTGGCCGCCCCGGCCGGAATCTGCAGCTTGATCTTCCCTGTTACTTTCTTTGCCATATTGCTCCCCTGCCTGGCCGCCCGCGGACAAACCGCGCAACGGAGACCGCTCGGCGGCCCTCCCCAGGTTTATTGCCGTTCCACCTGCCAATACTCCAGTTCCACCGGCGCGGAGCGTCCGAAAATCGCCACCGCCACCTTCAGCTTGCCGCGTTCCGCATCCACTTCCTCGACAACCCCCGTGAAGTTCATGAAGGGCCCATCCGTGATCTTCACCGTCTCGCCGATGTCGTAAATCACCTTGGGCTTGACTTTCTCCTTCTTCTCCTCCACCTGGAACAGAAGCACTTCCACCTCTTCCGGCCGGAGAGGCGCCGGCCGTTCACCACCAACAAAACCAATCACCCCGGGCGTCTCCCGGATGAAATACCAAACCTTTTCAATAACCTGCCGGTTGTCGTCGTAGAGCCCCATGCTGACAAGCACATACCCCGGGAAAAACTTCCGGGTAATCACGCTCTTGACCCCCTTCTTCGTCTCCGAAACCTTCTCGGTGGGAATCAGAACCTGATCCACGTAATCCCGCATCTCCTCCTTGTCAAGCCGCCGCTCGATGCTCTCCTTGACCTTGGCCTCCTGGCCCGTCAACGTATGCAGCACAAACCATTGCTTCGCTATCATGAAAACTCCGGCTCCGCGTTGATCACCGATGCGCCAGCAGGCTGATTATCGATCGCAATACCTGGTCGCACACCATCACAAACACGGCGAATAGAATAACCGATAGAATCACCACCACGGTGGACTCCACCAACTCGTTCCGCGTCGGCCAGGTGGACTTGAGCAGTTCATTCCGAACCTCGCCGAAGAAGAACTTCACCTTCCGCAGGCTGTCTATGACTTTCTTCACGCGTTCTCCCACACATTAACTTGGCAGGCCAGGAGGGACTTGAACCCCCAACAGCCGGTTTTGGAGACCGGTACTCTGCCAGTTGAGCTACTGGCCTGTAATCAGCCTAAACCCCGCTTCCCGCACCCGGGACTATCGGGTCTCCTTATGCATCGTATGCTTCTTCTCCGCACGGCAATACTTCTTGATTTCCATCCGGTCCGGCATCGAACGCTTGTTCTTCGTCGTCGTGTAATTGCGCCGCTTGCACTCCGTACACGCGAGTATGACCTGTTCCCTCGGCATGACTCTCAACCCTCCAGCGCATCGGGCGACGTCCTCGCGGACGCCGCCCGCACGCGCTCATACGACCTCGCGGCCGTAATTCCGTCTTACTCAATCACTTCGCTAACCGTGCCGGCGCCAACCGTGCGTCCGCCTTCGCGAATGGCGAACCGCATCGACTTCTCCATGGCGATCGGCGCAATCAGCGTCACCGTCATGCTGATGTTGTCGCCCGGCATCACCATTTCCACACCGTCAGGCAGCGTCACATCGCCCGTCACATCCGTCGTGCGGAAGTAGAACTGCGGACGGTAGCCCTTGAAGAACGGGGTGTGACGTCCACCTTCTTCCTTGCTCAACACGTACACTTCGCACTTGAACTTTGTGTGCGGCGTGATCGATCCCGGCTTCGCCAGAACCTGCCCACGCT
>CAYMEB010000446.1:0-2938 GCA_964389095.1 uncultured Hyphomicrobiaceae bacterium
AGGTATTCGTGCAGAACGTTCTTGTCGGAAATGTCGTCGAACCGCTTGGCGATTTCGTCGCAGGTCTGCAGTTCGGGAGGCAGATAGATACCCTCCGTTTCGAGAACGTATGTCCGCGCGTAGCCTCCCGATCCGGCCGCGAGGATCACGCGGGACGGCGCCTCGTCGCTTGAGAGGAACAGCACCGCGGGCGAGACGGCAGAGGCCGTCATCAATGCGAGGATCTTCGGGGGGATGAGGCCTTCGGTCAGGCGTGTTGCAGCCCCCGGCACGATCGTGTTCACGCGGATATTCGTTTTCGCGCCTTCGATGTGCAGGACATTCATCAGCCCGATCATGGCGGTCTTCGCCGCCGCGTAGCTCGATTGTCCGAAGTTGCCATAAACGCCGGACGTCGACGAGGTCATGACGATGCGCCCATAGCCAGCTTGGCGCATATGCGGCCAGACCGCGAGCGAGCAGATGGCTGAACCCATGAGGTGAACATCGACGACGCGCCGGAACGACTCGGGCGTCGTCTTGGCGAAACTGGCGTCCTGCAGAATCCCGGCGTTGTTCACGAGCACGTCGACGCGGCCCCACGTCTTGACCGCGAGGTCGACCATGGCTTTCACGTCCGTCACATTCGTTACGTCCGCGCCATGGGAGATTGCGTCACCACCAGCCGCCTTGATCTCGGCGACGACACGTTCGGCGGGCTCTGACGATCGACCCGTACCGTCCGAGGCGCCGCCAAAGTCGTTCACGAGCACCTTCGCGCCGCGTTCGGCGAACTGCAACGCATGCGAGCGCCCAAGACCTCCGCCTGCGCCCGTGATGATGACGACTTTGTCGTCGAACCTGATCGTCATGATTGCCTCTCTTTCAGCGCGTGAACTGGATACCAAGCCACTCGGCCACGACGGCGGGCTTGTCCTCGCCCTCGATCTCGATCGTCACATCCATGATCGAGAGCCACTTGCCGCCGCCCTGGTCCTGCATGTCGCGCAGCACGAACCGGCCACGCAGGCGGCTGCCGGTCTTCACGGGGGCGACGAAGCGCACTTTGTTGAACCCGTAGTTCAAGCCCATCGTGATGCCGTCCATCACGACGGGAGCGGCGGGAGCGAAGCCGCCGAGCATTGCAAGGCTCAACAAGCCATGGGCGATCGTGCCGCCGAAGGGCGTCTGCTTGGCGAGTTCGACGTTCGTATGAATCTCGACCGGGTCCCCTGTCAGCGCGGCGAACTGATCGACCATGGCCTGTGTGATCGTCACCCAGTCGGAGACGCCGACCTCGGTTCCGATCAGCGCTTTCACTGTTTCCGCCGTGTAGGTCTGCACCCGTCTAAGCTCCCCGATAGCAGGCTGGACATTTGTTCAGTGTGCCCGTAGAAAACCTGCGACGCGCAGTCTTGTCAATTCGAAACGAGGGATCGGTTGCGATGCTCGAACCGTCGCCTTTGCCGGAGACGCAGCCGTTCTGGGATGCCGCCGCGCAGCGACGCCTCTCGATCCAAATCTGCGATGCGTGTGCGCGGTTCTATTTCCCACCCGCGCCGATTTGCCCGCACTGCTCCTCGCGACGCACGTCCTGGCGAGACGTATCGGGACGCGCGACGCTGTACTCGTTCTCGATCACGGGCGCGCCGTTTCCCCAGTGGGGGCGGCCCGCTCCGATGGTGGTGGCGCTCGTGCAGCTGGAGGAGGGGCCGAGACTGCTCTCAACGCTTGTCGATTGCGTCGCCGATCCCGCGTCTCTCGCGCTCGACATGCCGCTCGAGGCGACATGGGCGGCCTTCGGTTCGCAGCCGAACATGTTGTGCTTCAGGCCAACAGCGACAGGGCGCGGCGCGTGATCCGGCCCGGCGATTTTGCGATCGTGGGGGCAGCCGAGTCGACTTCGATCGGAACTGTGCCTGAGTTGTCGTCAATGGGATTGGCGCTCGACGGCGCCGCCAATGCCTTGGCCGACGCTGGGCTCAGCGCGGCCGACATCGACGGTCTCACCGTGAGCTACCTGCCCGTGGGCAACGTCGCACAGCAGCTTGGCATCTATCCGAAATGGGTCGACGGAACCGGAATAGGCGGCTGCTCGTGGATGTTTCATGTGCGCAGCGCGATGGCGGCGATCCATGCGGGCTATTGCTCTACGGTGCTCATCGTCTATGGCGAATCCGGGCGTAGCCATCAGATGGCGCCGAACAAATACGACACGCTCGCGCCGGGCTCGATCGAGCAACAGTTCGATATTCCCTATGCAAGCATGAGCTTGCAGGCTTCGCTCTTCGGCCTGTTTCTCGCGAGATACATGCGGGAGTACGGCCTGACGGAAGAGCAGATCGCTATGGTGCCGGTCATTCAGCGCGAGTGGGCCGCGAGGAACAGGCGCGCGAAGTTGAAGTCGCCGGTCACGGTCGAAGACGTTCTGGCCTCTCCGATGATTTCATGGCCGATCCGTCGCGCGATGTGTTGCCTCGTCTCGGATGCGGGCGGCGCCATGATCGTCACGTCCAAGGATCGCGCTAAGGACTTTCCCAAGCGCCCCGTTTACGTACTGGGGTCGGGGGCGGCGGTGGAGAACGGTCCGTGTTCGCCGGCCGGCACGCGCAATCCGATGCAACCGGACTTCATTCGAACCTCAGGCGCGGCGGCGTTCAAGGCGGCGGGGCTGACGCCAGCGGACATCGATCACCTGATGATCTATGACGCCTTCGCCCACAATCCGATCTTCGGCCTGGAGGGGCTCGGCTTCACGGCCGTCGGGGACAGCGGCGCCTTCATCGCGGAGGGCCACACGCGTCCCGGCGGCGCGCTCCCAATGAACACCAATGGCGGCGGCCTGTGCTACGCGCACTCCGGGTCTTACGGGATGTTGTGCATGCTGGAGGCGGTGCGCCAGTTACGCGGCGAGGCGGATGCCCAGGTCGAGGGCGTGACGACATCCCTCGTCCATGGC
>CAYMEB010000447.1:0-2935 GCA_964389095.1 uncultured Hyphomicrobiaceae bacterium
GTATGCGCGTGCCCGAGACGGCTTGGAGCTGCCGAACGACCGCTCGCGCGCGGAATTCACTAAGTTCGTCGCCGACGAGCACACCTTTTGGGGCAAGAAGCTCAAGGAGCTGAAGATCGAGATGGAATGATCAAAGCTGTCGGCGAATTCTCCAAACCAATGGAACTCCAAATGAATACCAAGAGCGCCTTCCTTCTTTCGCTTGCTCTGCTCGGCGGCGCGCCGAACGCTGCGTCAGCTGCCGATCCCGCGCCCGATGTGAAAGGCAAATGGGTCGGCAAGACCAGCACCATCATCGCCGGCAGCGGCGCCCACTGGCCGACAAGTGCCGGCACGTTCGACAAGCCGGGACTCTACGAGAAAGACATCACGATCGAGATCAGTGGCCAGACCGACCGCCGCATCTGGGGCAAGGCCATCCTCTCAGGCAGTGGCGAGAAGACCGAAGAAGCGTTCATCGGCCATCTCCACGGCAAGGACGGCCGCAAGCTGCTCTACGCCGACAAGGACGGTTACCTGACCGGCGACTTCGACGGTGACGTGCTGAACTTCTGCTACGCCCACGCGGGCGGGCCGTCGCAGACCAGCGTCGTGAGCTGTACCGAGGTCAAGCGCAGCCGCTGAGCTGCTGATCTCCGGCTCTTTCAACCACCCTAGCGCTTGGGGATCACGCAGAATCCCTGAGCCTCGATGCCGAGCGGTGGATTGAACTTCGAACGGAAGTTTTCCATCGCGATGGCTGCCGTCATTTCGACGATCTGGCCGTCGGTGAAGTGCTTCTTCAGGGCTTCGACCAGCGCCTCATCGACCTTCTGGTCGGTGTAGGTGATGCGCTCGGCATATTCCAGCGCCAGCCGCTCGGCCTCGCTGAACAGCTTGCTGTCGCGCCACGTCGTGACGTCCGCCAGCTTCTCCAGGCCGCCTTCGGTTGTTTCCAGCACACGGCTGGAATTGATATCAATTCAAAAGGGACAGCCGTTGATCGTCGCGACCCGCACGTAGAGCAGCGCCGGCAGCCCCTTGGGCAGCAGCCCCGACTGCTCGATCGACTGGCCGAGCAGGCCGGCGGCGCGCAGGATCGGCGGACAATGCGCCATCACCTTGGTGGGATTGAGGAGACCGCCAAACATTTCGCGCTGGCGGTCGAAGATGGCCTTGAGCGTCGGGTCTCCGCCGTCTTCCTCGATTTCGCTGACACGGGGCATCGATCGTCTCCTTGAATCTCAAGTTATCATAACTCTGATAATATGGTCTCGCGCCGGAGGTTTTCTCATGCCGGCGTGAAGCCCGCGAGGTCTCACCGTGGACGTCCTCGGGCCCAAGCGGCCGACCGCTGTTACCGGCACGTCGCACTGATGCAGGCGGCCAGCGCGCAGGCGACAGGGAGGATGGCTCGTGACACGGCGCCCGGGATTCGCCCCCGCCGATGTCGCCCGAACTGGCCTTGAGGCAACGTCCATACACACCGCCGCAACCTACTGCGGAGCCGCCGCCTCCTGCCTCCCCGAACGCCCGCCCCGGCGGCCCTGCCGCTGCACGCCGTGCGGTGCGTTCTCAAGAGTGCGTACCGGCCGGCCATGGAGAACAAATTTCAGATGGGCTGTCGTGAATTGCCCCTGCCGACCACTAGACTTCACACAATTGCTCACTCAAACTAATTGGCAATGGGTGTGTTGCTGCCTTTGCGGGGAGGCGGCTGTTCCTGGAGTTTTCCAGCGACCGAGGTATGCGCGCGACCAGCGAGTCGTTGTGCTGTCCCGGAGTCCGAATTGTGAGCCTCCACGCACTTTCGGTCCCAGAGCCAGAGACGCTGCTCCCTATGCGCCGTCCATTGCCGGCATTGAGCGAAATCTACGTTTTCCAACTCGTCTCGACCCTGCGCGACATGCCGCCGCGAAGGCATTGTGCGCGACCTCTATTTCGGTCGGTCGCGACAGAACGATTCTCCGCTCAACTCTTCATGCGTGATTGAGGCCTGGAAATGACGAATCCAACCTTCACCGTTAGTTTGACATCAGCCATGGCGAAGGAGGTCGCCGATAGAAATACCGGCGCCTATGTCGTCTACTTCGACCCGACAACCGCCCAAACCGCACCGGTCTGGACTCAGTTGCAAGGCTCCGTGAACGGCGCAACCCATGTCGGTATCACAGCGAGTCCGGCGGCCTTCGCGGAAGGAAAATTCTATTTCGTATTCCAAGACACTGACGGCGGCACGATCCCTTCTGTCACGACCGAGATCACTCAACAGTCCCAGATCGGCTACAGCGGGAATCCGCATACAAACCCGATAACCTTGAATTATCGCTTCGACAGCCTTGAGGCGAGTCTTCAGAATGCGCTTGGGGATGTCGGCAACCTGACCGAAATCCAGGGCTTCGGCATCCCGTTGCAACTCAAGATCATCTATACGTCGGGCACCGTCACTAGCTCCTCAACGCGCGGCTTCAACGCAACCGGTACGGAGCTGTGGAGTGCGCTCGGAACGGCCGGTGCCATGGTCCACAATTTTGCAGGATCAGCCACCAGCGGTGGAGGCCAACACCAATTTGCGGCCGGTCCAGGCTGGGTCGTTAATACAGACGGCACCGCCAACAGCCAGTACGGCGTCTACCAGTCTCAAGACTGGAACTACTACATCTCTGCCCTGATCAATGGCGGCGCGATGACCGACGGCAATTCGAACCAGATCCACATTGCCGGCTATTTCAATCATTCCATCGACGCCAATCACATCTATCACAATCCAGGCGTTTATTCTTACCGGCTAACCTACAATCAGACGACATCGGATATCACCCTCGCTCCCGATTCTTACAGTCAGATCAAGGGAGCGGTCACGATTCCTTTCGCGGATTTGGCCAACAGCATCTATTCGCAATGATCGGCCCCCACGAGGTGGTCCAGGTATTACGTTAGTAGAAGCCGTCGTTTG
>CAYMEB010000448.1:0-2914 GCA_964389095.1 uncultured Hyphomicrobiaceae bacterium
GCGGCATGGACGACCACGGGGCGCTTGGCACGGACAAGATCAAGTTCTGATCACCTGAATCATGACACAGACCACACAAGCCCCCCTGCGGGGGCTTGTGTGTTTTTTGGACAAGGCTCTCTGGCGTGGTCGCACAAGCCTCATTTCCCAAGCCAAATGACAAGTCCTACAGAGCCGTCACTTGGATCGACCTGCCTTTAGACATCAATCGTCTTGACTGGCCTGGATTTGGTGGCATGGTGGTGCTGCAAGCGATGGTTTCCAAACCTTCGCTGATCAGGAGTGGGGTCGAAAAGGGTCTCCTCAAACCGTCCAGTTGAGCGGAATCCGGTTCGGTCGTTCTTTCCAGCAGGGGAATCCCTGCGGTGGATCGTTCTGTGTCCTTTGCCCTTGCTCCCCTTTTAGCCCCTCATCTTTCCCCTCTTTCCGGAGACTTCTTCAATGCGACTCTCATTGGCTTCTTTCGCCGCGCTTCCTCTCGCCTTCAACGCAACCTTCACTCAACAGGCTTCCGCAGGCCTGTTCGTGGCTCTTGGATACGACCAATGGAAGCCCTCTCTCGCTACTGCGATCCACTTGGACGCAGGCGACTGGGAACTGACTCCGATGCTCAATCCGGATGGTCGGTGGGAGGGATTGAGTGCCTTCTTTTCCGGTGGAGGATGGAACTCGTTCCAATGGAATGTTGCCGTTTGGGACAGCAACAGCGACGCAACCCATGACAACACGAACTCAAGCCGGATTGCTTGGTTCCGCACCAACAACTACGGAAACGCTGGTGGCTATGACCCCGCGGGTGCAATGTCAGCGTTCAATGCGGCTCTTGCGGGAGACCGGATGGCAGGAACTACCGGTTACCCAAGCAATGATCCGTATCGGTTCACGGTCGCTACTTCCGGCACCTACTTCTTCGGCATTTGGGATAGTGACCTGACGAACAATCGTGGCGGCGTGTTCTTTGACCTCCATGCGGTGCCCTCTCCCGCCGCATCTGCCCTCGTGCTTGCCGGTGGTCTTTTCACCCGCAGGCGCAGGAACTGATCAACCCGACTCGTGACGGAGGTAACCGTCAGAAAGGCTGCTCACATGAAACAACTGTCCACCGGAACGGGATTGGCTGTCTTGGGCATTTCCGCAATCGCCTGCGTGGTGCTCTCGGGGTCGCGGCTTGGATCTGGCACACAGGCTCTGGCCAACTCGCCCGTTCCTACCGCGATTGCTACTGCCACTCTTGCCCAGACCACCGCAACAATCGTGTGGTATGGAGTAGTACAAAATACTCGGCACGCAAATGTCTCGAACTCGTGTGGCAACGTGTGCAATCAGTCATTTGAGTTCATGATCGTTGCGAGGGCTTGGAGCGATGGCACGATTGAAGCAAAGAAAATCGCCACAGGTTCGGATTACAACTCGGCGTTGGCAATCGGCTCTTGGACCGTCGTGTCTACAGCAAACGAAGGGCAAGCTGCGTTCGCCGACCTTGATTTCAATGCGGAAGTAGATGGCGGTGACCTCGCGATGGTTCTGCTGAACTTCGGCGATGCGCCCCGCCAAGACATTCCACCTTCAGATTGCCCGCTGAATCTGATCAACCCTCGCTGAGCAGACAAGCGATCCGTGGCTTCTGCATCATGGACACATTCGCGACAAAAGTTCCCTGCAGTTCTGTCTTGCGAGTCTCGTAGAGATCCAAACATCTGCACCCATCGATTTGCAGATGTTTCTGAACTCAGGAAGATCACCTGCTGATCGCCACTTCCTTCCCAACGACCGCGGCCCCGGCATCACGCCGGGGCCGCTTTGTTTCTCACGGTCACGTTCGGCATTCGAGGCCTTCGCCGAGCGAAGCTCGGGAAGGTTTTTGACCCGTGCTGATCGCGTGACATATTGAGCATTCGACCGAACGGTTCCCTACACCGCCCCACCGGGGGCCTGCGCAAAAGGACACGACCATGCCACAGATCTCGACCGGCCTCGGACTCGCCATGCTCGGCGGATGCATCCTTGGTGCCGCGGCGCTTTCGTCGCCGCAGTTCGTGCGGAGCGCGAGTGCGGACGGCCAACACACCGAAGCACAAAGTCGCGTGCGCACCAGCCAAGGCCCATGCGACTCGCTTCCGGAACGCTGGTTCAGCTCGACACCACACCTCCTCGACGAACCGCTCCCGTACGTTTGTGAGGGCCTTTTTTATGGATTACCTGCTCGGGGCCCCGTGAACCTGCTCGGCGATGGCAGGCAACTGAATGTCTCTGCGCCCGACTACATCTGCTTTGGCGACACGTACAGTCAATGGGCAGGATCCATCTCGATCGTCGAGTTTTTCAGGGAGGCCGATGGAAGCTCTGGAAAGCGTCTCCGCAGCATCATCTCGTCGGATGATCAAGATCTGCACGCATCGATCAGCGCACTGATCGGTCGCCAGGACTTCTGCATGCGTTGGGATAGCGGAGGCGGCTTCGCCGACATGGACGGGGATGGCGATCTCGACTTCGTCTTCATTGTTTGGGGCGCCACCGGTCAGCAATTTGCCTGGCTCGAGAACATCGCCGGCGGGACCAAGCAACCGAATCCCTACGACTTCGATGACAATGGTTCGGTGGACACTGCGGACCTGGCGATGTTCCTCCTGAACTTTCCGACCTGAGTCCGCTGTAGGACGACTGACTGCTGGCCTGCGGACGCTGGCAAAACGGTAGACACGCCGCTCGCAGCCACCTTCGAAGCACAACCTTTCGTCGGGCTGCACTGGTGCAGGGCTTGGTCCGTGCGACCCGCCTCGCACGAGGAAGCGTTCGGCATTCGCGCATCATTTCGTACGATTCGCTTGACGCGTCCCGATTTCGTGGCAAGGTGCCGCTGCGTCGGGACTCTGCGCCCGTCGCTCCCTTCACTTTCTCTCCCGGTTCGCGCAGA
>CAYMEB010000449.1:0-2910 GCA_964389095.1 uncultured Hyphomicrobiaceae bacterium
CACCGTTGCAGGTGGAAACGACCAGCGCTCGGTCGAGCAGCCTGTTGCCGCGCTCGCACGAGGTTTCGCTCACGAACAAACAGGAGTGGCACGCCGCCGCATGAAGCGTCCGACCATCGGCATGGGGGGTGTGTTCAGCACACAGCGGATCGCTGGAGCAGAAGGCGGCACGCTCAAGTGCTCGCTTGATGATCCGCTCCAGGGTCTCGGGGTCCGCAAGTCGTACCAGTCCACCGAGCGTGCCTTCGCTATCGGGACTCGCGGTCATGATGAGAACTCCAGCCATGGCGCCGCCAGGCTCGCTGCTTCCTCGCGCGTAGATTCGCTCCTGCATGCTCGCTGACGAGTAGCCGCAGTCGATCGCGAACTCGCGGAGCAATAGGTGCGAGAAGGTGTGAATCAATGCGAATCGCAAAAGATCGATGCCGTCATCCTCTGGCGCGATGTCCCGGCTGCGGCGGAATGCCCGATACGCGGTTCGCATCTCCGACTCGCGCATACGAATGGCCGCATCGGTCCGCCATCGACTGATTGCATCCTCATTGAATCGAATGAAGATGCCCTCCCCACGGACCTCGGCTGCAGGCAGCCAGGTCGGGGGCTCGATGCTGAGCGGAGCTCGACGCGGCTCGGCAACCTCGCTGAGGTCAGAGTCATCACCAGGCGAGTCGACCCGCGTGAACGCTGTCAGCGCCCGCACGACGCGAAGCCGCTTGACCTGCAGCACTTCGGAGATCTGTGACTGAAACGCAGGCGGAACCTTGACACTGGCAACCTGAAAGTCGGGTGTTTGCGGACCGCTCGTACCTCGGGAGAAGGCATCCCATTCTTCATCCTTGAGTTCCGAGACACGGGAAGGAGGAGGCCCGGCCGGTGCAGTGATACGTCTCGCGATTTCAGCCTCGATGTCCGCGAAAGGAAATCCAAGTAGCGCTGGAAACATCCCCTGCTGAAGGATCAACTGGCGTACTTCTGGGGTGAAGGCAAGCAAACGCGGCAACTCGCGGTCAATGATCCCGGCAAGTCGTCCGTCAGCCGATGGCAGAGTCAGCGCGCTGATTTGCATCGGAAACCACTGGTTCGACGCGCCAAGGAGCATCGGGCGCAGGCGACACGGATCATTGTCACCTTGCAGTCGGAAAGCGCCATCAACAGAAAGATGAGGATGGCACTTGGGGCACTCGCCAATGTTGTCGTACGCCTGAGTCAAGTCGTTCTGTTCGAACGCCCGGGTCAGCGGGACCGCCTTGTCGCATCCCGAGCAACGCAGCCAAAGATCCGCGACTTCCGCCGATACACCGCGCTCCTGCAAGTGAAGCACACTCCTGCCACTACAAGTGCAATCGCCCACTGCCTTGATGTAGCGCTCCCAGGGGAAGTCCGCGAGGTGACCTCGGTTGCACGCGATCACGAAGCGGACCGGATGGACCGTTGGATCGCCCCTGGCCATCTTTGGGCAATTCCGATGAACGAACTTTGTGCGATCAGCACGGAATTGATCTTCCGAGATATGGAAGACCCCGTATTCGGGCGGGGCGATCATTTCGCAGCGAGAGCAGCGGAGCCATCTCGGGAACAACGCGACCGGGATGCCGTAGCGAGCATTTTCGTCGTACCGGACCGGCGGCGAGACGAGCTGCTTAACCTGTGCACCCGCCAGCAATCTCGCGATGCGGAGCAGTCGTGGCTCGGCAATCGCATTGGTGGGATGGAGCGGATTCCATCCGTCCATGGCCCAATGCTGGGTCCCCATCATGATCGCGGAAATGTGGGGAAGATCGATAGGGGCGCCGATACCGAAGCCAAATACCGCCTGAGAACGGCGAAGCTCTCCAACATCGACATGGCTCATTGGTCTGCCTCCTCGAGGTCTGCATCTTCCATTACCGCTGGTGGAACTGCCGGCCGCTGTCCTGGTTCATCCTGTGCAAGAAGGACGAGCGCGGAGGATGGTTCGACATCTCGAAGTGACTGCGGACATACGAAGTCGCCGACATGCAGTTCCGGTTTGAGGAGCAGAGGTTGAGCTCCGCCCCTGTCGGTGTACCTGAGCGTGGGTGTCGCCGCCTTGCGCTTCCACTCGTCGACCCGGTGCTGCAGAAGCTGCTCGACGTAGGTTCCTTGGGTACTTCCTGTCAGGATCTCGGCCCGTCGCTTGATGACTCGTGTAGCCGCGGCTCCCAAATCAGGTGCGGCGCCGGCTGACCTGGCGTGCTCATCACCAGATCGAGTCGGGTCAGGTAGGCGCTCGAGTGCAACCATGATCCCCGAGAGTCCGCGGTCGATCGCCCGCTCGGCAAACGGGGTCACGGAAAGGGCTTCGACATGCCTGTAGAAGGCACTATGGAAGTGCTGAAATCTCTCGTAGTGCGAGAGATCGCGAGGTCGTGCCCAGTTGCACACCGAAAGCACGAGGCCGCGGTTGGAGCGCCCGACACGGGACGTGGCTTGGATGTACTCGGCGGTGTTCTTAGGCTGACCGCCGACGATCATCACTCCGAGGCGGTCGATGTCGACGCCGACAGAAATCATGTTCGTGGCGAGAAGGACATCGACTGGAGTTGGCCTCTGCGGTTCAGGGCGCTTTTCGCCAGGCGCGACAGGCAGTGGCGAGTTGAGATACGAGAACTCGACATCCAGCTGATCGAGAAGCCTGGGAATCCGCTCCGCGCTGAGCCTGGAAGTAAGTTCGCAGATTCCACCCTCTCGCAGTAGGCGCTTGGCCAGTCCGCGCCGGTCGTACTGCCGCAGACGGGTGCGCACATCGTCCTGCACGAGCCGGAGCATGCCACCAAGCTCGCGTAGTGAGTTGAAGTAGCCGACCAGCGTCATGTAGGCATCGGCGTCCTTCTCATACTTCTGAAACAACACCTGTGCGGCGCTCAAGGTGGCCACATAGACGCGAATCAG
>CAYMEB010000450.1:0-2891 GCA_964389095.1 uncultured Hyphomicrobiaceae bacterium
ATTCGGCCTGGTCCAGGATGCGGTCAAACGCCATAAGCCAAGAGGAGAGGCGCTCGCAACGCGCGTCGCCACGGATGTACTGGTCGCAGCGAATACGTCTAACTGGGGCGGCTACGCGATCACGGCTGCACTCGCTGCGCTCACCGAAAGGCCTGAATTTCTGCATTCGCCCGACGACGAAACGCGTATGATCGAGGCCTGCGTCGCGGCAAACGGCGTCGACGGCTCGACCGGCCGCCACATCGCCCAAGTCGACGGGATGCCCCTCGACGTCAACCGCGGTGTTGTTGCAATGCTGAATGCCATCGTCAAGAACAGCCTCGTCAGAGGATACAGGCGGCCGTTCTGACGACTGCCCCGATGCAACTCAGGAGTTCTGCCATGGCAAAACGAAAGCCGACCTTCTTCAACGAGCCTCGGCTGAGGAAGTTGATGGACAATGACGGGATTGATCTACTGATCGTGCGCGGTAACGAGAACTCCAAATACATCAGCGAATTCTTCAATAATGGCGGCACGCTGGCATATCGCCCGTTCTGCGTCTTCTTCTTCCGCGATCCTGCAATCAAGCCCGCATTCATTGTGCCGGCAGTCGATCTGCACCTCGCCATGGACTCGACCTGGATCGAGGACGTTCGTGCCTACGCCATGGCGGAGTTCTTCACCGATGTGAAGGCGCACTTCTATGACGACTTCTTTCAGGCGGCAGCGGCCGTCCTATCGGAGCGGAAGGTCAAAGGCATGGTCGTTGGCACGGAGGGCGACGGTCTTCCCGCCGGATTCAAGACACGCCTCGAGGCAATGCTGCCCGGCCACAAGCTCGTCGATTACTCGCAAGGTCTCGAACTCTGTCGCATGGTCAAGACCCCAGAGGAGATAAGCCGCATCCGGCGCGCCACTGAGATCACGGTCAAGGCGCACGCCTCGTTCCGCGAGGCGATCAAGGTCGGCAATTCAGACCACGATCTCCACCTCGCTGCTTCGCGGCGCATGATCGACGAGGGCGCCGACGGCATCCGCTTCATCAATATCGGTTGCGGACCTGGCACATCGTACGCCGCGCACGCACCCTTTCCGACGGGGGCCAGGATCCGCCATGGTGACTTCGTCAAAGTCGACATGGGCGCCACCTATCTCGGCTACAGCGCCGACTTCGTGCGCTCCTATTTCGTCGGCGAAGCGAGCGCGCGCCATAAAGAGATCTGGAAACGTCTGAACGAGGTGCAACTCGAAATCGGACACTGGCTCAAGCCCGGCGTCACCGGCGGCGAAGTGTTCGAACGCGGCTATGCGCTGATTTCAAAACACCTCGAGAATTTCCCGCGCGAGTTCCTCGGCCACGGCCTCGGACTTGGCTCGCACGAACAACCGCGCCTCAATCAGGTCAATCGCACGGTCCTCGAGGTTCCGGCCGTCATCTGCATCGAAATGAGCTACTACCACGACGGCTGCCGCCACCATACCGAAGACACGTTCCTCGTCACCGAGAAGCGCGTCGAGAACTGGACCGCCGGCTGCCCGCGCGAACTGGTGGTGCCGGCGTGACCAAGACCCGCGACTCAGGCGCAGACGCGTAATGTTTGAGGGACTGCTCACGACGCGAGGCTGCGGTCTACTGATACCGCGCCGCGTGTTATGCAGGTCACGTCATGGGAGGGACTTGATGGATACAATTGTTGAATGGCTGTGCGGAAAGAACGGGACGGCTAACCAAGTCCCAAAGACTTACGGGGCGATGAAACAGTTCATCGAGGGAGCGAGCGGTCGCAAACGACGCTGCTGCCGGAGTGCCTCGGTGGCTGGGTCGAAGTGGGTGTCCTGCTCGCATGATTGATGCCGTCGTCGAAGCAGTCAATCCAATCGAGCTCGGCTGTGCGAACGCCGCGCCAGCGATCACCGGCCGGCCAGGCCGTTACCCTACGGCGCCGCACAAGCTCCGCATCTGAGGAAATCTCAACGGTATTCAATCGAGCCGGCCCCTGGGCATGAACGGAAAACACCAGCCGGTTGGAAGCGCCGGAGTGAAAATCCCTCAGTGAAGCAGCCGAGTCGTTTGGTTGCGCCGGATTAAAAATCCGGCACTGACGAGCCCTGTGCCGCATCCGGCAGAGGGCGGGGTATGAAGCAGGTGGAGCTCTACGCGCATGTTCGATATGCCGTTCAGATCGAGGGGTTGAGCCAGCGGGAGGCTGCGCGTCGGTTCGGGATCGATCCGAGGACGGTCGCCAAGATGATGCAGTTCTCGGTGCCGCCGGGCACATCGGCGGCTACGGCGAGGCGCTATCGAGCGCCAATCCGTTCCCGGCCATCATGCCGGCGTGCACCGACGTTTTGGCGTCGCCAAGCTCCGCGGCCAGTACACACTCAAAATCCGCAAGAAGCTCGACACAACGCTGTTCCTCGCCGCCGCTTGCGCGCACCGGGGCATGGTGACCGGCTATTCCGATCGATGGTGACCGGCGGTTCCGGGGCAAGGTGACCGCCCGTTCCGGTCGATTGTGACCGGGGCTGTGGAAGGTGTGGAGAGGTGTGACGACGCTGTTGGGTGATCTCCGAATCGGCATCGGCCTCGCTCCTTTTCGAAGGAGCCGGGCATGCCCCAAGAGAGACTACCCATGCGCAAGATCCGTGAGGTGCTGCGGCTCGCCGTCGGCGGCATGTCGAGGCGGCAGATCGCAGCGAGCCTGTCGGTCAGCAAGACGACGATCCGCAACTGCCTGCTGCGTGCGGAGGCGGCCGGGCTCGCCTGGCCGCTTGCCGACGAGCTGACGGACGATGTCCTCGAAGCACGGCTGTTCCCGCCGCCGCAAACGGTTCCTGTCGACCGGCGTCCGCTGCCCGACTGGGCGGCGATCCATCGCGAGCTGAAGCGGCCCGGCGTGACGCTGCAG
>CAYMEB010000451.1:0-2881 GCA_964389095.1 uncultured Hyphomicrobiaceae bacterium
GTCGGCGCAATCGTACTGCTTGCTGCATGGGCGCTGATCATCCGCGGGCTCGACACATCTCGTTGGACAAGCATTGCCGCCCTCGCCGCGGGAACAGGGGCTGGCCTCGCCTTGTGGCTAGGCCCAGTGGGGACGTTCCTGCTCCCGTGACAACTGACAGGCGCGCGCGGCTGCGCGGCCCTCAGCCCATGATGAACGCGTTGAGCTTGTTGCCGTCCGGATCGCGGAAATAGGCCGCATAGTAGCCGTCGTCGCCGCGAGGGCCGGGTTTGCCCTCATCCGTCCCGCCATGGGACAGCGCGATCTCGTAGATACGGTCTACCTGCGCCTTGTCCCTGGCTTCAAGCGCCACCATCACGCCATTGCCGACGGTCGCGGCCTTGCCGTCGTAAGGTTTGGTGAGGCCGATACCGGCCCCGCCGCCGGGCTTGCCCCAGGCGATGAACCCGTCAGACTCCATCATTCTGCCAACGCCCATTTCCTTTGCGATGGCGTCATAGAACCCCGCAGCGCGCTGCAGGTCGTTTGTGCCGAGCGTGACATATCCGATCATGATGTATTCCTTCTTGCAGAAAGAGTTTATGCGCGACAGGCCCGGACGCACTACAATCATGTCGTTCGATTTGCGCAAGGTGGAAACATGCGGCGATTTGAAGTGCGTGGCGAGCATGAGGCGACCGCGACGACCGCCACGTCCGGACGGGTCGAGCGGAAGGATGTCGCAACAGAGGCGCGACGGCTCTCTGCAGCGGGGCATGTGGGGCTCATTGTGATCGACCACGTTTCCGGCGAAGAACGCGCCGTCGAAGACTTTCTGCGCCCCGGCGAGGGTCTGCCCTGACAAGAGGCCACTCGCGCATGACCGCGCGGAGCAGGTGGCCGTCAGCACGACGGTGAGGGCAGTCAGCGGGCTCAGCTGGAGCGGCCTGGTTCCCGCGGAGTAGGGGGCTGCGCAAAAAGCTGCTGCCCCTCGCGCCGGAGAGCCCGGCGGTACTCAGGTGTCAGCCAAGGACCCAATCCGGAAACAGGGTGCAAGACAAGGCAATGGCGGAGGATACGCAACAGCAACCAGACATCTTGCAGGCATCGCAAGCAGACACGACAGAGTGGGTAAATCAGGCATGACTGCTTCATGGTGCGATGAGATCAGCATGTCGCCCCGCCACAAGGAGGCCTCGGCCCGATACACACCCGCTGGCCATCCTCCTGAGGGCGTACGCCGACCGGCAAGGCGCACGACTTGGCCCTGATCGCGCGTTCGCTGATCAGGTAAAGGCTGGTTCAAGGAAATTGGGCACGTAAACCGGGCGTGGCCGCTTGGGCGTAAATGGGTGTGGAACTGGGGTTGCCTAATTGGGTGTAATTGGGTGTATATTCGGGCATGCCTCAGACCGCGCTCAATACCGAGACGACCCTGATCACCCCGGAGATCCTCGGGCTGATCTCCGAGATCGACGAGTTCAAAGGCGCGTGGCGCGCCTTGGGCACGTTGGCGCCCGAGCGGCTTTCGGCGCTCCGCCGCGTCGCCACCATCGAAAGCATCGGCTCCTCGACCCGCATCGAGGGAAGCAAGCTCTCCGACCGGGATGTCGAGCGGCTACTCGCCAATTTGGAAGTCAAGTCCTTCGCCACACGTGACGAGCAGGAGGTGGCCGGCTATGCCGAGGCGATGGAGCTCGTCTTCCGGTCTTGGGAACACATCGCGATCACCGAGAACAACATCAAGCAGCTTCACCGCGATCTCCTCGTCCACAGCGGGAAGGACGCATGGCATCGCGGCAACTACAAGACCTCATCCAACAGCGTTGCCGCATTCGACGAAGACCGCAAGCAGATCGGCATCGTGTTCGAGACCGCGACGCCCTTCGATACGCCACGCCTGATGACCGAGCTTGTCGGCTGGCTGACATCGGAGCGCGAGCAACGACGGCTGCATCCGCTTCTCGTGATCGCGGTGTTCACCGTGGTCTTCCTCGAAATCCATCCCTTCCAGGACGGCAACGGACGGCTGAGCCGGATCCTGACGACATTGCTTCTACTGCAAGCGGGCTATGCCTACGTGCCCTACAGTTCGCTGGAGAGCGTCATCGAGCAAAGCAAGGAAGGATACTATCTGGCCTTGCGCCAAACCCAAGGAACGATCCGCAGCGACACGCCCAATTGGCAGCCGTGGCTGATCTTCTTTTTGCGCGCTTTGCAGCAGCAGATGAAGCGTCTCGCGAAGAAGATCGACCGCGAGAAGTTCGTGCTCTCAAGCCTGCCGGCCCTGTCATTGCGCATTCTGGATCACGCCCGCGACCATGGCCGCGTCAGTATGGGCGATATCATCAAGTTGACAGGGGCCAGCCGGAATACGTTGAAACAACAGTTCCGCCAGCTCGTCGAAAAGGGGCATTTGACCATGCATGGCGGCGGGCGAACGACGTGGTACACGCTGCCGTGAAGAACCTGCCGAACGACGCCCAATGGGCTCTTTAAAGGATAAGCCGTTTTCCTTTAATGGCTGTTGACCTGCCCGGTTTCTTCGGACCAGCCTTAACTTGAGAAGCCAGCCCTGTTGCTCCGAGACCAAACACTGGACGCGTGTCCACCCGTCGACTCGCTCCAGTCACCGGCCTTTCGACGATGTTGGTTGCCCGTTCTCTCTCCCGCGCATTCGCAACGTTCGAACAGGGTCGGCTTGTTGGAAACTCTCCTCCGCCACTCCAGCCACTTACCCATTCTGTACTGAATGCTCCAAGTCCGGAGTTTCGGAGACTTGCGGCCTTTGAGACGCGCCTCGGGGACTATCGGCGCGCTGGGTCGGTCCGGAGCCTCACCAGACAATCCGCGCCAAACCGCGCCGTTTCAGGCTCCTGTCCGGCGCGCGGAGAATTTTCGA
>CAYMEB010000452.1:0-1186 GCA_964389095.1 uncultured Hyphomicrobiaceae bacterium
TACTCGAAAACGCGAGAATCTTCGACGGCGAACGCGACGAGATTATCGACCACGGGTTCGTCGTTGTGGAAGGCGCCGCCATTCGCGAGGTGGGAGTTGGCGCACGGCGCGGAGTGACAGACGCCGATGTCGTTGATTGCGGGCGTCGCTTCTTGATGCCTGGGCTGTTGGATCTCCACTTTCACGCCTACTCTGCCAGCTTTGACATGCAAGCGCTGGATAGGATGCCAAAGCCGCTGCTCGTGGCTCATGCGGTAAAGCACCTTACCGACGCGCTTCGCCGCGGGTTCACCACGATACGAGATCCGGGCGGCGGGGACATCGGGTTGGCGATGGCGATTGAGCGCGGGCTTGTAGACGGCCCGCGGTTCCATTACGGCGGCAAAGCGTTGTCCCAGACCGGCGGCCACGGCGACATGCGGCACCCTCAACACGAGGAAATCTGCAACTGCCGCTATTCGGGCGTTATCTGCCAGATTGTGGATGGAGTTGAAGAGGTTCGACGTACAGCTCGTAACGAGTTGCATTATGGCGCGGACCACATCAAGGTTTTCATTTCCGGTGGCGTGGCCTCACCGAGTGACCCCATTTGGATGCCGCAATTCACGAATGACGAATTGCGGGCTGCGGTAGAAGAGGCCGAAAGCCGACGAAAATACGTGATCGCGCATTGTCACACCGACGACGGCGCCCGGCGTTGTGTTGCAGCGGGAATTCGTTCGATTGATCACGCCACCTCGATCAACGACGAAACGGCTAGGCTGATCGCTTCGACAGGTAAGACCTATACGGTGCCGACCCTGGCGGTGGTTCACCAGATCATGGAAAGCGGCGCGGCCGCCGGCATGCCGCCCGAGAGTAGGGACAAGATCGCGGGGGCGAAAGACACGATGCTGGCCAGTATCGAGAGTTGTCGACGGGCTGGCGTCAAGATCGGGCTGGGCACTGACATTTTCGGCACGCAGTTCCACGCCATGCAGAGCAATGAGTTCCGTTATCGCTCGGAGGTCGACAGGCCGATTGATATTCTACGCTCAGCCACCTCGATTAATGCCGAGATCATCCAACGCAAAGGTGAGGTGGGCGTGATCGCGCCGGGCGCGAAGGCGGATATGATCCTGATCGATGGCGACCCACTTGAGGATATTACGATATTCGAGAAACATCTCTCGCACATGCCGTTGAT
>CAYMEB010000452.1:1286-2875 GCA_964389095.1 uncultured Hyphomicrobiaceae bacterium
TATGGCTTGTGTTGCTTTTCACGGCGGCTAGCGCAAGTCTTGCACAGGCGGGAGAAATCGTCGCCGCCGCACGAACAGAGCGAAACATTAAGGCGCCGGCCAAGGTCGTCTTCGACGTGCTGCTTGATCGCAGCTTGTGGATGGACTCGTTCGTGTCTCAAGAGCTGGTTTCAGGGAGGCAAGAGCAGCTCGGCGCCGTCTACCGTGTCACTTCCCGATCCGGAGGCGAAATCAGCGTTCGCCACGAGCGCGTGCTGAGTTTCATTGACGACCGCGTCTATGTGCTTGAGCTCTTCCCGGCCGGCAGCACAGAGCAATTCACGGCTATCGTCTACTTTGACATCGAGCCGCTCGCGAAACGCACGACTCGACTCTCGATGCGCGTCGCCTTCCGCGAAAGCGGCGCAAACGTCGCCGACGGCAGCGCTGAGCAGCGTGCGCTATCGGAAGAGGCAAGAAGGCTCACTCAGGAAAAGATCGAAACTGATATGTCCCGGCTTCGCGAAGTCGCGGAGGCGCGATCATAAAAGTTCAGTTTCGTCACCTGCGAGGGATCATAATGTCCACCGTCTCGGATGATCTTTACGAAAATGCGCTCATTTGGGACAATCACGCCTGTCCCCCACGCGAAAACGCGCCCGCCTTCATGTCGGTTCTTGATCGCTATCATGCGGCAGGGATCGACGTCGTGGGGCTTAATATCGGCGACTCAGACGTGCCGCTCGAGGAATTGGTGCGCCAGGCTGCCCATGTTCGTCTTTACTTGGACGAGAACCCGACCCGTTACTGTCTCGTTCGCACGATTGCCGATATCACCGCTGCAAAAGCGAAGCGTCGCACTGCTGTTCTCCTCAATGTCGAGGGATCATATGCGCTGAACGGCCAGGCTGGCCTCATTCCGGTACTCTTCGACATCGGCGTTCGTTGGATGGCGATGGTCTACAATTCGGCGACATCAGTCGGCTACGGCGTGCATGACGACGAGGATCATGGACTTACCGCGTTCGGACGAAGTGTGGTTGCTGAAATGGATCGCGTCGGCATGATCAAGTGCTGCAGCCACACCGGCTACCGCACTGCGCTTGACGTGCTCAACGCCACCAGCCGACCGACGATCTTCTCTCACTCGAATCCGCGCGCGCTGCATGATCACCCACGCAATATCCCAGACGAACTAATTAAGGCCTGCGCCGCGACGGGCGGCGTTGTTGGGATTAATGGCGTTGGCATTTTTCTCGGAGACAACGACATCCGAACCGAGACGATCGTGCGTCATATCGATTACGTGGCACAGCTGGTCGGTGCGCGGCATGTAGGGCTAGGCCTGGATTACGTATTCAACCAACGCGAGATGGACGCTGCGCTCGCCGTGCACGCCGGGCTTTGGCCCCCAGGGTTCGGCTACCGACCCGGCGTACAATTCGCGCCGCCGGAAAGAATTCGAGAGATCGCGAACGCATTGATAGGGCTTGGCTATTGTGAAGACGACGTCAAGGGTGTGCTCGGGGCCAATCTCATGCGCGTCGCGGAGCAAGTGTGGCCGTCATGACCAGCATAATGGCAAACGGACCCGCCACGCGTCTTCGGGC
>CAYMEB010000453.1:0-2875 GCA_964389095.1 uncultured Hyphomicrobiaceae bacterium
CGCCCGTCGTCACGATCATGGGCCACGTCGACCACGGCAAGACCTCGCTGCTCGATGCGATTCGTCAAGCCAACGTGGTGGCGAGCGAGGCCGGCGGCATCACGCAGCATATCGGCGCCTACCAGGTGACCGCGCTCGACGGCGACAAGATCACCTTCATCGATACGCCGGGTCACGAGGCGTTCACCGCCATGCGTGCGCGCGGCGCGGCAGTAACCGATATCGTCATTCTGGTGGTCGCCGCCGACGACGGCGTCATGCCCCAGACGGTCGAGGCCATCAATCACGCCAAGGCCGCAGGCGTGCCCTTGATCGTGGCCATCAACAAGATCGACAAGCCGCAGGCCGACGCGACGCGCGTGCGCACCGAACTCCTCCAGCACGGCGTCGTGGTGGAGAGCATGTCGGGCGAGACGCTCGACGTGCCGGTGTCGGCGCTGAAGCGACAGGGCCTCGAGGATCTGCTCGAAGCAATCCTGCTGCAGGCCGAGATCCTTCAGCTCAAAGCCAACCCGAACCGCTCGGCGGAAGGCTTAGTCATCGAAGCGAAGCTCGAGCGCGGCCGCGGCCCGGTCGGCACCGTGCTGGTCCAGCGCGGATCCCTCAAGGTCGGCGACATCGTCGTCGCCGGCACGGCCTGGGGCCGTGTACGCGCCCTGCTCGACGATCGCGGCGCGAACGTGAAGGAAGCCGGACCCTCGGTTCCGGTCGAGATCCTCGGCTTCGACAGCGCGCCGGAAGCAGGCGATCAGTTCGCTGTCGTCGAGAACGAGCAGCGGGCCCGCGAGATCACCGATTACCGGATCCGCAAGCGCCGCGAGACGCTCGGCTCGGCCGGGACCGCGCGCACCCTCGAGCAGATGATGCAGCAGCTCAAGGAGGCTGGCCGCAAGGAGTTCCCGCTGGTCGTCAAGGGCGACGTGCAGGGCTCGATCGAGGCCATCGTCGGATCGCTGGCCAAGATCGGCAACGAGGAGGTGGGCGCGCGGATCGTGCACTCGGCGGTCGGCCAGATCACCGAATCGGACGTGGCCCTCGCCAACGCGTCGAAAGCGATCATCCTCGGCTTCAATGTTCGCGCGAACGTTCAGGCCAAACAGGTCGCCGACCAGCAAGGCATCGAGATCCGCTACTACAACATCATCTACGACCTGGTGGACGAGGTGAAGGCGGCCATGTCGGGCCTTCTCGCCCCGACCAAGAAGGAGACCTTCCTCGGTTACGCGACGATCAAGCAGGTGTTCAACATCTCCAAGCAGGGCAAGGTTGCCGGCTGCGTCGTCACGGAAGGCAAGGTCGAGCGCGGAGCCAAGGTGCGCCTGCTGCGCGAGCGCGTCGTCATCCACGAGGGCACGCTCGCGATCCTCAAGCGCTTCAAGGACGATGTGCGCGAGGTCCCCGCCGGCCAGGAATGCGGCATGGCATTCGCGAATTACCAAGACATTCGCGAGGGCGACGAAATCGAATGCTTCCAGGTCGAAACCATCGCTCGCACCCTGTAAGCCACCACATACGCGGCGACCGTTTCCGTGCCGATCCGCGGAAACGGCCGTCCTCGATCATCCGCGCGATTGCGACCGGCTGACGGCAGATGGCCATAGCGGCACGCCACACACACACGTACGAAGATTTCCTGACACTCGTCCGCGCGCGCCGCAGGGCGAGTGGAGCGAGGACATGGTGGCGCTATGCGCTCTGGATGGCGATCTACCTCGCTGTCCTGGTCTGGTTCACGCCGGACCTGCTGCGGGCGTCTGCCTGGCGCGAGGGTTTCGTGTGGGCCATCGTGCTCGGCGGGCTGGCGGCAATGGCCGTGATCATTTGGGCCGTCGATCTGCTGTTCGACCGTGTCGTCTACAGACTTCACTACCGCCGGCTGGCGACCGCGGGAGCCGAGGTCACGCTGAACCTCGACGAGGACGGCATCGCCTGGACGATCCGGGATATCGGCGGGCGCCTTCCGTGGTCAGCTGTGACCACAGTGGACGATCAGGAGGACGGCCTCGTGCTGTTCATAAGCCCCCTGGAGGGCATGGTTGTGCCGCGGCGCGCGTTCGCATCGCTCGGCGAGTACGAGGCTGCCAGGACATTGATACGGGAACGTACGCATGACACGGCGTGAACGCGATCACGGCGGTAAGGGCCCGTCCCAACGTATGCTGCGGGTGGGAGAACTCGTGCGCCACAAGGTGGCCGAACTCCTGTCTCGCGGGGAAATCCATGACGACGTGATCGCATCGCACGTCATCACGATCCCGGAAGTGCGCATGTCTCCCGATCTGCGGCTCGCCACCGTCTACGTGATGCCGCTCGGAGGAGCCGACAGCGGCCCGGTGCTCAAGGCGCTGGAGCGAAACGCCCGCTTCATCCGCGGCGAGGTTGCCCGCGCCGTCAATCTGAAGTTCGCCCCCGACATTCGCTTCCGGCGCGACGAGACCTTCGACGAGGCCCAGCGCATCGACCAGTTGCTCGCGAGCCCCAAGGTCCGGCGCGACGTCGAAGGCGATTGAACGGTCCACTCTCCGACACAGACGAAACACGCCGCTCGGCAGCGGGAGCATTCATCTTCATGGCACGACGAAAGCGAGGCCGGCCGGTCAATGGCTGGCTGATCCTGGACAAACCGATCGGCATGACCTCGACCCAGGCGGTTGGCGCCGTCCGGCGCGCATTCGACGCGCAGAAAGCCGGCCATGCCGGAACGCTCGATCCGCTGGCCACCGGCATTCTGCCGATCGCGCTCGGAGAGGCCACGAAGACGGTGCCCTACACCGTGGACAGCGAGAAAGTCTATCAGTTCGCGGTGCGGTGGGGCGCCGAAACCACGACGGACGACAGCGAGGGCTCCGTCGTGAATACCAGCGACGCACGCCCG
>CAYMEB010000454.1:0-2870 GCA_964389095.1 uncultured Hyphomicrobiaceae bacterium
AAGCCGGCGGTGAGGAAGAACCCGACCGCGTTGTGGCCGTACCACCACTGGGTCATGGCGTCCTGAACGCCAGAGTAGACGATGTAGCTCTTCGTCCCGGTCAGGCTTACCGGCACGGTCGCATTGTTGACGAGGTGCAGCATCGCGACGGTGACGATGAAGGCGAGATAGAACCAGTTCGCGACGTAGATGTGCGGCTCCTTGCGGCGGGCGAGCGTACCGAGGAAGATCAGCAGGTAGATCACCCAGATCACGGTCAGCAGCAGGTCTGCGTACCATTCGGGTTCGGCGTACTCCTTGCCCTGGGTAACGCCGAGCAGGTAGCCGGTGCCCGCGATCGCGATGAAGAGCTGGAAGCCCCAGACTACGAAGTAGGGTGACCAACGGCCGGCGAGCCGTGCCTGAGAGGTTCGCTGGACGACGTAGAAGGACGTCGCCAGCAGAACATTGCCGCCGAAAGCGAAGATGACGGCTGAGGTGTGAAGGGGCCGCAGACGGCCGAAGCTCGTCCAGGGCAGGTCGAGATTGAGCGCGGGGATTGCCAGCTGCCAGGCTAGGAGATCACCGACGAGGAACCCGGCAATGCCCCAGAAGACGGCTGCGATGGTGGCGACCTTGATCGGCCCGTCGAAGTACTCCGTCCTGTCGGAGGAGATAACCCCGGACGTCGCGCCTTTGATGATGGCTGCCGCGCCGACGAGTCCGCCCAGCGCCAGAAGGGCGCCGTGGAAGGCCATCGGGGCATCTTTCGTAGCTATCGCCAGTGCCAGACCTATGCCGGCAATACAGACGGCGGCTAGTACCGCCATGGCGTCGCCGAACGCGTGGCGCTCGACCGTCGTATCTTTCATGTTGGGCCCCCGGGGTTCAACGGTTGCAATCACGGCCCGGAAGAACTCGACCGCGTGCCGGCACACCCAATGCCTGCTCGGGGGTGGTGACGTTGACGTCGATCAAAAAGGGGGACGTCAAACCGACGCGCCGATGCGCTGTATGCGGCCGAGCTGCGTTCAATCCGCAGCTTTGCTCAAAAAAGTGGCACGTCAGCAGTGGATTTCCGGCCGCGACCCTAGGTGCGCCATCCGAATCAGATGAGCACGGGTTCAGCGGGTGAAATCTGGCAGGGAGCTCGATCGATGAGCGAGCGGATCACGGCAGGTCGCAAGTCGGTTCGCGTTGCCGAGGCTGAACCCGTGCGGGGCGAGAAGGGGCGGCGCAAACCTGCCTCGCGGCGAGATGCCGAGGGACGCGCCTATGAGAAGAAGATCATTGCCCTCGTTTACGACTTCGACGGGACGCTGTCGCCGCGCCCGATGCAGGAGTATGCCTTCCTGCCGAAGATCGGCGCTCATCCAGAGCATTTCTGGGCCGAGAGTAATCGGATCGCCCGTGAGCAGGGGGCGGATCCGATGATCACGTACATGCATCTCCTCTATCGCAAGGCGAAGGAGAAGGGCGTCCGTATCGATCGCGACGACCTGGTCCGGCAGGGTCGGGAGGTGGAGTTCTATCCGGGCGTCGAGGCATGGTTCGACGAGATCCGCCGTTACGTCGAGCTGCGGGACGAGACACGGTCGATTACACTGCGGCACTACCTGATTTCATCGGGCCTTATGGAGATCGTGCAGGGAACGACGATATTCTCAAAGTTCCACAACGTCTTCGCGTCGGAATACTGGTTCGAGGCATACGATCTGCCCTATCCGAAGCGGGTGATCACCGACACGGGCAAGACGCAATACCTCTTTCGCATCAACAAGGGCATCGAGGACCTCGGGCAGAGCATCAATCACCACATGCCCGAGGCGCTGCGGCCGATCCCGTTCTCGAACATGATCTACTTCGGAGACGGTGACACCGACGTGCCGTCTATGGCGGTGGTGCGCAAGAGCGGAGGACACGCGATCGCCGTGCATGCGCCGGAGCAATCCGCGCAGAAGTGCGTGGACCTGTTCCAGGCCGGCCGATGTGATTTCTTCGCCCCGGCCGACTATCGCCGCTCCTCCGACCTTTTCCGTCGGACCTGTTTGCTGCTCCACAGGATGCTGGCGGACATCAGGATCCGGGAGGAGACTTGGCGCGTGGCAGGAGCGGCCGCGCGCTGATCACGGGCCTCGGCGTGACCGCGGCAGCCTCAACGCAGAATCGTCTCGTACACTTGGCGCGTCCAATGATCGCCGGCGAGCGCCAGCTGAGCTTCGCGCGGTCTGCGCCGCGGCTGCGGCGGCGGCGCGGTGGCCGCAACCGTTGTCGCGGTCTCTGGACGAGTGTCACGGGGACGCGGACCGGCGGCGGCAACCGGCGCGCGCTGCGGCGTCGTCGTCAGGCGAGGAGGCGCGGGCGTCTCATCGGTTCGCGGCGTCTGCGCCCGCGGCGACGGCTCCACGGATCCGGGGTTCTCCGCGGCAGCGGTCGTGGTGGGTGCTGCGGCGGCTGTCTTGCTGTCGGTGACGGCCTGGGCCACCGCGGGTGTACGCTGGGTTGCCGCAAGCTGGACCGGCGCTCCGGCTCCCGTGTAGACGGTGGCGCCGTGCCGGCTCGTGCATCCGGCGAGGCACACGACCTCACGGCTCGACGCGACTGCCTGGGACGGCTCGGGTTGCTCGATGGCGTCGGCGATATCAAGCGGATCGGGGCGGATCAGCGAGGGGAAGGCGATCGGCTGATTTGGGCGGACCGGCGGGCCGGCGCGACGTGGACCCTGCACGTTCTTTACATAGGCTTCGACGCTGTCGAAGCTCATTTCTCTGGCGGCTGCAGGCTCCGGCAGGACGTAAATGCAACCCGCGGCCAGCATGAGCAACGGTCTTGTAAAGTTGCGGTGGTTGGCGGCCCTGGGAGGCATGGAAGGCTCGTACTCGACCGGCTCG
>CAYMEB010000455.1:0-2867 GCA_964389095.1 uncultured Hyphomicrobiaceae bacterium
CCGGGGTTGAAGAAGATCGCGTCGTCGGCCGCGGCGGGCGGGCACGAGAGTGCGGAGAGCAGCGCGGCGATGAGGGTGAGGCGAAGCGGGTGGAGCGCGCGGATAGGGAAGTTCGGCATGAGGGGAAGTGTCGGCTGGTGCGCGGGACGCAATTTGGACGCATCTGACATCCGGCCACTCGCGCTCGCGACACGCCCCCCGGCCTCCACCGCGCCGGACTGCGGTCATAATGCCCGCATGTATGCAGCGATCGTGACCGTCGAGTCGCTTCTCCACGGCAGCAGCGTCTTCCGGATCCCGCACTTCCAGCGGTCCTATTCGTGGGGCGAGAAGCAGTGGGATCGACTGTGGACAGACTTGCTGGCACTCACCAACGACAAGCCTGGACGCAAGCACTTCCTCGGTCCGCTCGTGTGCACCCCTGTGCCGGTGGTGCCCGGTGACAACCTGACCCAGTTCGTCGTGATCGACGGGCAGCAGCGACTCACGACCCTCTCCGTGCTGTTCGGCGCGATCCGCGACGCCGCCCTCGATCAGGGCGAGCAGGAACTTGCAGCACAGGTGACCGAGGACTACCTGCTGCACCATCGACGCCGCGACACGCTCCGATACAAGCTCGTCCCCCGCGCCGCCGATCACCTGATGTGGCAGCAGATGGTGGATCGCCTCGGCAACTCCGTGACGGACGAGTCGGCCATCGACGACGCATGGCGTTGGTTCCATCTGCGCGTGCAGTCCCTCGTGCACCGCGGCGGCATCACGGGCCTCCGCGAACTCATCCACAACGCCTCGCAGCGCTTCGCCTTCGTCTCGATCAACATCGACGACGAGAATCCTTACCGGGTGTTCGAGAGCCTGAACTCGACCGGCCTGGCGCTCTCCGAGTTCGATCTGGTGCGCAATCACCTGTTCATGCAGGTTCCGCTCGATGAGCAGAAGCGCTTCGACGAGCAGGTCTGGCAGCCGTTCGAGCGGCTGTGGGACGACTGTCGGCGCACCGAGGGCAATGCCGCGAAGGAGGCCACCGCGCTCATCCGGCACTTCGTCATGCGGCACATCGGACACTTCAAGAAGGGCGAAACCTTCATGCGCTTCCGGGAATGGCTGGACAGCGCCCGCCTCACCCCGCAAGGCGCCGTGGAAGAACTCGCGCGTGCCGCGAGAATCGCGCGCCGTTTCCGCGAGATGATCGCGGTCCGCGACGCACGCCACCAAGGTCGGGACGGAACCCACTGGCCGACCGACCCCATCGACCGCCGGCTGATTCAGCTTGTCTACTGCGACGCCGGCACCGCCATGCCACTGCTGCTCGAGCTCTTCGGGCGACATGAGACCGGCAAGCTCGCCAAGGTGGAGCTGGAGGGGTGCCTCAGAGATCTGGTCAGCCTGCTGCTGCGACGCGCCATCGTGGAGGAGACCACCAAGCAGTACGACAAGAAGTTCGTCGAGATCGCCCGCGATCTTGGTGATTCGACGCGCGCATCGCTCCAGAGCGCTCTGCACCTGATTGGATGGCCGGCGGACGACGTCGTGAGCGCAAGCCTCGCGAATCTTCCGATCTACAAGGCGGAACCCCGCAAGGCCCGACTGCTTCTGGAGGAGATCGAGCGCGGCCGTGATCATCGTGAACCCGTGCAGCTGGGAACCATGCAGGTCGAGCACGTGCTGCCCCAGACCATCAGCGGCGAAGCGGGCCAGGCATGGAAGCAGCTGCTCGGAGAGGGCTGGCGGCGTGTCCATCAAGATCTCGTGCACACGCTCGGCAATCTCACGCTGAGCGGCTACAACCAGAGGCTTTCGAACCGCTCGTTCCGAGACAAGGCGAAGGATCTCCGCAAGAGCAACCTTGAACTGAATCGCGAAGTCGTCGAGGTGAAGGCGTGGAACGCCGAGGCGATCACGGCACGCACGGCCGCCCTGGCGACGGAGTTCCATCGACTCTTCCCCGTGATCGGCGAGCCGCCTGCGCGCGATTCGATCGAGGAGGCGTCACGAAGCGAGCGGATGAGCTCGAACCGGACGTTCTGGCAGATGCTGCTGGACCGCCTGTGTGCCGAGGATCCGACGATCAAGCCGGGCACGATTCATGGGCGGGCCTACAAGGGCATCAGCGGCTCCCATTCATGCATCCGGTACGTGCTCTCTCGCCAGAAGTCCGAGATCGCGGTCCGCGCCATGTTCCGTGGCGTGGATGGTCAGCGCGCGTTCAGTTTCGTGCGGGCAGCGCGTGCGCAGGTGGAGGGCGAGATCGGGGCCACCCTGGTCGAAGCGGTGGGCCTGAAGTCGCGTGCGGGAGAATTCCGTTTGGCGCGCCAACGCCTGCCCGACGCGTCGCCGGCCGCGATCGAGGCGGAGATCGAATGGCTCATCAAGCAGATGCTGCACATGCGCCGCGCACTCGAGCCGAGAATCGCTGAACTCGGACTCGCCCCACCGCGAGAGCTCTCGCCTGTCGAAAGGTTGCGCATCGAATGGTTCACCGAACTCCTCGCACACGCGCGGACGCGCACCACGCTGCATACCTCGACCAGCCCGGCGATCAATGCGTGGGTGCGCCGCGCCGCCGGTTCCGGCAATACCGGCTATGAGTACTGGGTCTTCAAGAACTACAGTCGCGTCGAGTTCGAAATGAATGGCCGACGCGTCGATCCCTCGTTGTCCAAGCGGCAGTTCGATCTGCTCTTGACACACAGGGAGCAGATCGAGTCGGTGACGGGGCCCCTGAGGTGGGAGCGGCTGCCTGAGCATCGCACGTCGCGAATCGGCCTTCGCATTGCTGGCGGCCTGGAAACGCCGCGCGACCAATGGCCCGCGGTGCATGACAAGTTGGTCGGCATGATGCTGAAGATCCACGAGGCCTTCCAGCC
>CAYMEB010000456.1:0-2859 GCA_964389095.1 uncultured Hyphomicrobiaceae bacterium
TGCCCTGGGGCATGACGACCGCGGGGGCTGCCGCCTGGCGCGTCGTGAAGGCGCTCGGAATGTGGAAGGCAACCCCGACCGCCGAGCGGCGTGCAGCGCGTGTGCGCGTCGCCATCGACCTGATCACCGCCCTGCGAGGGCGCGGCCTGCCCTGGTGCGCGGTGGCACGTGAGCTGCGAAAGTGAAACACCCATCCAGCCAAAGGCGGAGGGGCAAATCCAATTCTTGTTTCAGGCTCGGGGTGGTTGAGTGTCGAAACGAGTCGTCACCAAGGACAAGAGCCAGTCGCGAGCAGAAGCATCGAAAGATCCGAACCATCAATCTCGCCACTGGAATCGAAATCCATTCGAGGAGGACACCACCAGCCCCCCCAATAGAGAAGCAGTAGGGAGAAGTCTGCGAAGTCAACCTCGCCGGATGCGTCAAAATCTTCTCTGCATGGCGTGAATATAAAGTCGAAACCAGTCCCCCCTCCGTTGTTGGCAACATAATCGTCATGTGTCAGCTTCGGTTCGGTTTGATAAAGCCCTTCGGCGGAGTTGAGGGTGAGAGTGCTAAAAGCGGGAAGGAAAAAAGGCGTTGAACTTTCAAAGACGAACCTGTCGATCATCGGGCCCATTAGGCCCCAGGCGCAACCGTCGCACGAATAGGAGCCAAGGCAGTCCCAGCATTGCTTCCGCAGGTCAACCGAAACTGTGACTTGGACTGCGTTTGAACTCCACTCTGCTTGAAAGCATCGCACGGCACTGCCACAGTTCGACAGACTCGTAAATGCACCATCAGAGCCGTGTCTCTCCTGAAAGCTAGGCGATGACGGCGTGATCGGGAGGCAATGCGAACACCAAAACCACTCAAATGTGATGCGTGGCGTGACCCAGCAGGTTGGAACATCTCCAGCGACCGCCTCAAGTGTGCTCAATCCGATTGAGGCGGCATACGCCGCCACCAGGAGAGCGAACTTACTCGACATATGAACCGATACCTTTCTGCCGGATCCCCCGGTTGCATCAGGATGCACCCAAAGCCGCGACGAGGCAAGCGAAACTTTTGGGGCTGGGAGATAACCCCGGGGGCTGTCAAAACGGCGTTTTTTGATCGGGACCAACACCTAGTCCAGCGACGCACGCGACCGACATATTTCGTCCCCCGCTTTCCGGATGAAGTTGGCGACGACGGTCGGAAAAGGGGCAGCAGCTTCACAACCATGCATCCGACGCGTTTCTCGGTGCGCAGCATGAACCACATCGCGCAGGAACCGATCACCTCGCAAAAAAACAAGCGCCCCGCCAGCCAAAGCTGACGGGGCGAAGGTTTGTCTGGGTGAACGAATCAGCGCGGCGCGTTGATCGTGCAGTCGATCGGCGGCGGTGGGTTGTCCTGCTGTCGCTGGTTCCAGTCCATCAGCACCGCGGCCATGTCGCCGCCATCAACCTCACCGCTGTTGTCCACATCGGTGAGTGGACGGAAGCCGCTGGTTCCGTTGTCTACAGTGCGCCAGTCAAAGAAATTGCCCCATGCGGGGAATTCGAAGAAGGAGTAACTGGCCCCACCTTCAGTCCTTCCGAGGTATCGCAAGTCGATCGCATTGTCCGACCACATTCGATATGCATAGTGGCCTACGACCCCGGGCTGGAGCGGCACTGAGTTGACATTCGCAAAGACGACTCTTCTCTCTGTGCCAGTTCCCTGCGCGAACGCCTCGCCGCCGCTGCGATGCGTGGCGATGAACGCGGTGACAACCATGCACACTCCAAGGCCCAAGAGGCCCGCACCCGTACTGATCTGCTTCATGTTGTCCAAACCTTTCTGCCGGACGCCCGGCAAATTTCACACCCCTTCAATCGAACCAGATCTTGCCTGCGCATACGCCCCAACCCTAAAGGACCGCAACTACGACTCGCATGGACCGAGCACCATCAGAAACAGCGATAGATCCGCACCATCAACCTGGCCGCTTGCGTCAAGATCAAGCCGTTGGAAGGTGTCCACCGAACCCCAACACATCAAAAGCAGTGACATGTCTGCAAAGTCAATGATGCCAGAAGCGTCAAAGTCCTCCACACACCGCGTGAAGCAGATTTGAGTGGGCCATCCAATATTACTGCCGATCGAATAGCAGAGCCTTGGATCCCTATTGAATCCGCCCTCATTCGAGTTCGTCCAAACATTCGTCCAGAATGGCTGATCACTCGACAACTCATACGGAAGGGTGCAGAAAAAAATCTCAGTACATGTCTCAGGCTGGAGACACTGAAATATCTGCTCTTGTACTTTCGTGGAGTTGATTGCAATGTCCACTGATTGGGTTGACCAACTGCATGGGAAACAATCAGGCGAAATGAGGCAATGGCCGAACTCACTGAACTGACCAGAGCTCGAGAAACGAACTCGAATTTCTGCGCCGAGAGTCTGGCAATCGCCAAAGAAGCCCCCCTGTACGCCTGTTTCAAGAAACATTTCAGGCGCAGCCCCCCATGACTGAGCAACCATCGCAGCACAAAGTGCCGCGACGCCTACCTCTTTAACGGCATTCCTCATCTCAAGCAGGCCCTTCCTGCCGGAACCCCGGCTGCATCAGGATGCACCCGAAGCAGCGGTGAGGCAAGGGAAAGTTTCAGGCTGGGAGATAACCCGCTGGGGGCGGTTGAAATTGGCGCTGCCCGCCCACGGCAAGGGCACACGGGTCGTGCCGCTCTGCCCCGAGCTGTACGCCGCACTGGAGCACGCGTATCACGACGCCACCGAGGGCGAGATTCATGTGCTGCCGAGGCTGCGCAAGCACACCGCGCCGACGATGCCGCTGCTGCGTGCGCTGCGTGCTGCCCGCATCGACGAGTGGCCACGCCCGTACCACACGCT
>CAYMEB010000457.1:0-2831 GCA_964389095.1 uncultured Hyphomicrobiaceae bacterium
GTCGCGGCAGGGCGACGCCATGGTCGCGCTTCAGGAGCCAGCGGTGAAAGCCGAGGCTCTCGAGGCCGTTGCAATGGTCCCCATGCAGGTGCGTGACGATGATGTCCTGCATCGAGCGGGCGTCGACCTTCCACCCCGAGGCGTCGCTCGCGCGGCGCAGCGCCGCGTGGATCATGTCGGGGCAGTCGACGAGGATGTGCCCGCCGGGCCCCTCCACCACGCAGGAACACCCGAAGCGTTCCGCGCTGAAGGCATCGCCGGTTCCGACCACGAGCATCCGCATGGGGCGGAGCGTATCAGGCCCGATTGCCGTTTCCCGCGGCCGAGGGGATACTCCACGCAAGTGAAGCGGCTCTCCCTCGCCATCCTTGCGGCCGCGATGCTCCTGGGCGGGCGGAGGGTGCACGCACAGAACGCGGCCGTGCTCGCCGAGAACCTGCAGCGGCAGCTGAACGTCGAGGACGCGCAGTTCCGCCAGACCTTCTTCGCCAACACCCCGATCGCGGACCGCCTGCTGCTCGACGGCGGCGGCACGGCGAGGTTCGGTTTCAGCATCATCGACAACGCACGGAGCCAGGAGCAGCTCGACTACACCTACGACGTGCGCCTGTTCATGCGGGCCGAGCTCGACGGCGCGTTCCGGTTCTTCGGCCGCCTGCGATTCCTGTACGACAACTGGGAGTACACCGGCACGCTCGGCCTCGGTCCGGATCCCCGCGAGGACGGATGGCAGTGGCCGATCGGCGAGATCTACTGGGGCGAGTTCGACCTGGCGGGTCTGGTCGAGTCGCGGCAGGGGAAGCGGCCGGCGGACTTCAACCTGATCGTGCGCGGCGGTCGCAACTACGTGATCTGGGCTCAGGGCCTGGTGTTCAGCAACTACGCGTACGCGCTCGAGACGGAACTGAAGCTCGGCGACCTGTCGGTGACCGGCATGCTTGCCGAGTCCGCGGGTTACGACACCGTGGACTGGGACACCTCCCGGCCCGGGTACGACACGGACACGAGCCGCCTGTTCTCCGGAGCCAAGCTGGAGTGGACGGGCATTCCGGGGCACCGGCCGTATGCCTACTACCTGTGGCAGCAGGACATGAACGGCGGGCAGGAGGCGACGCTTCCTTCGTCGCTGCCCACGGTGCCGACCACCTTCGACTACAACAGCGGCTACGTGGGTTTCGGCTCCACGGGCAGCCTGGGGCCGCAGTGGATCTACCGATCGGAATTCGCCTGGGAATACGGCACGACCCTGAGCGACCCGCTCGACCCGAACAATCCGCCGAGCCTGTCCAGGCCTCAGGTGACCGACCAGATCAGCGCGGGCGCCGGGGTCGTCGGACTCACCTGGCTCGCGCGCGACGCGGGTGACACGCGATTCGACGCCCAGTTCCTGGGGGGCACGGGCTCCTCGCAGCGGCTCGACAGCGGCACCACCTTCGGCGGCATCGCGCCGGGCGCCACCGACCACAGCTTCAACTCGCTCGGGTACGTGAACACCGGCCTGGCCCTGGCTCCCGAGCCCGCCAACCTGTTCTGCCCGTCGCTCGGGCTGAGCTCCAACCTGCTGCCCACCCATCCGTTGCTCAGCGAGTTCCGCGCGGGCGTGGTCGGCTACCTGTTCATGAAGGTGGACAACTCGGCTCCGATCAGCGTGCTCACGGTGCCCGGCGGCAGCAACCTGGTGGGCGGCGAGATCGACTGCCTGCTCGACTGGCGACTCGGGAGCGACCTGAACCTGAACATCCGCTACGGCATCTTCCTGCCGAACTCGTCGGTCTTCTTCTCCGGCGAGGGCGGAGCCCGTGACTTCTTCTACTCGGGGTTGACCTATGCGTTCTGATCGAGCCGCGATCGCGTGCGCCTGGGCCGTGCTGGCGGTTCTGCTCGCAGGCTGCCGCCCCTATGTCATGGGGAACTCCGCCGTGGAGCAGTATCCGTCCTCGGAGCAGGAGATCGACTTCCTGGGCGCGGTGGAGCGGATGCCGGCCGTCACCAACAACGACGCGCTGCACGGATTCATCATGCTGCAGGATGGCGAGGACCCGAACACGACCTTCGAGGCGCGGGTCGCCGAGGGCAAGCGCCGAGGATGGTTCCCGATGGGCGCGCCGAAGGCCCCCAACGAGGCCGCGAAGGTCGGGTGGCTGGCCTCCGCCGGGTGCGTCGTCATGGATGTGAAGGGCGGGGTGAGCATGCATCTCTTCGGCCCGGTGCCGCGCTACGCCACGCGCGAGCTCGTGTACATGGAGATCCTGCCGCTTCGCACGGAGAACCAGATCCTGACGGGAGCCGAGTTCGTGGACTTCCTGAACCGGCTCGATCGCATCGCAGGCAAGAGCCGTCGCGACCGGTCGCCCAGTCCGCTGGGGATCCCGGCGGGACATGAGGGTGCCGAGGCGAAGGCCGAGGTTCCAGCGAGGCCGCTCGGCATGCCCGCCGGTGAGAGCGCGGTCACGCCAGGAAACGAGGCTGCGATCCAGGAGGGCCCGCTCCCGGAAATGGGCCCGCAGCAGGAGCCCTATCCGCCGGAGGCGCCGTCGACGGTCGGCGGCACCGCACCAGCCACGCCGCCTCCTCAGCCTGCTCCACCGCCGAAGCCGATCGCGCCGCCGCCGGAGGGTCCGCCCTCGAGCGTGCCCGGCCCGATGCGTCCGGCGAAGCCTGCGTCCGATCCGTCCCAGAACAATCCCGGATTTCAGGGCTTTTGATTTCCGATGGGACGAGCGGGAATCGATTCTCGTACCTTGACGGGGGCCCCCAGGGCTCCGGGAGCGTCATGAAGACACCGATCCGAATCCTCGTCAACATGCTGCTCGCAGGCGTGATCGCGCCCG
>CAYMEB010000458.1:0-2830 GCA_964389095.1 uncultured Hyphomicrobiaceae bacterium
CATGGTCTCGATTTGCGTCGTCACCGTGACCATGCTGATCGCGATTCCCGCCGCCTTCGCGCTGTCCCGCATGCGGTTCTGGGGATCGACCATGCTCGCGACCGGCGTGTTTCTGACTTATCTCGTGCCGGACACGCTGCTGTTCATCCCGCTGTTCAAGATGTTCGCGGTGTTCAACGAGTGGACCGGAATCCAGCTTCTCAACAAATGGTACGTGCTGCTGCTCGTCTATCCGACGCTGACCGTGCCGTTCTGCACCTGGATCCTGATCGGCTATTTCGCCTCGATCCCGAAGGAGCTCGACGAAGCCGCGCTGATGGACGGGGCGAACTATCGCCAGATCCTTTTGCGCGTGTTCATTCCGGTGGCGCTGCCGGGACTGATCGCGGCGACCATCTTCGCCTTCACCGTGAGCTGGGCGCAATTCCTCTATCCGCTCGCGCTCACGACCTCGAACGACCAGCTCGTGCTGCCGGTCGGCATCATCACCTCGCTGATCAAAGGCGACGTGTTCAACTGGGGGCAGATCATGACCGGCGCGCTGCTCGGCGCCGCGCCACCCCTCATCATCTACGCCTTCCTCATGGACTATTACATCGCGGGCCTGACCGCAGGCGCGACAAAGGGCTGAAGGCCCGGCATCTCAAAGGGTAGGACTCATGGCTCAAGTAACTCTGCGCAAAGTCGTCAAGAAGTATGACGAGGTGCTGGCGGTCCGCGGTATCGACCTCGATATCACCGACAAGGAGTTCATCGTTCTGGTCGGTCCGTCCGGCTGCGGCAAGAGCACGACCCTGCGCATGATCGCCGGGCTCGAGGAAATATCGGGCGGCGATATCGCGATCGGCGGCGACGTGGTCAACGACGTGCCACCGAAGGATCGCGACATAGCGATGGTGTTCCAGAACTACGCGCTCTACCCGCACATGAACGTCTACGAGAACATGTCGTTCGTGCTGAAGCTCAAGCGCACGCCGCGGGACGAGATCGACCGGCGGGTGAAGCAGGCGGCGCAAATCCTCGACATCACCGAGCTGCTCGACCGCAAGCCCAAGCAGCTCTCGGGCGGCCAGCGCCAGCGCGTCGCCATGGGACGCGCGATCGTTCGCGACCCGAAGGTCTTCCTGTTCGATGAACCACTTTCCAATCTCGACGCCAAGCTGCGCGTTCAGATGCGCACCGAGATCAAGAAGGTGCACCAGAAGGTGCGCACGACGACGGTGTACGTCACCCACGACCAGGTCGAGGCAATGACCCTCGCCGATCGCGTGGTGGTGATGAATGCGGGCCTGATCGAGCAGGTCGGCTCGCCAAACGAGCTCTACCATTCGCCGGCCACCAAATTCGTCGCGGGATTCATCGGGTCGCCGGCGATGAACTTCATCCCCTGCAATCTCGAGCAGGCGGCGGGGGCTCTTAGAGTGAGGCTGAGCGATACGCTTTCCTTCCCCGTGCCGAGCGAGCGTACGAGCCGCTACAGCTCACATGTCGGCAAGCCGAACCTGGTGCTGGGTCTGCGCCCCGAGCACATCATCGAGACGCGACCACACATCGAGCCGAACCAGCACGACTTCGAGCAGAAGATCGACGTGGTCGAACCGATGGGCATGGAGACGCTGGTCTATTTCACGATCAACGGCATCGATATCTGCGGCCGGGTCAATCCCAACGCAGGCGCTGCCGAAGCCCGCACGATGAAACTGCGCGCGGATCTCAACAACATGCATGTGATCGACGACAGCACTGGCAAAGTGCTGTAATCGCGCTTTCGCGAAGCGTCAGGGAGACATCTATGGGTACGTTGACGGGCAAGGTCGCCTGGGTGACCGGTGCTGGCTCGGGCATTGGCCAGGCGGCGGCGATCGCGCTCGCCAAGGAAGGTGCTACGGTCGTTCTGACCGGCCGGCGCCGGGCGCCGCTCGCGGAGACGGCGGCCACGATCAGGAAGGCGGGGGGCAAGGCCGAGGTCAGGCCCGGCGACCTGATGAAGGCGTCGGCGGTCACGAAGATCGCGAAGGAGATCGAGAAGAAGTACGGCCGCTGCGACATCCTGGTGAACAACGCCGGTCTCAACATCCTGGAGCGCCAGTGGGCGAAGCTGACGCCGGCCGGCGCAGAGCAGGTGATCGACGGCAACCTGTCGAGCGCCTTCTACTGCACGACGGCCGTCTTGCCGATGATGCGCAAGAAGAAGGATGGCCTCCTGATCCACACATCCTCGATGGCGGGACGTCATCCCAGCCTGCTGAGCGGGCCGGCCTATTCGGCGGCCAAGCACGGCGTGGTGGCGATGAGCCACACGATCAACCAAGAGGAATGCGTCAACGGCATCCGCTCCTGTGTGGTCTGCCCGGGAGAAGTCGCGACACCGATCCTGGACAAGCGGCCGGTGCCGATCACTGCCGCCGAGCGCAAGCGCATGGCGCAGTCGGAGGATGTCGGCGACCTGATCCGCTACATTGCCTGCGCGCCCGCGCACATCTGCATCAACGAGGTCTGGATCACCCCGACCTGGAACCGCGGCTACGTCGCCAACCTCAACCGCGGCAAGTCGTAATATGACGGTAACCATCAAGGCGAAGGCCCTCGAGGCCTTCGTCGCGGACATCTTTGCCGCCGCAGGATGCTCGAAAGCAGAGGGTGGCCGGATCGGCCGCTACCTGGTGAGCGCCAACCTGAGCGGTCACGACAGCCATGGCGTGGTCCGCGTGCCGCGTTATGCCATCCAGAAGAAGAACGGCACGGTGGTCGCCGACGTCACGGTCGATGTCGTGGTCGACACGCCGGTCATCGCCGTGATCGACGGCAAGTACGGCTTCGGCCAGACCGT
>CAYMEB010000459.1:0-2823 GCA_964389095.1 uncultured Hyphomicrobiaceae bacterium
TCCAGCGCGGACCAAGAGCCCACCTGATAGGCCGGCGTCGCGATGCGCGCCGGGATACGAGTTCCGTACCGCCGGCGGCGAAACGCTGTTGCGCTACGATCTCGGCGACACGATTGCGCCCTCGGGCTTCGCGCCGTCCTGGATGTTCAATCAGCCCGACCTCGAGCGTGGCCTGCGCGCAAGGCTTGCAGACCATCCGACGGTCGAAGTTCGCCTGGGCGTCCGCCTCGACAACCTCGAATCCCTCGGTACCGGCGATCTCGAACACGTGCGTGCGACGATCTTCGATTCTCAGGGCAAGCCCGACGTCGTCGAGTCGCGGTTCGTCGTCGGCTGCGACGGCGCAAAAAGCACCGTGCGAAAGTCGCTGGGCATCGCAAATTTCGATTACGCGTTTGACGAGCCGTGGCTCGTCATCGACGCGAAGATCAATCGTCCAGACCGCCTGCCGTCGGTCAACCTACAGATCTGCGATCCTGCGCGACCCACGAGCTGCGTGATGATGGGGCCGGGCCGGCACCGGTGGGAATTCATGATTCGCCCGGGCGAGGACCCGCAGAGTTTTCTGGACGACCATAAGATCGCCGAACTGTTGCGCCCATGGGTGCACGACGGTGATGTCGAGATCGATCGCAAGGCGATCTACCGCTTCCACGGCCTCGTTTCCAACGAGTGGAGGCGAGGCCATGTTCTTCTGGCTGGTGACGCCGCGCACCAGACGCCGCCGTTTGCGGGGCAGGGCATGTGCTCCGGCATTCGCGACGCCGTCAACGTAGCGTGGAAGCTCGGCCATGTCCTGCGGGGCGAAGCCGATGAGAGTCTTCTCGACACGTATCAATCGGAACGTGAACCGCATGTGCGCGCGCTGACGGAGTTTTCGATCGCCATGGGCCGTGTCGTCTGCATGGCCGATCGCGAGGAAGCGGCGCAACGCGACGCGTTCTTTCTGGCTGAACGCGCCCGAGGCGCAACGCCTGTGCCGCTCGCAGAGCCTGCTGTTGGTCCCGGCGCATTCTTACGGGATACGCCGCGCGCCGGCGCGATTTTCCCGCAAGACAGCGTCAATGGCGTGCGCCTCGATGACATCCTGGGGCGTGGCGCTTGGCTGATCGCGCGGCGGGCCGAGGACGTCGCGGGCCTTGAGAGCCCGCTTGTTGAGCGCATCGATGCGATCGAGGGGAGGGCTCTGGCGCCCTTTGCCGCGAGCCTAACGGCCTTCCTCGACGAAGTTGGCGCTGACGCCGTTCTTGTTCGTCCAGATCGCTACATTTTCGGCGCTGGACAAGCACGAGACCTGTTGGACGCTTACGGCGCGGCCTTGCGCGGTTCAAAGTCCTAGCGCTGCAGGGTTTTACGATTTTGCGATCGTGATCGCGCGCGATGCTCGTCGTCAGTTGGCGCGGGAAACTCTGACATTCCATTCGACCGTCATGTCTGCGACCTCCTTGTCTGCATCGTCCCGGAGGCTGACATGCACGGGAAACTGAACCCTGCGCGCGGCGTCCAGGGCAACGCGGACAGCTTCGGGATCGCCGTCGATGCGCGCGTGCGCCGTGACCCGTCCTTTGGCGATCCTCAGATAGCGAATCTGCGCCGCCGCGGCGACAGGTCGGATCGACGAAATCCGATCCGCAAACGCCCCCGCCATCGCGGCGCCCGAAGCGGCCTCGGCCAGCGTAAACAAGGCGCCTGCATGCTGGGTGCCAATGTGGTTCGACGTCTCGTGGCTTTGCTCCAACGCCGCGACCGCGCGCCCATCGTCTACGTCAAGCAATGTCACACCGGTATGTTTCGCAAATGGCACGTTCGAACTGAGGTGGGCCTTGATCGTCGCAAACTTTCCCACCGGCCACCTCGCATGTCCTAAGGGGTGACATATTGGCAGCGATTGCTGTTGTCGAGTCGGCGTATCATCGAACGATATGTGGCGACGGTGCAGGCTCTTGCCATCGCTCGCAGGTAAACGTCTGCTTTCGGATCAACTTGCTCAATTCGAACGAATTGTCCGCTTCGGGGAGAGCCTGTGTGAAAACGCATTCTCGGCGTCGATCGCGTGCTCGCGTGAGCCGCGCGCGCCAGGTCAGGCTGCGAGCACTTCTCTCAATCGTGTCGGCCCGAGGATCGCGAGGACGCGGCGGAGATTGTAGGCGAGCACGTGGAGGCTCATCTCGGTGCGTACGCGGGGGAGGCGTTTGCAGAGGAAGTGCGTTGCTCCCATCCAGGCCTTGATCGTTCCGAAGGGATGCTCGGCCGTCTGACGACGGATGGCCATCGGATTGCCGATCTCGCGCATCCGCGCTTCCATGTTGTCGATGATGCCCTCGTGTTCCCACCTACGGATGCGGCGAAGATCGCCCGTCGTGCATCGATCCCGGATAGGACAGGACTGGCATGCGGTCGTCCAATAAACGTGCATGCGCATTGAGCCTTCCATCGTTTCGAAGCGCCGGCTGAGCAGTTCCCCCGCGGGACAGCGGTAGAGGTCGTCTCCTGCCATGTAGACGAAATCCTCTTTGCTGAATCGGCCATGAGCTTTTGCGTTCGAGGTCTGGGACTTTGGCGCCAAGGCGCTGACGCCCATCTCTTTGCAGGCGCGAATGTCCTCGCCACTGAAATAACCGCGGTCAGCAATCACTTCGAGTTCGTCGGCATCGAGGGCATCTTTCGCCAATGCCGCTACGGCGGGGAGCTGGCCGCGATCGACGACATGATTGGTCACTTCGTGCGCGACGATCATGTGGCTGTCTGGGTCGACGGCGGCTTGCACATTGTACCCGACGACGCCGACGAGGCGCAGGCCCGTCACCATCGAGCGTGTGTCGG
>CAYMEB010000460.1:0-2821 GCA_964389095.1 uncultured Hyphomicrobiaceae bacterium
CGCCGTTGCACTCCTCGTCGTCGCCGTCGTCCTGGTTGCAGTGGATGACGACCTCGTCACCGACTTTCCAGCGCTTGACCTTCGAGCCCACCGCCCAGACGATGCCCGAAGCGTCGGAGCCCGCGATGTGGAAGGGATTCTTGTGAACGTCCTTGATGGGCGAGATCGGCACACCGAGCGAGGCCCAGACGCCGTTGTAGTTCACGCCCGCCGCCATCACGAGCACGAGGACGTCGTGGCTGTCGAGTTCCCAGGTGGGCAGGACCTCGACCTTCATCGCGGTGTCCGGCTCGCCGTGCCGCTCGGCGCGGATGGCCCAGGCGTACATGGATTTCGGTACATGGCCGAGCGGGGGAATCTCACCGATCTCGTAGAGATCCTTCTTGGGGCCCGTCGCGGCCAGGGCAGGTTTGGCGGACTTGCTGCTGGTGTCGGCCGATTTGGGCTGCGCGGCGGTCATCTCAACGTTCTCCTGAGGGTGCTCCAAGTCCGTTCCCGATCGCGGCTGTCTCGGGTCAGGACGCATAGCTGCCATTCGACATCGGCATATTGCACTGCCGCAGACTAGTTTGCACTGCGAAAATGTGTCCAGCCCCCAAAAGTTTTACGAAGCCGATCGACCAGGGATGATGGGCCGGAGGGATTGGGCTTCCCTTAACCGCCGGCCGCTAGTCTCGGTTCGATGCCGGTGACCGGGCTGGAGGCTCTCATGCAACTCGAGAAGTATCTGACGATCGCGCAGCAACTCGACGGCGGGACGATCGTGATTCTGACCCTCATGGCGACCGTCGCCGCGGTCAAAGTGCGCAGCCAGATGGCCAACGTGGCCCTGATGGCTCTGGTCTATCCGCTGATGCTGCTCTTCTCGGTGGCCGTCTTCGTCGTTTTCAGCGCCAGCGATCTCTTCAATCCCAAGAAAATGGCGGACTGGCTCATCTATACGGTCGCCGCCGGATCGATCGGCACGAGCGTGACGATCCTCTTGATGGCCGGCTTCAGCCGCCTGTGGGAGAGATCGTCGCCTCAGTGAGGCCGGCGCCGCACCAACGCCGAGCGTGGCTCGTCCTCGCCTGACGGCACGATCAGAAAGAGAAAAGCCGGACCCTGGGGCGGGGTCCGGCTTTCTTGCGCCTCTGCCGACCGGGGGGAGGGCGGCGGGCACATTCCGCGGGCTACTGGGGGGAGAGCCCGGCGGAACTCACGCGGCACGGTCTGATGCCGCTATTCACTGTGCAGTCGCGAAGAGCCTTTTCCGAAAGAACGGTCCCGGCTTTCAAATCCGTCGCGGCAATCACTCATCCAGGGGTTCATGCTCGTCGGCTGGAGGATGGTAGTCCCGCTCCCGCTCGCGCTGCCGATCGCGGCGGATGGCGTCGGCAATGGCCGCGCCCACGATCACCGCTCCGACCCCGAGGATGGCCCCGGCGACCGCGTCACCGGAGCGATCGCGCGGGCGTGGCGGGTAGTGGTAATCACGAGGGACAGGCGCGTGATAGCCGTAGGTCGGGGCATAGCCGTAAGAGCGGTGTCCCCCGTGGCGCCAGCCGTCGGCGGAGGCGGCCGTAACCTGGGACGTCAGGGCGACGGCGCCCGCGACGACGGTGAGCGCGATCGTGCGCAGTTTATTGTTCATCGGCATGGCCGTTGTCCCCCTCGTCTTTCCATCTTCCGAGCCAGCCGAGGCCTTGGCCCCCATACCGGGTCGTTTATGGTTGACAGACTACGAGATGTTGGCTGAACCGGATTTGAAGCCTCCGTGCAGCCCCCGTTCATCGAGAGAGGACTCGATCCCGGCCAGGCCGGCCCCCGGGCCTACGTGCGTCATCCCGTCCCATCTACGATCGTGAATGCCTACTTCCGGCCTGGTTGATGGTCCCGGCGGTGCGTGCTAATGAGCGCCCGGTTTTCGAGAGGGGGGTGTCGCGGGGCAGCTCCTCGATCCCTCTTTTCGCCAAGACCTCCCACCACCTGTGTGGCATCCAAGTCCCTTTCACGGGGGCAGTCGGCCGGGTTCTGGAGACCTCGCGGCTGCGGGCTTTGGTTTGTGATCTGGCGAGAGCGAACGACGTGGCGAGCGATGATCCCATGATGGCGAGCGTTCCCGGCCGGTACGCCGCGGCGCTTTTCGAGTTGGCCAAGGAGCAAGGCAAGACCGCCGAGGTCGAGGCCGACCTAGCGCGGTTCGCCGCGATGATGGACGAGAGTTCCGATCTGGCGCGGATGGCCCGCAGCCCGGTGTTCTCGGCCGAGGAGCAGGGCAAGGCGATCGGTGCGATCGTCGCCAAGGCCGGCTTCGGTCCCCTCGCCGCCAATTTCCTCAAGCTCCTCGCGCGAAATCGGCGCCTTTTCGCCGTGGGCGACATGATCAGGGCCTACAGATCGATCTCGGCGCGCGAGCGCGGCGAGGTCGTGGCCGAGGTCGCCTCGGCGCACCCGCTCAATGATGCGCAGCTCGCCGAATTGAAGGCGGTACTCAAGAGCTACGTCGTCAAGGATGCGCTCGGCAGGGATATTGCCGTGCACACCAAGGGAGATCCGAGCTTGCTCGGCGGTCTGGTCGTCAAGATCGGAAGCCGAATGGTCGACAGCTCGCTGAAGACACGTCTGAACGCACTCAAAGTTGCCATGAAAGGGACCGGCTGATGGATATCCGCGCCGCTGAGATTTCCGCGATCCTCAAGGACCAGATCAAGAATTTCGGTCAGGAGGCCCAAGTCTCCGAGATCGGTCAGGTGCTGTCCGTCGGTGACGGCATCGCACGCGTCTACGGCCTCGACAAGGTCCAGGCCGGCGAGATGGTGGAGTTCCCGGGCGGCATCCG
>CAYMEB010000461.1:0-2821 GCA_964389095.1 uncultured Hyphomicrobiaceae bacterium
GCAGGAACACCTTCCAGCCGAGCCGCATGAGCTGGTCGTAGCGATAACGCGGGACCATCGCCTTCACCATGGCGAACATGAAGAAGACGAAAGTGACCTTCGCCAGGAACCAGATCGGCCCCGGAATCCATGTCAACGGCGCGACCGATACCGGCGGCAGCCAGCCTCCCAGGAACAGGATCGAGGTCATTGCGCACATCGTCACGATCGCCACGTACTCGCCCAGCATGAACAGGAGGTACGGCGTCGAGGAGTATTCCACCATGAACCCGGCGACCAACTCCGATTCCGCTTCGGGAAGATCGAACGGCGGACGGTTGGTCTCGGCCAGCGCGGATATGAAGAAGACGACGAACATCGGGAACAGCGGCAGCCAGTGCCAGTCGAGCAGCGACGGGGCAAAGCCCATCCGCGTACCAATCCCGGCCTGCTGGGCTTTGACGATCGCGCTCATGTTGAGAGATCCCACGCACAGGAGAACCGTGATGATCACGAACCCGATCGAGACTTCGTACGACACCATCTGCGCGGCCGAGCGCAGCGAACCGAGGAAGGGATACTTCGAGTTGGAGGCCCAGCCGCCCATGATGATGCCGTAGACGCCGAGCGAGGAGATCGCGAACAGATAGAGGATGCCGACGTTGAGGTCTGAGATCGCGAGGCCATCGCCGACCGGGATCACGGCCCAGGCGGCCAGAGCGAGAACGGCAGTGACCAGCGGCGCGAGCAGGAACACGCCCTTGTCCGCGCCCGCTGGGATGAGCGGCTCCTTGAGAACGAACTTGAGCAGGTCGGCGAAGGACTGCAGCAGGCCGAAGGGGCCGACCACGTTCGGTCCCCGGCGCAACTGCACGGCAGCCCAGACCTTGCGGTCCATCAGCAGCAGAAAGGCGATGATGACCAGCAGCGAAACGAGCAACAGCAAGCTCGCAGCCACGGTCACAGCGAGCCAGAGACCGTAGTCCCACCAAGTTTCGAGCTTTGCCGGATAGAGGTTCATGTCGCCCCGCGCCCCGCCCCTTTATTCCGCCGCCTGCCGACGGCCGGCGGCATTGGCCTTGGCGAGCGACAGCTCAGCCATGACCGCAGAGGCCCGGGCGATCGGGTTGGTCATGTAATAGTCAGTGACAGGAGACGTGAACGGCTCCGCACTCGCTTGCGTCGCGCCACCGGCGAGGCCCGTCCATCCGGCGTCGGCCGACGGAAGGTTGCCGATCCGCGCCAGGTGAGGGTGCGCGCGATACATGGCGGCGCGCAGCGCCTGGAGCGAATCATAGGAGAGCGTGTGGCTCGTGACCCCCGAGAGCGCCCGGATGATGGCCCAGTCTTCCTTGGCCTCGCCCGGCGCGAACGCAGCCTTCGCGGTCAGCTGAACCCGGCCCTCCAAGTTCACGTAGGTCGCGCTCTTTTCTGTGTAGGCTGCGCCGGGAAGGATCACATCGGCCCGGTGCGCGCCGGCATCGCCGTGGCTGCCCTGATAGACGACGAAGGCCGACCCGAGCTTCTTCATGTCGAACTCGTCCGCGCCCAGAAGGTACACGACCTCCATGCCGCCGCGGAAAATCTCACCGACGCCGCCCGCCGACACGAGCCCCAGATCCAGACCCGCGACGCGGCTCGCGGCCGTGTGGAGCATATTGAACGCGGCAGCCGGCGCATCCTTGCCGGCGCCAGCGTCACGAGCGATCTGCGCGGCCAACGCCAGAACGGCTGCGCCGTGGGCCCGCGCGCTCACCGCCGATCCGACGATGACCAGGGGACGCCTAGCCTGCTTGAGGGCCCCAGCGAATGCGTGCCGTCCGGCCGCGATCTCGGCCAGCGCCGCGGGCCCCGGACCGATATGATCATAGCCGTAGGTCAGGTCTGCGGCCTGCCCGACGAGGCCGATCGAACACCCGCCCTGACGCCAGCGCTTGCGGATGCGCGCATTGAGAACCGCCGCCTCGAGCCGCGGATTGGTACCCACCAGCAGGATCGCGTCGGCCGCTTCGATGCCCGCGATTCCGGCGTTGAAGAGGTAGCCCGACCGCCCCTTGGCCGGATCGAGCTGCGACCCGTCCTGCCGGCACTCGACGCTCGAAGCCCCGAGGCCCTTGAACAAGTCCTTGACGGCGAACATTTCCTCGGCGCCCGCGAGGTCGCCCGCAATGGCCGCGACCCGGCCGGGGTTCGCCGCTTTGATGCGGGCCGCCACCTCGCCAAGCGCCACGTCCCACGAGACGGCGACGAGCTTGCCGTTCCTGCGGACATAGGGCCGATCGAGCCGCTGCGTCCTGAGGCCGTCCGCAACGTGACGGGCCTTGTCGGAGATCCACTCCTCGTTCACCGCGTCATTGTTGCGCGGAAGAATGCGCATGACCTCGCGGCCGCGCGTCTGGACTGTGATGTTGGAGCCGATCGCGTCGGTGACGTCGACGCTCTCGGTCTTCTTCATCTCCCAGGGCCGGGCATTGAACGCCCAGGGCCGGTGGGTCAGCGCGCCGACCGGGCACAGGTCGATCACGTTGGCCGACAGCTCCGAAAGAATGCCCTTTTCGAGGTAGGTCGTGATTTCCATGTCCTCGCCACGACCGATCGCGCCGAGTTCTTCCACTCCGGCGACCTCGGTCATGAAGCGGACGCATCGGGTGCACTGGATGCACCGCGTCATCATGGTCTTGATCAGCGGCCCGAGGTTCTTCTCCTCGACCGCGCGCTTGTTCTCATGATAGCGCGACCCACCGATGCCGAAATGCAACGCCTGGTCCTGAAGATCGCACTCACCGCCCTGGTCGCAGATCGGGCAGTCCAGCGGGTGATTGATGAGCAGGAACTCCATCAC
>CAYMEB010000462.1:0-2819 GCA_964389095.1 uncultured Hyphomicrobiaceae bacterium
CCGCACGAAGAAGGTCGCGGTGGGATTGGGGACGAGATGCTGGGTGAGATCCAGGCTTCCATCCATGTGGTCGTCGGCGGGTGAGGGGAAGCCGGCCTGGACGCGGGAGCCGTAGCAGGGCAGGACGCACTCGCTCACATGTATGGAGCGACTGATATGAGCGGCATTGCCGGCCACAGCGCTGAGCCCCACCTGCTTCGAATAGTGCATTTCAGGCGTTAGACGGTCGGCCATGGCATCCCCCATGGCGTTTTGAATATAGGAACAAATGATGAACGTCAAGACGAACCGGCTTGGATCGGGAGGTTACGACGAAGGCCACCACCTGCTGATGGGCAGCCAGCTTGTCTTGTCACGCTCGGCTTCGATGCAGCGCCAGATGGTACGTCGCTGAATCACCGCTGAAGTCGTCGTCTCGTAGTTATGGGCACCCTTGAGAAGGCCGACCGGCGACCTGGCTGACGGTCTGTTGAGGCCGGCGAGAGGGGCATGCATCATCCGCTCCAGATCGGCTGTCGATGTGCGGTCTACAAGACAAAGCTCACCGCCGTTATCGTCCTCGCCCGAACTGTTCATAGCGCTCTCAGACCACATTATTTTTTTCATGATAGCAGAACATTGCCAGCCCGTGCGTGAAGTTTGATGACAGTTACGGAAATAAGTGCAGACATTTAAGCGGATAGCTACCAGATAGCCTCTGCCCGAGAAGCTCCGCACAGCATACGGCGATTGGAAATGCGTTCATTCATGATATAATAAAATTAATTTTACTGGAGATTTCTTTATGAAAATGGAGTTCATCGTGATGGCCTCGTGCATTGGCATCATTCTGCTGACGCTGCTGGTCCAGGCGATCTAGCGGTTACGGCTAAGGCGCTTTGAAGCGTCCGCTGGCAACGGCCCCGGCCAGGGCGGAGATCCAGACCTCGTCCAGGAAAGCCTTATAGAGCGGATCATCGTGCTCGAGGCCGAGCGCTGAGGCAGCGCTCTCGGCAATGGTGGCGGCCTTGCGCTGGAACGCCATCAGCTGGTTCGGCAGGGGCTCGCCACGAGCGACGACAACGTTGCGGCCGAGGGTGCCTTGACCGACGGCACTGCCGATGGCGCGAGCGTAGAGATGCAGCTTGATTTGATGAAACTCGCTGGAATCGACGTGAAACGCCTTGGCGAAGATGATCCAGGCGATATGGGAGGCATCCTTGATGAGATGCCGTATCATTATGGTCACAGCGGAATTGGTCTTCATAAAATCCCCGAGCAATTGCACATTCTTAGTGGAAATAACCATGGCGGCGCAATAAAAATCAGAGAGGTATTGCGAGGGAGTTTTTATGGACAGCGACGAATTTGATAACAATGAAACAGCCGACGTGAGCGAGATCAGCGAGCCAACCGGCGAAAGAAGGATTGCCGCGCTGGTCGAGACGCTCGACGAGTTCGCCGACATGGTGGCTTGCCTGGTGATCGAGCTGCAGGGGCTGGTGACGGCGTTGGCCAACAGCCAGCCCGATGGTCGGGCCATGGTGCAGATGGAGCCGATCCGGATCGCTTTGGGAGAGGTGATGCTGCGGGCCGAGCGGCTCGAGCTGCAGGCGAGGCGTTGGCTCGGCTCGGACTTCGCACAGGTCCCCGACAGTCCAAGGGATTAGCCGGTCGGCCGCGACACGGGCTTGGAAAAGCGGCCCTTGGCAGCGGCAGCAGCCAGAGCCGCGGCCAGCGTCCTGGCACAGAACTCCTGATGCGAAGGCGTGCCGGCCTTGAAGCCCATCTTGCCGGCGCCGGCGGCGGCAAGAAATCCGGCCGCCTTCTCGAAGGCGCGGATGCGATCGATCAAGGGCACATCGGTGAGCTGGTCGTCCTTGCGCTTGAACACCTCGCCGATGCCGATCGCGGCACCCAGGGCGTTGGCGACGAAGGCGACCTGGTATTCGCGGTAGTAGAAGCTGTCGATCTCCGGCGGGCAGGCGGTGGTCTGCAAGCAGACGAAGCGGGCGTTGCTGATGAGATCGTTCAAGAGCGCATCGATTGCGGATGGTGGATGGCCGCCCGGCTTGCCGGCGGAAGATGAAAACGGACTTTGTGACATAATAACCAAGTATAGCAGAAACCATGATATTGAAAACAGCTTTAATCAGTAAACGTCTTACGTGGGTCGCAGCGATGCTCTGGTCGGCGGCAGCGGCGTGCGCACCGGGGGGCAGTGGTCCCCCGCTCTATGGCGAGGGCACGCTGCGGCAGGTCGATGCCAGAGTGGCGAAGTGGGATCGGATCAAGGCGACGCCGCTGCGCGCACGGGTGGCGTGGGGCTCGCTGCAGGAACTCAACGACGCGATCAACCGCACGCCCTATCGGGAGGACCCTGGGGACGTTTGGCAGGCGCCCGGCGCGTTTCTCGCTCGTGGCGGGGACTGCGAGGATTACGCGATCGCCAAGCTCGTGGAGCTCGGCGCCCGCGGGATCGCCGAGCGCTGGTTGGTGGTGGTGTGGGATACCAAGGCGGTACGCGTGCACGCGTTCGCCCTGACGCGCGAGGCCGGGGCATGGCTGGTGCTCGACAATCAGATCGAGACGGTCTTGTCGTGGCGCGAAGCGCTCGTTCGCTATCGCCCGATCTATGCGATCGACGTCGCCCGCGACGCGGTCTATCAGCGGCAGGGGGCTGGCGCTATGTGAGGTGATGGGTCTGGCGAATGACCTCGTCGAGCTGCGCCAGGGCGAGCTCGATGCGCTGCACGCCGGCGTTGAGCGGTGCATCGTAGATCTCGGTCAGGAAGTCGTTGATGTGGTTGACGCGAGCCTCGAGATCGCGGTGATCGGGG
>CAYMEB010000463.1:0-2782 GCA_964389095.1 uncultured Hyphomicrobiaceae bacterium
AATGCGATATGAACAGACCGGCGTCTTCTTGGGGGGGGTGTATAGGGCGCTGGGATTCTTCAGGCGACTTCTATTACGGCGAGTTTCGTGATGGAAAGTTTCACGGGTTAGGAAGATTTTCAACAAAAGAGGGGATAATTTTTTCTGGATTTTTTGAGTTAGGAAGGCGTATGGGTCGTGGGGTGGAATACGACAGCAATGGCAATCTGATACGTCAGGGATGGTGGGAGGGTGCTTTTTTTCGGGAGGAGTTAGTGGACCTCCGTATGTTCCCGAGATCGGGTGGACTTCCCTTTGACGAAGCTTTGAGTTCGCGAGGTGAGTACACTGGCGGGACTGCGCAAACACCGTCGGCCGTGGCCAGCGAGACCCCGTTGCAGCGAGCGGCAAAAAGAATTGCGGTTCTCGAGGCGGAACTCGTAGAAGAGCGTAGAAAAAACGCTCTGCTGCAAGAGGACGTTCGCCGGCGGTCGCCATCACCTCCCAGCCCGAGCGTTGTGACCGATTGTTTGGGAAAAGGCCTGAGGCCCGGCACTGCAGAGTTTTCAAGGTGTATTGGCAATTAGTTTGCAGTACTTTCGAGGTAATCAATGCCGCCGGTATCGAGTCGAAAGTGCGGCGGGTGTGAAGTGGAGAGTTGCACGTGACAGCTAATGTGAAATTACTTCCGGGTAGGAGAGCGGGTGCGGTTTTATCGATCGCTTTGTTGTCGGTATCTTGTCTTGTCTCTCCTGGAATGGGAGAGCCCAGATCGGAACTTAGAGGCTCGCCGCAAGTCGTTTGTCGATCCGATTCGTCAGCAAGCAAGAACAGTCGCGATAAGAATGCGCTCGTAATGTGTGATTACGGGTACGAACCCGCGTTTAAACCAGGTCAGCTGACCCTTGAGGTTGCAGATAGGAAAATTAAGCTCGAGCGTGACGATATTAAAAAATATCCCGCAGAAGGTCAGAAAACGGCCCTTCTCGCAATGTTCGATGTGAGTGATCCTCGACGCAATATGACGACGACGGGGTTATATCCAAAAATTGTTGGTGCGCTTACGAAAGATCGCCCTGGACATCTAGTGTTCGGCGTTGCGACGTTCGCGCAATCGTTAGATGTGGCATTTCCTTTGCAATCGCTTAGTGCGACGTCTCCGTTGGACAACATGCCCTTCTCGGCGATCGGCGCATCGACAGAGCTGAACCGCGCCACGCTTGCGGCACTAGAAAAGCTCGCTGATGAGAGGGCGGATCGGAAGGTCTTGGTCGTGGTCTCTGACGGCAAAGGGGAGGACACCGCCTATACGCTTGCTGATGTAATCGCCAAAGCCCGCGAGCTTCGGATTCCGATCGTCACTGTCGGTGTTGCGGAGCGACCGTCGGAGACCCCGTCGCTGCAGTCGCTGAGACTGCTCGCGGAGCAGAGCGGGGGGCTGTTTTTTGACGCTAGTAACAAAGAAGTTCCTAGCGATTTTCGATCAAGACTTCTAGCGCTTGTCGAGTTAGGTGGCCGAGTGGTGTTTGACGGCAGGACGTTTTACGGTAAAAAACAGGTCACGATCAGCCTTACCGATGCGGGCAAGAGGACGATTAAGGCTAAAACGGAGTTTGACTTTCCCGACATGCGGGGGCGGCAGGAAAAGATCCAGGACTTCATAAAAGTATATTGGTGGATGTTTGTGGTAGGCGCTTTGGCGTTGACTGCGGTGATATTTGGTGCGCTGCGCTATCGTCGAATGAGGTATGAGCGAGCGTTACAAAACCGCGTCGTTGCGGAATTTAGAGCGCTCGATGATGGCGAGACGCGGTACGAAGTACGCAAGGCCGCCGTAACACTCGGCCGCAGTGAGCAAAATGATATTGTGATCACAAACTCTTCGGTGTCTGGCAGACATGCCGAGCTCCACCGAACAAGAGAGGGTAGATATAGATTGTCGGATCTTGGCTCAACGAATGGAACGCTCGTAAATGGGTCTCGTATCACAGCAATCGATTTAAACGATGGTGATCTTGTAGAGATCGCTGAGATCCGTTTGCAGTTCAAACTGTTTGACTAGTCCACAGGAGGCTATATGGCGGACGACGATACAACCCGAATTATGCGGCGACCTGATCTATCGAGTGACAAAACAGTCAAAATCGGGTCTGGTGCTGCAGGGACTGAAGATGATACCGATCCGGTAACGCGGATCTACCGACCGAAGTCCTCTAGTGGTGAGGTATCTCCCGGCTCAAGTAAAGAAGCCGAGCTTGTCGTCGGATGGTTGGTTGTTATTGACGGTCCTGGCCGCGGTCAGTCGCGGTCAATCGGATTTGGTGTCAACGGAATTGGACGTGGAGACTCGGAACGAATCTCTTTAAATTTTGGTGATAGCGAAATCTCGAGAGATCGTCACGCCGTATTGACCTATGACCACAAAGGACGCCGTTTCTTCATCCAGCATGGTGGGGGGGCCAACCTCACGTATGTTGGCGATCAGCCCGTTCTTCAGCCGATGGAGTTAAAGGGTCGCGAGGTCATTGGTATTGGTCAAACGAAATTGTGCTTTGTTCCTTTTTGCGGTGCGGAGTTCGGCTGGTAAGTAGCGCAGCGGCGTAAGAGAAATCAAACCCTATGAAGCTAGGTCTAGTACGGGCGGTAGACGGGGTATTCTCGGATCAAATTCTGGGCGCGCGTGATCGTCAGGAAGACGCGGTGACGCACCGACCGTTCAATGACGGTGAATCCCTACTGGTGGTCCTTGCAGATGGCATGGGTGGGCATCACGGCGGTGAGGTCGCTTCGCGCACAATTGTTG
>CAYMEB010000464.1:0-2779 GCA_964389095.1 uncultured Hyphomicrobiaceae bacterium
CGCCTCGCGGGAGGGCTTGAGGTAGTCGCGCGGGTCGAACTTCTCGGGCGCCTCGGCGAGCACTTTGCGGATCGCGCCGGTGATCGCCATCCGGCAGTCGGTGTCGACGTTGATCTTCCGCACGCCGTGCTTGATGCCCTTCTGGATCTCCTCGACCGGCACGCCCCAGGTCTGCGGCATCTTGCCGCCATACGTGTTGATGATGTCCTGGAGCTCCTGCGGCACGCTCGACGAGCCGTGCATCACGAGGTGCGTGTTCGGCAGCTTCTTGTTGATCTCCTCGATGACGTGCATCGCGAGCACCTTGCCGTCCGGCTTGCGCGAGAATTTGTAGGCGCCGTGGGAAGTTCCCATCGCGATGGCGAGCGCGTCGACCTGCGTTTCCTTGACGAACTTCACAGCCTCGTCGGGGTTGGTCAGGAGCTGGTCATGAGAGAGCTTGCCTTCCGCGCCGTGGCCGTCCTCCTTCTCGCCCATGCCGTGCTCGAGCGAGCCGAGCACTCCGAGTTCGCCTTCGACGGACACGCCGGCGAGGTGCGCCATCTCGACGACCTTTTTGGTGACGCCGACGTTGTACTCCCAATCGGCCGGGGTCGAGCCGTCGGCCTTGAGCGAGCCGTCCATCATGACCGAGGTAAATCCGGCCTGCATGGCCGACACGCAGGTCGAGGGCTCGTTGCCGTGGTCGAGGTGCACACAGACCGGGATATGCGGATAGATCTCGGTGACCGCGTCCATCATGTGCTTCAGCATGATGTCGTTGGCATACGAGCGCGCGCCGCGAGAGGCCTGGATGATGACAGGTGCGTCGGTCTCGTTGGCCGCCGCCATGATCGCGAGGGCTTGCTCCATGTTGTTGATGTTGAAGGCGGGTACGCCGTAGCTGTGCTCGGCGGCATGGTCGAGGAGCTGGCGGAGGGTGATGCGGGCCATGGTCGTCTCCGGCGATCGGGTCGGCTGGTCGGTGAAATCGGTGACGACCGTTTAGCCGGTTGCGCCGGTCAGTGCCAGTGGGCCGCGTCGATCAAGGCTTCTCGAGTGTGAATAGCGGCCGGACCGCCGGGCTTGTCAGCGGCCCGCGGCAGGCGCAGAACAGCGTCAAACCGGATTTGCAGGCGGGGGCTCGGCATGCGTGGAATGTACTTCGAGGAGTTCGAGATCGGGCGGGTGATCGACCACACCATCCGCCGCACCGTGACCGAGATGGACAACACGTTGTTCTCGGCCATGACCCACAACCCTCAGCCGCTGCACATCGACCACCATTTCTCGGCCCAGACCGAGTGGGGACGGCCGCTGGTGAATTCCCTTTTCACCCTTGGTCTGATGATCGGGATCTCGGTCAACGACACCACCATCGGTACTACGATCGGCAATCTCGGCATGACCGATGTGAAGTTCCCCAAGCCGGTCTTCCATGGCGATACCATCCGTGTGACGACTGAGGTCGTTGCGAAGCGGGAGAGCAGGTCGCGGCCCGACGCGGGTCTCGTCGAGTTCCAGCATCGCGCCTACAACCAGCGCGACGAGCTGGTGGCGGAATGCCGCCGTCAGGCCTTCATGCGCAAAGCCCCGGACAAAGGCTGACCCATGCGCTCCCTGCTGTTCGTGCCCGCCGATAGCGAGAAGAAGCTGGCAAAAGGCCTCACGACCGGGGCCGACGCCTTGATCCTCGATCTCGAAGACTCGGTCGCACCCGCGAACAAGACCGCCGCCCGACCGCAGGCCGCGGCGTTCCTCCGTGAGGTCAAATCCCTCACCTCCAGGCCTCGACTGGTCGTACGCATCAACGCGCTCGACTCGCCGTTCTGGGGCGACGATATCGATGGTGTCATGGCGGCTGCGCCCGACAGCATCATGCTGCCCAAGCCTCGGTCAGCGGAGGACGTGCAGCGCCTGGCGATCGCACTGGACCATGCGGAGGCGCAGTTCAAGCTGCCGCCCGGCCAGACCCGGATCATCGCCATCACCACAGAGACGCCGGCCGCGATGCTGACCCTGCCGTCCTATCTCGACGTCAGTCCCCGGCTGGAGGCCATGACCTGGGGGGCAGAGGACCTTTCCGCGGTTGTGGGCTCGTCCGCCACCCGCGAAGCCGACGGCCGGACCTGGACGCCGCCTTACATGATGGCACGCAACATGTGCCTGATGGCTGCGGTGGCCGCGGGCCGACAGCCGATCGATACGGTTTTCGTGAACTTCCGCGATCGGGACGGCTTCGCGGAGGAGTGCCGGCTGGCCGCCCGTGACGGCTTCACGGGCAAGATGGCGATCCATCCCGACCAGGTCGCAACTATAAACGCCGCCTTCAGCCCGAGCGAGGCGGAGGTCGCTTGGGCGCGCGAGATCGTCCAGCTTTTCGTCGACAATCCCGGGGCGGGCACGATCGGCTTGCGGGGGCAAATGATCGATCGTCCCCACCTCTCCCGGGCCGAGCGCATCCTCGCGAGGGCTCAGATGTCGGGGCTGGCGTAGGGCCCAGGCGGCGCGTTGCACAGTCGGCACACGCCCATGTCGCAGCACGTTCCCTGGCAGACGCCGCTACCGCACGCCCCCGAGTAAGATCGAGATCCGCCGCCCGGACGGGGCTGGGCCCGGTGGCTCGGGCGGCCGCGTGTGTGTCCGCGCATGGGGGGCGCACTGTGGTTCCGATGAGGGATCGCCGCGCCTGTGTGGCGCGATCACGCGCTGGTGGCGCCGGCTGAGTTCAGACCGTCATCGGTGTCGATCGCGGGCGCGGCCCCGGCTGGTGACCGCTCGCACGGCTCGATGTCGAGCT
>CAYMEB010000465.1:0-2770 GCA_964389095.1 uncultured Hyphomicrobiaceae bacterium
CACCGAGCCATTCACCTCGATGCGACCGGACGTTGGCGTTAGGCTCCGGGTTATGAGCTTCAACAGCGTGGTCTTGCCCGCGCCGTTGCGGCCTACCAATCCGACACGCTCGCCCTTCCCAAGCTCGAACGACAATTCGCTGAGCGCGGTAAACTCCGGTACGGGTTGCCGCCGCAGGAACGGAAGGTCCCGCAGCCCCAGATGATGGGCAATCATCTGGCGCGAGTCGCGGAACATCCTGTACCGCTTGCTCACACCGTGGACCGCGATCGCAGTCGGGCGACGGGGTTCAGTCACGATCGAACTCGATCCTCTTGTCCAGTGGACGGCTGAGGAGCCTAGCCAGCCAGCGCCTGACGCCGGCTGGGTCTGGCATCTTACGCTCGGGATGCCACATCACACCGATCCAAGGCAAGCGCCGGTGTTGCGCGGCCTCGATAGTCCCGTCCGGCGCCGCTGCCTCTGCTTCGAGGTCCGTCGCCAAGTCCTGCGGCAGCATGCCAAAGTCATGGTAGGAGTTCGCGACGCGAACGTTTCCTCCAGGGAACTTTATCTCGTGCGCCTTGGCAACGTGCCCCTCGACCTTTCTCAATGCTCCGCCCAGATGCACATTCATGAACTGGAAGCCGCGGCAAACACCGAGCACGGCGACTTTCTCACCCGCGGCCCATTCGAGAAGTGCACTCTCAGTCGCGTTTCGCTCGGCCATGTAGCCCGGCTGCTCAGGAAGCACACCGTTGCCGCCAGTCAAAATCAGCGCATCGGGGCGCAGGCGCCGCGCCAGGGCAACGGCCACCGCCGCGTGATTGGGACAACAGACGGCATCGTATCCAACCTCGTCGAGAAGCCGGACCCACTCTTGGTCGATGCAGTCTCGTCGCTCGCCGTACCTCGGAACGATGTCGACGCGCTGCGTCAGCAGTGCCAGGCGGCGGGCCGCGGTCATGTCACCACCGTGATCTTCTGATGCTGGCAATCCAGATCGATACTGCGTACCTTCGTCAGACGTCGGAAGTGCTCCTCTCCGATACCAATTGCTGCCGGCAGCCTGAACTCGGCGCAACGGATCGCCATGTGCGAGTTGGCGCCACCGAAAGCCGTGACGAGCCCGGCGATATTGCAACTGAAGAGCCAGTCATATCCGGGATCAGCCCTCTCGATCAGCGCGATCGTGCCCGTCAATGCATCACTGTCATTAGCCTCGCTCGATGTAAGAAGCCGCACAGCCGCTTGCACGCGCCCGTTACCGACAAAGTTGGCCCGCACCTGCGGCGCGATAAAGCCTTCCATGTCAAGAGCACCGGTCAGTAGAGGCGGCAGAGCAACGGACGAGACGATCCTGAACCGCTCGCGATTACGGTCGATCTCGCGCCGCAGTGCCGCCGGCCCAGCATTTGCGCCGAGAACGACACGATAGATATCCTCGAGATCAACGAAAGACATGTCCTCACGCGACAGACCGTTCGCACTTCCGAACGCGGCGATGGAGTCGAGCACCCATGATAAGCTGCGCGAGAACACGAACTTGGCGTACTCCCGCCCTGTGATCGCGCAACGCAGGAACGCGTCGAGCTTGTCGACGTCATCTTCGATACCGATGCGCGGCAGAGCGCGCTGGAGCGCCTTGCGCTCCTTACCGGTCCAGGCGAACGGCTCAGTGTGCGTCAGCTCGTACGCCCCCGAGGCGAGCGGCTTCAGATATCGCTCGGGTGCATCGGCATAGCTGAGCGATGTGATGTCGTAAGTGCCGGGCCGCAAATGACCATAGCGATGCACGAAGCCTGCCAGATCCAGGTCTCCCTTTGCGTATGCTGCCGCATCTGCGCTGAATTCATGGCTTATGGTTCTGATGGAGGCGAGGAATGCTTCAACGCGCTCACGCGCAAGTAGTCCGGTGCTCGCGGCCGTTCGCAGCAGGCTCACGGCCACGAACGCACAGCGTGCGAGATGCGCGAACGGCAGCACGCCCTGGTCGCGACAATGAAGAAGGATGCCGCGCAGGGCAGCGATTTGGACCGGGGTGCCCAGGCCACCGACTTCAAGCTTGGCAGCGTAGTCGCGAATGTGCGCCCAAGCCTTGCCTTCCATGCAGAACGCGCGCCGGTTTATCTCGGCATATGCCTTCTCGACCAGGCGCCTCTTCGCCTCCGTCAGGCCCGCAGGGTCGAAAAGCGTCGTGTTCCATCGATCGAAAGCAAAGTCGAGACATGTCGGGATGATCTCGAACTCGATCTTGTCGTGATACTGCGGATGGGCCTCGAGGCGATCCTGTGCAGAATCAACCAAATCGCGGGCCATGTTGTCGTCGAGTGCCGCTGGGATGAACGAGTTGAGACTTGCGCGCACATCGACGAATGCATGGCCGGCAAACTGCCTCAGAAGCGGGGTTGGCCGCACATCCCGGTAGCCGAACTCAGCTCGTTGCGTCGCCCACGTCTTGTTCATCACGAGCTCGCGGTAGAGCGACGCTGCGAGCGGCCGCGGCATGACGCCGATGATCTCGGCTGGATTCCAGTCGGGCATTACACCATACAGCGCGCGTCGTCCGACGATCGGCCCAATCGGCCCCTCTAGCGCGGCATGCAGCTCTGCGGCGGCCGATAACTCTGCGCGCAATGTCTGATCGTCCTCGCGGCTGCGATCATGTTGCACGGCCAGTGGCCGTACCTGCAAAATGTGAACCGCTCCCCCGGCGCCGATCGCGAACTCGATATCCAGCGTATCGAGATCGAGAAGTTGCTCGATCTCGCGCGCGGCGGCCACCAGAGGT
>CAYMEB010000466.1:0-2765 GCA_964389095.1 uncultured Hyphomicrobiaceae bacterium
GGGGGGTCTACGCTGGTGCGATGGATCCAGATCGACCGGCTGGTCTATCGACTGATGCTCGTGACGACGGTCCTTGACCTGATCGCCGGAATCACCATCATCACCCGATCGGACGGTCGAGTGCTCGGGATCGCCGCAGGTGCATTCCTGCTGTTCGTGTCCGCGATGCGGACATGCTTCGCACGGACGCTGGATCCGTTCGCGGTGATCTTCTTCGCATGGTCGATGATTTTCATCGAGTTTCCGACGGCAGTCGTCGGATTCGATCCCACGATGCTTCAGGTCGACACCGGGCTCGCGATCGAGCTCGACACCCCGACCGACGCCCGGTTCGCCACGGCGATGCTGGAACTCGCCGCGTGCTTCCTTGGAACGGTCGGCGCCATCGCTTGTGTTCCGATCGGAAGGCGCCATGTCTGGCGGCCCGGCCGCAAGGCCGTCCGCTCGATGGCCGTTGCCGCTCTGTCGCTGGTGACCGTGAGCATCATCTACGACTTCACTCCATCGATCCGCGCTGGGGAATTTGGCGCCTATGCCCGGCTCTTCGCGGAGGTGATCAAGTTCATCGCCCTCGACACGGTCGTTCTCACGGTGCTTTTCCTTCTGCTTGCGGAGCGGCATCACCCCGTTGGGCGTGCCGGAGATCGGCGGATGCGATGGTGGATTACGATCTTCTGTGGGGGCGTCCTGCTCCTTTCGTTCAGCGGAAGCAAGGGTGCGATTCTCACCCTGATCTTCGTCTCGATCGTCTTCCCGATGGCGCTGGGCTCATCGTTGGGCCGTCGGTGGATCGCCATCCCCCGCCTTGCGCCATTGCTCGCCTTGGCGATCATCGCTCTTCCACTTTTCTCGTATGTGAGCGTGTTGCGAGGCGTGCGCAAGTCCGACCCGAACGCTGCTCTGGTGGACTCGCTGGCGAGAGCTGCCGACTCGGGGTTCGACTTCGGAGAGGTGACCGAGATTGTCGCGCAGCGGCTTTCGATACCGTTCTTCCGATATCTGGCGCTACACGACCGATTCGGCGACGCCTCGAGCGCGGACGAGCAGGTTCGTCTCGCGTACTTCGAGTACATGGCGAAGTCCTTTGCCAATCTCATGCTTCCGGGCACGCCCTTCGAGGAGTGCTACGCACCCTCCAGCTCGCTTCTGGAACCCATGCTGGCCGGGCGTGAACTCGCTGGGGCGGGAAGGGACCTCTATCTGGTTCGGCTGAATTCCCAGCCCACGACCCTGTTCGGGGTTCTGAGCATCGCGATGTCCTGGATGGCACCGCTCGGCGCGTTCCTTGCGACCACTTTGCTGCGAGTGCTGTTTCGCAGCCCGCGACCGGTAATCTGGTTCGGCGCCCTGTTCGCGTTCCACGCGGCTCTCTCAAGTTACGGATTCGAGGTCTCGATCCAGATCGCCGTCTCCGCAGGCGCCACCTTCGCGATCCTGCACGGATTCGGGCGGCGTCAAGAGCGTTCGATCGGAAACGATCGTCGGAGGCCGCTCGCATGATGACGAGCGGCTTGACCATCGTGATCCCGACCAAGAATCGTCACGACGATCTGATGGTCGCGCTGCACTCCATCGCGGTGCAGACGCGCATGCCGGAGGAGATCGTGCTTGTCGACCAGTCGGCGATCGAGATCGACGCAGCTCGCCACGCGACAGTCTGCGAGTGGTTTTCCGGTCGAACTCAGATTCGATGGATCCATGATCGCTCGATCCAGGGATTGGTCGCTGCGAAACGAGAAGGGGTCCGGCATGCGTCCTTCGGGATCGTGTGCTTTCTCGAGGACGACATCGTGCTCGATGTGGCGTTCGTCGAGGAGATCGCGCGGGCGATGGAAGCGGACCTTGGCCTGGTCGGCTGTTCCGGCGTCGTCACCGATGTTCCCTTCGGCCCCATCTTTGCGTTGCTGCACGCGGTCTTTCATCGTGGGCTTTTTTCGGATCCGCGTCCCCGTATCTACGCGAACTGGCGAAGTCTCGGCGACGCACCGATCCCCGCGGTCACGCTGTCAGGCGGACTTTCCGCCTGGCGACGGGAGGTATTCCTGAGGATCCCTTTCGACACCGTCAACGGCTTTCACATGCTCGAAGATGTCGATTTTTCCACGCGAGTGGCGCTCGCCGGCCAAGGTCGGATGGCGATCGTGCCGACGGCTCGACTTGAGCATCATTTCGCCCCGGCAGGCCGTGCATCGATGGGTCTGCGCGAGGCGAAGAAGGCGTGTGAGTTCGTCCTGTTCCTCCGCACGCGCCCGCATCGGTCTTCCGACGTTCTCTGGCTGGCATGGGTGCTGATGGGTGTCGCGCTTCAGGCCCTCGCGAAATCCTTGCGCAACCTCTGTGCAAGGCCGATCGCGGGCGTCATGCGGGGCATTTGGGAAGGAGCGACTCGGCCAATCTCGCGGTTGAGTTGACTCAGGCCGTGAAGGGACACATCCCCAGCGCCTTCGCCATGCTGCTGCCCAGGTCCGCCGGGCTCTCCGCGACCATCACGCCGCACGCCTGCAGCGCCTCCATCTTCGCCTGGGCCGTGTCGTTCGCCCCGCCGATGATCGCGCCGGCGTGACCCATGCGCTTGCCCTTGGGAGCCGTGCGACCCGCGATGAACGCCGCCACCGGCTTCTTCATGTGCTTCTGGATCCAGCGGCCCGCGTCGATCTCGTCCTGGCCGCCGATCTCGCCGATCATGATCACGCCGTCGGTCTCCTGGTCGGCGTTGAACATGCTCAGCGCGTCGATGAAGTTCAGGCCCTTCACCGGGTCGCCGC
>CAYMEB010000467.1:0-2764 GCA_964389095.1 uncultured Hyphomicrobiaceae bacterium
CGAACTGCGCTTCCCACATCACCAGCGCCATCGGCTCCGCCAGCGAGTAGCCGTATTCGAAACCGAGCACGGCCTCTTCCGACAACATCGAGTTGATGACTTCGAACCGGGCCTGGTCCGGCGTCACGTACTTGAGCGGCGTGTACTGTCGCTCGCTCTGCTGGTCGGTGAGCACCGAGTGGCGTTGAGAGAACGTGCCGCGCTCGCAATCCTGCCCTGAGAGCCGGACTGGGAACTTCTCGCGCACGAGCGTGGCGAAGGCCAGATGCTCGGCCATGGCCCAGTCGATCCCGTCTCCGGTCTCGACCATCTCCCGACGCCGCTCCAGCAGGCGCTGGATCGTCTTGTGGGCGCCGAAATCGTTGGGGATCGTCGTGATCCGGCGGCCGACTTCCTTCAGCACGTCGAGCGCGACACCGGTATTGCCGCGGCGCGCCTCATCGTCCTCGTTGCCGATCGATGCCCAACGGCCGTCGAGCCAATCCGCCTTGTTCGGCTTGTAGCCTTCGGAAGCGGTGAACTCAGCGTCGAGGTGCCCGCGGACGCGAGCCTGCATCTCGTCGGCCTCGGCTGCCGAGAGCGTACCCTCTTCGACGAGTTTCTTGGAATACAGCGATACCGTCGTCGCGTGCGCCTTGATCCGCTTGTACATCGCCGGCTGCGTGAAGGCCGGCTCGTCGCTCTCGTTGTGACCGTGGCGGCGGTAGCAGATCATGTCGATGACGACCGGCTTCTGGAACCGCATCCGGAACTCGGTCGCGATCTTGGCGACGTGCACCACGGCCTCGGGATTGTCGCCGTTGACGTGGAAGATCGGCGCCTCGACGATCTTCGCGACGTCGGTGCAATAGGGCGACGAGCGCGAGAACTTCGGATTGGTCGTGAAACCGATCTGATTGTTGATGACGAAATGGATCGACCCGCCGGTGCGGTGGCCGCGCAACCCGGACAACCCGAAGCACTCGGCAACGACACCCTGGCCGGCAAAGGCGGCATCGCCGTGGATCAGCAGCGGCAGCACCGCGCGGCGATCGGTCGGCGTGCAACCGTGCTGATCCTGCTTGGCGCGCACCTTCCCGAGCACGACGGGATCGACGATTTCGAGGTGAGAGGGGTTGGCGGTCAGGGACAAGTGGACCTTGTTGCCGTCGAACTCCCGATCAGACGACGCTCCAAGATGGTACTTCACGTCGCCCGAGCCTTCGACGTCGTCGGGCTTGAACGAACCGCCGCGGAACTCGTTGAAGATCGCGCGCAACGGCTTCGACATGACATTGGCGAGCACGTTGAGGCGGCCGCGGTGGGCCATGCCGATCACGATCTCTTTGACGCCGAGTTGGCCGCCGCGCTTGATGATCTGCTCCAGCGCCGGAGCCATGGCTTCACCGCCTTCGAGGCCGAAGCGCTTCGTTCCGGTGTACTTGACGTCCGAGAACTTCTCGAAGCTCTCGGCCTCGATCAGCTTGTTCAGAATCGCGCGCTTGCCCTCCGGCGTGAACGCGATGTCCTTGTCGGGCCCTTCGATGCGTTCCTGGATCCAGGACTTCTGGACCGGTGACGTGATGTGCATGAACTCGACGCCGATGTGCCGGCAGTAGGTCCGGCGCAGGATCTTCAGGATCTGCCGCACGGTCGCCATCTCGAGGCCGAGCACCTTGTCGATGAAGATCGGCCGGTCGAGGTCGGCCTCGGTGAAGCCGTAGGTTTCCGGCCTGAGCTCCTTGTGGAGCTTGCGTTCGGTGAGATCGAGCGGATCGAGGTCCGCGATCAGGTGCCCCATGACCCGATAGGCCCGGATCAGCATGAGCGCGCGGATCGAATCCTGGGTTGCGCGGAAAGACGCGACCGGCGTGAGATCGAAGCCGGCCTGCTGGGCCCGTGCCTGGATCCGGTCGCGCACCTCGGATTCTGAGGTGCCGAAATCCGCGCCGAGCGCGCTCAGCATGTCGTGATCGTCGAGGCCACCCGAGGCGACGGCGCGATGGGACTCCCCGCGAGCCGATTTCTCGTCCTGGAGCGAAGCGAAGAACTGGCGCCATTGCTCGCTGACCGAGCCTGGATTGCGTTCGTATTGCTCCTGCATCTGCTCGATATAGGCGGCGTTCGCGCCATGCAGGAAGGAGGTCTGGGCGAAGGCCTTGTTCAGGTCCTGGCGAGACATGGGGTTCCTCGGAATCCTCGTCGGCGTCCGGGCGGTGCTGACAGCGACTGGGCGACCCGGCTCGATCTGTGGGCGCGGTCTTAGTGTGATGCGCCCGCGAAGTACAGTCGCGACCGCGAAAAGGGCCCTGAGAAATTGGTCTTACGGTGGCCCAGCGCAGGGGCTTTCGAGCCCTTTCCCGGGAAAACAACCCGCCCCGACACCCTCCTCGTCGGACCAGCACCGCGCCAGAGAGGCCGCCCCTCGCGCTCGGGGCGCCAACGGCATCTCTCAACACATTGAGATCGGGTATCTTTTCTCGTTCACCGGCTCGCATCGCCGGACCCTGCATGCCGAAAGCGAAGAAACCCCAGGGCGGCGCCGGGCGGTGAATGTCTGCGGCCGCCCGATAGCGAACGCTTGGCCGGGGAGGAGGTGGCCCGGTCCTGCCGAGCTGGCGCAGAGCACGCGTCGATGCGAACGGAGGCCTGACGGCCGTCGACACGAACGAAGTCGGTCTCGGACGGCCATCAACCGTGGTGCATTATCAGCTCGATGGATGCATGTGACCCAGGCTGTGTGAAAACGCTCCGACTTTGCCTCAGCCTGCCAGAACCGCGGCGT
>CAYMEB010000468.1:0-2762 GCA_964389095.1 uncultured Hyphomicrobiaceae bacterium
ACTTATCTCGCGCATCAGACCGGTTTGGCCAGCCACCAATGGCACCGCCGCGCCGATGCCGCGGAGCACCATCTCAGCTCTGAAGATGTCGATGCGCTTGCCGATAAACTCGGTCGTCCACGCTACGATCCGCATGGCGATCCGATTCCCACGCGGGAAGGCACGCTTCCACCGCGTCGCGGTATGCCGCTGCTCGAGGCGCGCGACGGCAGCGATGTGTTGGTCAATCACCTCGAAGATGAACCGGAAGGCGTTTACCGCAAGGCTGCCGCGTTCGGCATCGTCGCCGGAGTGCATCTGAATTTGATTGCGCGCGGACCGAAATTCCTGCGACTGCGCGTCGAAGACCGTGAATGTGATCTTCCGCTTGATGTGGCCGGTGCAATTCAGGTGGAACCCTGCGCTCCTCCTCCGCCCATGCGCTCGCTTTCCTCTTTGCACCGGGGCGAAGCAGCCAATGTGGTCAATCTTTCGCCCTCCATCGTCGGCGGAGAACGTCGCCGACTGCTCGATCTCGGTCTGGTTCCCGGCACGCGTGTCGAACGTGATTTCGACAGCATGCTCGGCAGTCCTACTGCTTACCGAGTCCGCGGAGCGAGCATTGCCCTAAGGAAAGAGCAGGCGGACCGCATCTTTGTCGAAGCGTGATCATGTCGAATTGTCCGCCATCCACCTGCGAGACGTGCGTCGCGAGCAAAGCGGAACTTCGCCGCCTCGGACTCAGGCTCGGACGCTGGGATTACGTCGTCGCTCTGGCCGGCAATCCGAATGTCGGCAAGAGCACCGTGTTCAATTTGCTCACCGGGTTGCGTCAGCATACTGGCAACTGGCCGGGTAAAACGGTGACCCGTGCCGAGGGGGCGTTCGACATTGACGGCAAGCGATACAAGGTCGTCGATTTGCCCGGAACGTATTCCTTGCTCGGCACCACGCCCGACGAGGAAGTAGCGCGCGAATTTCTTCTTTTCGGGCGCCCCGACGTAACGCTTGTCGTGGCCGATGCTACCTGTCTCGAGCGCAACTTCACCTTGCTGTTGCAAATTCTGCAAATCACCGGCCGCGTCGTGCTCTGCCTCAATCTTATCGACGAGGCCCGCACGCGCGGACTCGATATCGATGCACGCGGAATTGCCCGCGAGTTGGGGATTCCCGTTGTCGCCACGGCTGCGCGCCGGGGCGAAGGACTCGATGAACTTCTTGTCGCCATCCGCGATGTCGCCACGGGCGTGGTCAAATCGCGTCCGCGCACGCCCGAAGCCATGCCCCGCGAATTGCGCGAGCCGGTGGCCAAACTTACCCGCCGCCTCCGAGCGACGTATCCTCATCTCGAAAATCCCGAGTGGATCGCCTTGCGTCTCTTGGAGGGAGATCCGCGCATCGCCACGGCGCTGGAAAAAGGCGAGTTCGATCAACTGCGCACCCAAGCCGCATGAGCAACGCATCGGACATTCTCCGCGAGGCCGAGGAATTGCGCTGGCAACTCGGTCCGCATTTTCAGGATGAAATCGCGGGTGAGGTCAGCCGTGAGGCTTCCGCCCTTGCTGCGCGCCATGTTCAGTCTTCGGGCGATGCGTCGCATCTCGGATGGCAACGCCGGCTTGATCGCATTCTGACCGGACGCTGGACCGGCATTCCGGCCATGGCGCTGCTTTTCGCCCTCGTGCTTTGGATCACAATCGAGGGTGCGAATATTCCCTCGGGAATTCTCGCCTCGCTCTTGGTCGACACGCTGCATCCTTGGCTCAAGGCCCACGCGCTCGCGTTCGGTGTCTGGCCGTGGTTGGCCGGCGTCCTCATCGACGGCATGTATCTCTCTTGCGCTTGGGTAGTGAGCGTCATGTTGCCGCCCATGGCTATCTTCTTCCCTCTCTTCACGCTGCTTGAGGATTTTGGATATCTGCCGCGTGTCGCCTTCAATCTCGATCGCATCTTCCAAAAGGCCGGCGCTCATGGAAAACAGGCGCTGACCATGACGATGGGACTCGGGTGCAATGCTGCGGGCGTCGTGGCCACGCGTATCATCGATTCGCCGCGCGAACGTCTCATCGCCATCCTCACTAACAATTTCTCGCTCTGCAATGGTCGCTGGCCCACGCAAATTCTCATGGCGACTGTCTTCGTTGGAGCGCTGGCTCCACCGGCCTTCGCCGGGTTTGTCGCCGCCGGAGCGGTATTTTCTGTCGCGGTTCTCGGATTCGCCTGTGCTCTGGGCGCCTCATGGTTCCTTTCGCGAACCGTTCTCAAAGGTGAGGCTTCTTCTTTCAGTCTCGAACTGCCGCCTTACCGTCCGCCGAACATCCTGCGCACGCTCTATACATCTCTCATCGACCGCACGCTCTTTGTTCTTTGGCGTGCCATTGTTTTCGCCGCTCCTGCGGGTGCTGTCATCTGGCTCATCGCGAATGTGAGTGCGGGTGGGCACAGTATCGCGTGGTGGATGGTCACTGGACTCGATCCGCTCGCTTGGGTGATGGGTCTGACCGGCGTGATTCTCGTCGCTTACATCGTAGCCATTCCAGCCAACGAAATTGTTGTGCCGACTATCCTCATGCTGACCGTTCTGCTTACCGGTTCACCGATGGCCGATGCACCCGGAGCGGGCGTGATGTTCGAGGCCGACGATCACATTTTGCACGGGCTCCTAGTCGGAGCCGGTTGGACGACGCTTACGGCCGTGTGCCTGATGCTTTTCAGTCTGCTGCACAATCCGTGTTCGACCACGCTCTATACGATCTACAAAGAAACAGGGAGCTGGCGCTGGA
>CAYMEB010000469.1:0-2752 GCA_964389095.1 uncultured Hyphomicrobiaceae bacterium
ACAGTGACGACAAATCCGCGTCGGGGCCACTCGCCCTCGCCGATTTGGAACCCGTGACTGCCCGTCGCCTCAAGATCATGCAAAGAGCACACGACGGTGCCTGCACCGTCAACGCTCATCCACGCGACTCCGCAGCGGCAGGCTTGCCCGCCGTACCAAGTGCTTCGTCCACCACGCCACGACGCCACATGAGCGCGAAGAGCAGAATGCCCGGCAGCGCAGCTAACGTCGTGAGCAGGTAGAAGTTCACGTAGCCCATCGCGTCGATGAGACTGCCTGCCGTGGTGCCGGTCAGCAGTCGGCCGACGACGCTCGCCGCTGCGGAAATCAGCGCGTACTGCGTCGCCGTGAAACGCAGGTTGCACAAGGCCGAGAAATAGGCGACGAGCACGACCCCGCCGTAACCACTCGCGAAATTCTCGAAGCCGATGGCTGCGGCCATGCCGATATTGCTGTGCCCTACGGCCGCGAGCGCAGCGAAACTCAGATTCGACAGACACATCAGCACGAGCGCGAGCAGCACCGAGTTCTTCAGGCCTTGCCGCTCATAGAGCACGCCACCCACGAAGATGCCGACCAGAAACGCCCCGAAGCCGAAGGCGACGTCGTAGACCGCGATCTCGTCGTTCGTGTAGCCGAGGTCGTTGAACAACAAGCGAAACGTCAGATTGGCCAGCGTGTCACCCACCTTATGCACGAGGATGAAGGCGAGCACGAGTCCGGCACCCGAGCGGCGCAGAAATTCTTGGAACGGCCCGGCAATCGACTGCCACAACTCGGCCATACCCTGACGCGGTACGGTCACGATTCGGCGTGCGGGCTCGCCCAGCCACAGCGCCGTGAGCATGGCGGGTAGTGCGAATACCGCACAGGTCATGTACGCCACTGACCAGCCGGCGCGTGCGGCGACGATGAGTGCCAACGCACCGGCGGCGGCCGAGCCGATACGCCAGCCGTACTGGGACATCCCCGCGCCTACACCCAATTGATGTGGCTGCAACGTCTCGATGCGGTAGGCGTCGATTACGATGTCGTAGGTGGCTCCCGCAATGCCGACCAGTACCGCGGCGATGACCGTGGCCTGCAGGCTCGCCTGCGGATCGACGAGCGCCAGATTCACGACTGCGGCAATGACGAGCAGCCCCGACACCCACAGCCAGGAGACGCGCTGACCGAAACGCCCAATCCAGGGCAGACGCACGCCATCGATGATCCACGCCCAGAACACCTTGAGGTTGTACACGAGGAACGCCAGCGCGAAAGCCGTGATGGTCTTTTTATCGATGCCATCCTGTGCGAGGCGCGTCGTCAGCGTGGCGCCGATCATGGCGTACGGGAAACCCGAGGATACGCCGACGAAGAACGCACCCAGTGCCTCGCGAGCGAGGTAGGGGCGAACTGAGGCGAGGATGCTCATAGCGCGTAGTCGATGGTGAGCGGCGCGTGATCGGAAAACCGACTGCTCTTGTGGATCGACACCGAGCGTGCCGCGCCAGCAAGACCGCGACTGACGATCTGGTAGTCGATGCGCCAACCCACGTTCTTCGCCCAGGCCTGACCGCGATTCGACCACCATGTGTACTGGTCGGGCGCCTCGGTCACCTCGCGAAACGCATCGACATAACCTGCGGCACCCAGCAACTCGTCCATCCAAGCTCGTTCCTCCGGCAGAAAACCGGAGTTTTTCTGGTTGGACTTCCAGTTACGCAGATCAATTTCTTTGTGCGCGATGTTCCAGTCGCCGCAGAGGATGTATTCGCTGCGACGCCGGCGTAGCGCGCGCAGATGCGGCATGAACGCTTCGAGAAAGCGGAACTTGGAGGCTTGCCGCTCCGGCCCTGAAGAGCCCGAAGGGAGATACAGGGACACCACAGAGAGCGCCCCGAAGCGGGCCTCGAGATACCGTCCTTCGCGGTCGAACTCCGGCACGCCGAAACCGCGGATCACCGAATCGGGCTCCCGCCGGCTATAGAGCGCGACACCCGAGTACCCCGGCCGCTCGGCGTCGAAAAAGTAGCGGTGGAAGCCCGGCAGGTCGACGTCGTGACCGGCCAGCTGCCCCTCCTGCGCCTTGGTCTCCTGCAGACAGACCACGTCCGCGCCCTGGTCACGTAACCAGGCGAAAGCACCCTTGCTGGCGGCGGAGCGGATGCCATTTGCATTCAAGGTGATGACGCGCACCGCGATATGATAGCCGCATGCAACCGCATCAACGCAGATTCGTCGACCTCGCCCTCGCACGCTCGGCCTTGCGCTTTGGCCGTTTCACCCTGAAGTCGGGACGCGAGAGTCCCTACTTCTTCAACGCTGGTCTCTTCAACGACGGCGAATCACTCGCCACGCTGGGGCAGTGCTATGCCGAGGCACTGAGTCGCTCAGCGCTGCCCTTCGACATGCTGTTCGGCCCGGCCTACAAGGGCATCCCCCTGGTTGCGTCCACGGCGATCGCGCTGGCCGTACAACAAGGGCGCAACGTCCCCTGGGCGTTCAATCGCAAGGAAGCCAAGGATCATGGCGAGGGCGGACAAATCGTCGGCACGCCGCTCTCCGGCAAGGTCGTCATTGTCGATGACGTCATCACCGCAGGCACGGCGATCCGCGAATCCGTCGAACTCATCCGTCGTGCAGGTGCCGAGCCAGTCGGCGTGCTGCTTGCGGTCGATCGTCAGGAGCGCGGTCAGGGTGATCGATCGGCCGTGCAGGAGGTCGAGGCGGAGTTTTCGGAGTCCGTAAAGCGCAGGCCAACCTGCGC
>CAYMEB010000470.1:0-2751 GCA_964389095.1 uncultured Hyphomicrobiaceae bacterium
TGCGCAAGCTGTGATCGCGCAGTGCCATAATGTTCCGCACATTGTGAAGCCCGTGGCGAACGACCTGTGGAACGCTATCGACGATATGATCTGGCATCAGGACGAGCCGTTCGGCTCGACCTCGATATTTGCACAATGGTCGGTCTTCAAGGAAGCGCGCGCTGCGGGCATAACGGTGATGCTCGACGGCCAGGGAGCGGATGAGTTGCTTGCCGGCTACCATACGGTTTTCGGTGCGGTCCTTGCCGGGTTCCTCTTGCGCGGCGATTGGACGGGATTCCGGCGAGAGCTGAAGGCGATCCGAAAGCGGCACAAGACGTCGCTCGAACGCTTGGCGCTGCTGACGGCGGCTTCCGCGCCCCGGTTGCAGCCCCTCGTATCGCTATCGCGGCCTTTCATGTCGAAAGCCGTGTCGGAGCCGCTCTGGATCAACCGCGATTTGCTCGAGAACGAGTTCGCGTCCTACAACGCCGCAACATCACCGCCAAAGCGCGACAACGAGTCTCCGCTAGGTCACTTATGCCGCACACAATTGACCGCGACCAGCATCCCCATGCTGCTACACTTCGAGGATCGCAACTCGATGGCGCACTCCATCGAGGCACGGGTTCCCTTCCTCGACTATAGGCTGGTGGAGTACGCGATCGCGCTCGGCGAAATGCACAAGGTGCTCGACGGTGAGACGAAGGTCCTGCTCAGGCGTTCCATGGCTTCCGTCATCCCCGAGAAAGTGCTGCACCGGCAGGACAAGCTCGGGTTTCCGACTCCTGAGCAGCGCTGGTTCCAGGGCGAGCTCAAGGACAAGGTGCTGCAGGCTTGCCGCGAGACGATTGCGGCCTATCCTTCGATCTTCAACCAGGCGGCGGCGCAGACCAACGTGTCGGACATGCTCGCCGGCCGGCGCCCGTTCTCGCCATCGGTCTGGCGCATCATGTGCTTCGGCCGCTGGGCCGAGCGCTTCAACGCGAGTTTGTGATGGCGGTGCGTGCAGCGCTCAATCAAGCGTCTTTGCCGGTCCTGAGTATTGCGACCGCCTGGCCGGTGTGGCATCCCGGACAAATCATGCGAGCAGCGCAAGAACCATGACTGCGCGCCTCCGCACTTGGCCTTGGCCAATGCTGGACCATCAAATTTGGGGAATAATCGTGAGCAAAACGGCCGAACTGGCAAAGAAATGGTTGCCTGATCCTGTTCGCAGCAGAATCGCGAGAGCACGCCGCGCTATGCTCGGTTTACCCGATCCCTCTCACACTGCCGCTGGAGATCCGACCGGTCGGCCGATCCAACCGCAACTGACCATCCCGACGTTTCCGCTCCCGATGTCGTTTCGAGCGCTACGCGATGCATTGAGTGTGCACGACTGCTTACCCAGCCACGACCGCGACCAGATGTCGGCAGACTACTTCCTGAAACTCTCTCTCTACCCGCAGATCGCTTCGTTTGTTGGCACAGAGTATTTCAATCGTCGGTTCGGTGAGCATCGACTGGCACAGCAGCTTCGTGCCGCTTTCGACCTGGGCTCAAATCGTATCGACGAAGCATTCGAGACGCTGAGGTGTATTGATCAAGCGGCTCCGTCCGCATTCAATGCCGTGATGGCTGCGCGATGCTATATGCGCCCCCCTGGCCGTGAAGCGGACGCGCTGCGGTATCTCGAAGAGCGGAACAAGTCTTACCCCGACGATGTTACGCTAGTTGGCAACTTGGCTACGGCAAGGTTCATAGTTGGCGACGTCAGAGGAGCCAATGCCTTGCTTTCACGCATTGAAGACGAGCTGAGGAGCCGGCTATCCGCACTGAGGGACGAGCATGACGCTCTGCAGCGAGAGTTGGAACATGCGATCGCACAGAAGGTCACAGTACGAAAGTCTCCTTATGACGACACGGCGTATCTGGAGGAGGCAATCTGGGCCCATTGGGAGCCGTATTTTGACGAGATGATCCAGGAGGCGCCGCACCTATATTTCGGATGGTATCGTAGTTTTTACCGGAAGAAGCTGATCGAGCTCGCAAAGGGCATGGAGCAGCTGTACAATTTTGGAGTGATGTGCGCATTGCCAGATCACGAGGCGGCATTGGCGAGTCCAAACGTACAGTTCGTCGGAATCGACAGACAGAGCGAGACGGCAAGGCACAACTCGCAAGCCTTCAGCGCAAGCAATCTTCAATTTGTGGACGGCGAGATCGAGGATTTTCTGAACGCGCAGAAGGGCGGTGGCAAGAAGGCTCTGTTCCACGCTCGCACAGCGACACTTTGCTATCCTGAAAAAATACGGCAGCTGTACCGGCTGTGTGCCCGCAAAGGCGTCACTAGAATTGCATTGTTCGAGAACGTCTCACTTTGTCACAATAATTATCGGTTCATGACCTTCGATGAATTCCCGGCAGATGCCGTGATCTTCAAATCTCACCAATTCGTACACAACTATCCGAAGCTGCTCAGAGAGGCCGGGTATAGAGTGGTCGAGGAGCGGAGAATGTTCTCACCATCCATCACGCCATTCCCTGATATTGAGATCGGGTCCGCACACGTCTACATCCGCGCCGAAATGCCTTAAGCTTGATGGTGAACAGCTACGCTTTGGCGAGAGCATTCTCGTACAGATCAACCAGCCGCCTCTGCTCGGATTCCCAATTCAGCTCGGCCGCGGCCTTGCGTGCATTTGCCTTGTAACGATCGACTAGCTCCGGCGTGAACCCGTTCACCGCCTCGGCGATCGCCTCCGGGGTGACGGCACTGATCGAACGACC
>CAYMEB010000471.1:0-2743 GCA_964389095.1 uncultured Hyphomicrobiaceae bacterium
GCATTCGTACTGCAGACCGTTGCGGATGTCGATCCCGGTCGGGCAGACTGCGACACAGGCCTTGCAGTCGATGCAGTCGCCGCGGCCATCCCAGCTCACCGTTCCATCCGGTCCCTTGCGCATGGGGCCGCGCGGTTCTCCGCGTTCCTCGCGATAACTCACGAGAAGCGTGTGATGGTCTGTCATGGCGCCCTGAATGCGGGGCCAGGGGCACATGTAGATGCAGACCTGCTCGCGCGCGATGCCGCCGAGCACGTAGGTCGATAGCGTGAAGATGCCGAGGAAGAGATAGGCGACCAGGGGCGCGGTGCCGGTGACGAGCTCGCGCGCCAGCGTGGGCGCATCGCGGAAATAGAAAACCATGGCGCCGCCGGTGGCCAGCCCGATCGCGAGCCAGCTCAAATGCGTCATGGTCTTCTTGAAGATCTTGGTGAGACCCCAGGGCTCCTTGTCCAACCGGATCCGCGCGTTTCGGTCGCCCTGCCAGAAGCGCTCGATCGTCACCATCAGATCGGTCCACACGGTCTGGGGACAGGTGTAGCCGCACCACACGCGGCCCGCGACCGAGGTGAAGAGGAACAGCAACAGGGATGCGAGCACCAGAAGACCTGTGACGTAGTAGAATTCCTGCGGCCAGATCTCGAGGAAGAAGAAAAAGAAGCGATTGTGCTCCATGTCGAGCAGGACCGCCTGGTTCGGCAGATCCGGTCCGCGGTTCCAGCGCAACCACGGCAGGGCGTAGTAGATGCCGAGCGTCGCCGCCATCACGATCCACTTGAGGCGGCGGAAGATGCCGTGGGCCAGCTTCGGATAGATCTTCTGGCGAACGGCATAGAGGTCGCGTTCGGCGCGGCGGTTGACCGCCTTGGCGTCACTCGTCTCGATGTCGGGGTTTGCTTTCGGCGAAGCTTTCGGATCGCTTCGCCGGTCGAGCACGGTCGTCAAGGAACTATCCTTCCTGCACTCGCGGGCAAGCGTGTGCGGATCCAGGTCCTGATTGCGGCGAGGACCGGGAGCGCTGTCGCGCTCCCGGCCGCTTGTGCGCCCTGCGGTTCTGACGAGGTTTGTGTACCAAGACGCGCCTTGGCAGCCGCAAGTCACATCCGCAAGCGCACATGTGTCTCTCCTCCGCGTTCTCAGCCTACTTGCCGCCGCCGAGGCTGTGCACGTAGACGGTAAGCGCCTTGAGCGTGACCGGGTCGAGGCGACCCGCCCAGGCAGGCATCACGTTGCCGCGACCGGTCCGGACGCTTTCCGTGATGGCTTCGCGCGTGCCGCCGTAGAGCCAGATCTTGTCCGTTAGGTTCGGTGCGCCCTGGTCCTGCTTGCCCTTGCCGTCGTCGGCATGGCAGTTCGCGCACTGCTCCTTGTAGACGTCGGCGCCGCGGATCGCGGCGGCTCGGTCGGCGGCCTGGCCGGAGATCGAGAGCACATGCTCCGTCACGTCCGCGATCTGGGCTTCCGTCAGCAGCTTGTCGAGGCCGAAGCGCGGCATGACGACCGCATGCGTGTTCTTGTGATCGGAACGGATGCCGTAGAGGATCGATTTCTCGATTTCCTCGATCTTGCCGCCCCACAGCCAGTCGTCGTCGTTGAGGTTCGGGTAGCCCACGAAGCCCTGTGCGCCGCGGCCGTGGCAGGGTGCGCAGTTGGTCTGAAACGCGGCGTTGCCGCCGGCCATGGCGAAGCGCTGCAACTCGGCATTGCGCCGGACGTCCGGCAGGGGTGTCTTCTCGAGCAGCGCGCGCATGCCGGCCTGCACCGCCTGCGCCGACTTGACCTCGCTGGCAACGGTGGCGCGCTGGCTGTAGCCGAACATGCCTTTGGTGTAGCCATTGAGCGTCGGCCAGGCGGGATAGACCACCCAATAGCCGATGGCCCACAGAATGGTCGCGTAGAAGGTCAGGAGCCACCACCTCGGCAGAGGCTTGTTGAGCTCCTTGAGCCCATCCCACTCGTGACCGGTGGTTTCGACACCGGTCACTGCATCGATCTCGCGCTTGCTCATTTGCGCCCCCGTTCGGCGTCGCTTGCTTGTTGATCGAGTCCCAGGGCCTTGCGCTGGATGGTCTCGAAGCGCGCCTTGTTGCCCGGCCATGCGGCGTAGGCGACGACAGCGAGGAACATCGCGACGAACATCAACAACGATGTGACCTGACTGAAGGTTGCTACGGTATCGTAGGTCATGAGGTCACCTCAGGTTCGGACCGGCCGCGTCGAAGGTGGCGAAGTCCACCATCTGACCCAGCACCTGGAGATAGGCGATCAGCGCGTCGAGTTCGGTCGGGTCGGTGCCCGGCTGTCCTTCGAACTTCACGAGCTTCGCCTTTGGATAGCGTCGCACCAGATCGCGCGCCGCGCGGCTGTCGGGGTCGATCTGAGCGCGAGCGTCCCGGGCGGCGTTCGCGATCATTTCGTCGGTGTAGGGCACGCCGACGATGCGCAGCGTCGACAGGCGGCGGGCCGCATCCTCGACGTTGACCGGCGTCTTCGCGAGCCAGGGGTAGCCCGGCATGATGCTCTCCGGCACCAGCGAGCGCGGCGCGGTCATGTGATCGGCATGCCACTGGTCTGAGTACTTGCCGCCGACACGCGCCAGATCGGGCCCGGTGCGCTTCGATCCCCATTGGAAGGGGTGGTCGTACATGCTCTCGGCCGCGAGGCTGTAGTGGCCGTAGCGCTCGACCTCGTCACGGAGAGTGCGGATCATCTGGCTATGGCAACCGTAGCAGCCTTCGCGGAT
>CAYMEB010000472.1:0-2743 GCA_964389095.1 uncultured Hyphomicrobiaceae bacterium
TCGCCCGGTCTCGACCGGTCGCCTGTCGGCCGGCTCGTACCGATCTCCGGCCACGACGGCCGGTTCGGCGAGGACTACCGGACGAACGCGTTCCTCCCGGACGACCTTCCTGAGTCAGTGGTCCTCTCACCGTCCGCCTGGCTCATGATCACCGACGCCATGACCGAGCTCGGGCGCCTCGACGCTGCCGCCGCCCTGATCCCGAACCCGAAGCTCGTCTCGCGGATCGCAACACGCCGAGAGGCTGTCGGGACCTCCGCGCTGGAGGGGACGTTCGCAGACCTTCCCGAGCTCTTCGCAGCCGAGGTGTTGGAGTCCGACGATGGTGCGGCAATCGCCCCGAACGTGCGGGAGGTCATGAACTACACCCACGCCGCCGACGAGGCGTACGCGTGGATCGAGACCCGGCCCATCACGCTCGGGCTGCTTGAAGCCCTCCAAGCGATCATCGTCCGAGGCACGCCGACCGACGGTCCCGACGCCGGTGCGCTGCGGGTCACGCAGGTCTTCATCGGTGCCAAGCACCGGCGGGTCGGCGAAGCCCGCTTCGTTCCACCTCCGCCCGGCGATCAGCTCCGAGGGATGTGCGAGCGGTGGATCGAGTGGTTGACGGCACCGGGACCGCAGGCCGCGATCCCGCTGATCGCACGGATCGCCATGGCCCACTACCAGTTCGAGGTGCTTCATCCCTTCACCGACGGCAACGGCCGTCTCGGACGGCTCGTGACCGTGCTTCAGATGCTCGGTGAGGGCACGTTGCGTTCGCCGGTGCTCGCACTGTCGCCTTGGTTCGAGGAGCGATCGGACGAGTACCGAGTCCACCTGCTTACGATCTCGATGTCCGGGAACTGGGAGCCATGGATCACCTTCTTCGCCGAGGCGGTCAAGGCCGAGGCTCGATCCGGACATGACCGGATCATGCGGCTGCTGGCCCTCAAGACGGAGATGCAGGCGTCCGTCCGAGAAGCCCTGCCTCGGGGACGCCTCGCACTGGAGATTGCGGACGAGCTGATCGCCCATCCGATCCTGTCCGTGGCCGATGCTCACCGGCGCTTCGGTCGCTCCAACCAGGCCAATCGGGACGCGATCAACGCACTCGTCGACATCGGGCTCTTGGAGCCCTACGGACCAGCCAAGTACGACCGCCTCTACTGGTGCCGTCGGGTCTTCACGGCCATCCAGCCCTGATCGACGGCTTCAGTCGCTCTACGGGACCGCGCCTGGCTCGCCGAGCCACACCAACCAACGGCTACGTGTCAAGATCCAACCCCACGTCGCAGTCGCCCGGGATGGCCCGATACCCAAGATGCTGATCTACCGCTCGATCTGGACCGACACAGGCGTCGATGTCATTGCGCACCTGGATCGGGGCTTCCAGTCATGGTGCGAATCGAAGGGGGTCCCAGCAGAACGACTGCCGACGCGCGGGGCGATCACTTACCTTGGTCGATCAGTCGAGCTTCGACGAGGGGATGCCGAGCACGGACGGGTGCTGCGGTGCCGGTACTCGGAGGTCGACAATCTCCAGAGAACGTGGACGACTACGTCAACTGCTGTTGATGACGGCGAAGCCCCATCGATCTGGGTCGATCTCGAGTGCGAAGACGGGTCCGGCCATCGTCTGGAAATGGCGGCACCGCGCTTGGTGCGCCATCTGATCGAGACCGGGAGTGATCCCCGACGTTCTGGACTGCCACTATTTACAAAAGCACTTCGCCCGCAGGCGAAAGAAGTCGATGGTCTGGCTCGGCTCATCCTAGACCCATTGCGCGAACTGCCCCTAATCGTCTTCAGCGAGGACACCAAAGTCTCCCTCGAAGAGAACACCTTGCGCGCAACCGCCGCGGCAGAGGCCCTAGCTGGACTAGCTCTGGTGTTCGCCCTCACGCCCATGGCGCTCGCGACCCTGGAGAGCCACCTTCCGGAGGGAGCGAGAGTCTTCGGTGGTGCCGCCCGGTTGTACCAGCCGCGGCCAGACTTCACGGAGCCGACCGATCTCTTGCGGCACCGCTGGATTTCGGTCCGAGTGGTCGAACAAAATCGTCGGCGAGCTGGCCAGATCTTCGCGACCATCTTGGCAACCACTCTCCCAGCTGCTCCTGCGCCCAAGTCCTGGGAGCGACTCCGAACGTTGCTGCTCCAAGCGAACGACGAAGCCTTTGTTTCACGTGTTGCAGACCTACGGAGCGAGTACACCGTCGGCCAACTCGGTGTAGCCAGTGACATCTCACAAGAACTGGATCGACTCCGCGAGCTCGTCGCCCGTGCCGAAGCCGACCGCGCAGAGCTGTCAAGGGAGAAGGAAACCCTCGCAGAACTGGCAGGTAAAAGGCAGGCTGAGTTTGAGGGTCGGATGGTCGATGACGCAGCCGCGCTTGAGGATCTGGCTGATGAGAATCGCGCGCTCAAGCGAGCTCTGAAACTACTTGCGACTCAGCAAGGACACCCGGATTCAGCCCCCGAGGTAGAGGCGGATCCCCCGGAGTCACCATCGGAAGCCATTGAACGCGCTCGGCTGTCATTGTCCTTGCTCTGTATTCCAACCGAGGCGCTGCAGGATGTCGACCAACTGGACGCTGACATTAAAGAGCGTGTTTGGGCCGAACACACCTGGAATGCACTTCTTGCACTTAACGCTTATGGACAGGCAAAATTGAACGACAACTATCAGGGCGGATTCTGGAATTGGTGCGACGAGTTCGGTCGCTTTCCGACGAAGAAGGTCGCAATGAAGGAGTCGGAG
>CAYMEB010000473.1:0-2741 GCA_964389095.1 uncultured Hyphomicrobiaceae bacterium
GGTCGATGCGATCCGGCGGCAGTTCGGTTGCCCCGTCTACGTCATCTCGGCGGACGCCGCGGTGCATTCGGGCGAGTGGGTGCTGCCCTTCCAGGAGCTGCCGGTTCCACGCGGCGGGGGGGGGCCGGATTTCCGGCCGGTGTTCGCCCATCTCGCGGATCAGCGAGTCACGGTCGATGTCCTCGTCTACATGACCGATGGATTCGGGACCTTTGGCGACGAGCCGGCGATGCCCACGATTTGGGTGATGACGACCGACAAGCGTCCGCCATGGGGGGAGTTCGTACAGGTCGGTATCGATGCCTAGGTACGTGCACGATCCCGGGCGCGAAGGAGCGACGGCATATGCTGTGCGCGCCGCCCCAAGACGGATCAAGGGCCTTGCCAGCGCGTCAAGGGGTATAACTGCACGCACTTTTCGCAGCCGAATGCGAGTGTGCCCCACTGACTGAAAGAGAACGCGCAAGATGACGAACTCCGAGCCGGATATGCGTGGTCGTGCCACCGACCCTAGCACTCCCATCAGTGAACTTCTCGAACTGCTCCTCGATTTCCCGGGGGATGTCCTGCGGAATCCCGCGTTCGTGGTCGCCGTGGCGGCCGATCCAGCCGTGGTTCGCGGTTTGGATTTGCCACGGCGTGCGATTCTCGCGCTCGACGCCGACTATCGCCCGATCGGGATGGCCACCGGGGCGGAGGAGTTCCGTCGGTTGCTTGAGATGTGCGATCGCCGTAACGGTTCGAAGTTCCGATTTGCGCCAGCCGATCGATTGCGACACATCCAATACGAACCGATCGCGGCAGAGGCGCCGAAGAGCCCGCCGAGAGAAGTCGTTTCGACGCTGCGCTTCGCGTGTGCACTGTCTGCGGCTCTTATCGGCCAGCTGGAGGGGTGGGAGTTCTGCGTCTACGCACGGCATCCGGCGGATGGCGATTATTACATTGAGGGGGAGATCAGATCCTGTTTGACCGGCCAATCCGAACGGATGCCTGGAGAAGTATGCGAGGCATTCCGATGGCTGTTCCGTGATTACGCAGGATTCGAGCTGCGGGTACATGGGAACGGTCTCGAAGCCGATTTGACGCTTCTGGAACGAGCGGATTTTGTCGATCTATCGCTGACGAAGCGAGTGCGCAAGGCCGACCCGGGTGCCTGCTTCGAGGTAGAGGGGCGCCCCGCCGCGTGTGGCGATCCTGCGGCATTGTTGGAAGCGATCCGGTCTCTCGAATCGGTGGTGCCGAAACGCGGAAATGACGAGATCGTGCTCGTCGTCGACGACACCGATGGATCCACTCTCGATATCGGCGTGAATGTCATGTCTCTCTGTGCGGAGGATGCAGTCGAAGGTTCTTCTTTCGCTGAGTTTCTGGGATCGCATGGGGTGGCCTTGGAAGACCTCAGTGATGAACTTGGGCTTGAGGATGCCGATCGTCTGCAAGTCAATGCCGCAGCGATATCGCAAGCGCTTGATCGAGTTCACCAGACCGTCGACCCTGTATTCGAGCATGGATTCACTGGCGAATTCCTGTACCGACTTGCCGCGTTTCGCAACGGGAGACTGATCGCATTCCACGGGGACAGATGGGAGGTACAAAGGGAGATTGCTAGTGCGAGCCTTCGTTGCGAGCTGCCGCCGCGCCAGTGACGGGCTTGCGTTGAACAGGTCTACCCCTGGTGAGAGACCTCCATTGCCCGAAGGTCAGAGACGAGCATTCGAGGTAGCGTTTGATCGGGAATCGTCGCCGCCCTGTCTCTGCAGCACCGACGGGCCCAGGCGGCCTCCATGCATGAAAGTCCACGCGTAGCGCACCGATGGAACAGTTCCGTTCGTGTCAATCGTCATCATCATTCGTTCGGGTGAAGTCGCAGGAGTCGCACGAGCGCTCCTCGCCCGTGCCGTCGTCGAGAAGGTCGAGCGACCATTCGCCGCATTCGGGGCATTTGATCGATGCCGGGTTCCGTGCGATCCACACCGGACCACAGTCCTCTCCGTAGAGCAACTTGAGCCGTTGGATTTCCGCTCGCGGAAACGGGCGGTTGGCCGGCAAGTCGGGGACGATTGCCGTTCGGGAGATTCCGGCCTTAACCTGGTTGATTGCCCGAATGACCTCGGTTCCGTCAACATCGGCAATCTGGATCCCAAGATCACCGCCTGTTTCGACCTCGGTCATGTGCCACGGAATCAGCCGTCCGAGATCTTCGGGCACCTGCTCATCGCTTACAAGTTCCCCGTCCATGAAGCCTGGACGGCAGAGCCATCGCCGCTCGTCCTCGCCGCGCTTCCATCCGATGACGTTTCGGTACCAGGCGTCTTCGCCGTCGAATACCAGCGTGAAGAGTCTGGCATCGAACGTGGCGGAGCCGTGGGTAGCCACGATGGCCTCCGAGTGCCAAGTTCGCCACCGATCGGTGTAGTCGGTCATGGCGTAGCCGACTCTATCGCACATCTCTCTCGCGCGGCGTGAACGACTTGCATTCCCTCTTCGCAACGCATCAATGACGGAGTTGCCTGCCCGATCAAGCGCTATCGCTCGAAGGCCCCACAGTTCGCTCCCCTGCCAACAGTACCGGTTCGCTGCAGCGCCGGCGTAGTCTTCGCCCATGTTTCCGCCGAACGCCTCTGGCGTTGGCAGGCCCGCGCAGATGATGTCGGCAAGAAACTCATGAGCGGCTGAGCAAGGTGGCCCGGCAAGGCAGTGCCTCGCGAGTTCACCGAGCGCGAGCAGTTCGAAATCTTCCT
>CAYMEB010000474.1:0-2734 GCA_964389095.1 uncultured Hyphomicrobiaceae bacterium
GTACTCGATTATTGCGGAGTGAGCCAAGGATTCAGGTGGCAACATGTCGAAGCATCCACCATCCTTCAAGAGTGTGATCAAGAAAGTTGGCCGCAAGCCCGCGGTCTTGGCTAGCCAAAATGCTCTCCGTCACTACTCAGAGACATTTTCTAAGGAGACAGCGCATTGGCTCCGCGAGCTTTGTATTGCTCGTCGGTTTGCGGCGCGAGTCATGACGCCAGAGGAACCCATAGGCACGGTCTACGGCAAGAAGAGCCTAGACGTTGGGGCCGTGGATGATCGTGGATATCTCGTGCTCGATTTCTCGATCAAGACATTCAATTTCCGGGATAGGAAGACGGGGAACTATCGGCATAACTTCACTGGTCGATTTTATGAGCTTCTCGGTGAGGAACTCGATTTGCGGCGAAGCTATCGATTCGCCACTCTCATTGCGCTGATCTTTCTGCCAAGTGACAGTGTCGAAGATGGGGCTCCCTCGTCCTTTGCGCTCGCAGTTAAGCAGTTTTCAAAGATTGTCCGTCTACCAAACGAAGCACCTCAGTCTGCTTCCTTTGACCATGTCTTTATCGCACTCCATGGAAGCGACGGGCAGCTCTCATTGTTTGACGCAGCTCACACTCCGCCAATCGGTGGAATGCCGCTGGCACCGGAGCTCCTAACGATCGACCAAGTCTTGAGCACTGTCGCAGCAACAGTAAAGCTTCGATCCACCGATCTGCGCCTCGACAGCTGCCCTCGCGTGAGGGAATATCGGTTCGGGCCCGATCGAAGGACTGCCTAGCCAGCCACTCGCTCTTCTTGCAACATGACCGAATGGTGGCGCCGCACCGCTTCTAAAAACTGCTTCGGAAATCGGAGTGAGCTAGAGTTGGTGCGGTTCAAAAATCCCTCAGTGGCACGAAGGGATAGAGGTTTGATTGGGTACTTCAGCCAACTTTCAAGTGACTTCCGCTCTCGATAGATCGGGAAAGCGGAGAGGTTGGTCCCAAATCGACCCTCGCCAACATTCCATCCTGCGCTGGGCCATCCGCCGGATCGGGCCTCAAGACTCCAGCCCCCACAGGAGCGGCCAGAGCTGTCAGGGTTTCGCAATCGTCGACCGATCCATTCAAAGACATCGACCGTGACGGCATTGCCAATCATCTTCCAACGATGGCTACTGCGCACGACACTCTCTGCCGGCTTCGTCCAGTTCGGTGGAAATCCCTGCATCCGCTCTGCATCACGAAGATCGGGCGTGCCCAGTCGACCGTCCGGAAAAAGAATTGCCGGAGGAGAAGGAATCCCAATCGTCGAACCGCCTTTCAGTGTCGGCACGGAGTCAACCGCCCAACCCAAGCCTCGGATTCCCTCGGTCCAATAGAAGCCGCACGCCAGCTTGCCCACGGAGTTCAAATCTGCCTCCGGCGCTACTACCTCGTCCGCAAAGAGGATGTCTCTAGGATCGTCCTCGGCGCTCGCCAAGAACAACACTCGCTCTCGTCGCTGAGGCACGCCAAATGCGCTGCTGTTGATGACGCGGTACGCCCATTTGTAATCAAGTTGCTCAAACGCTGCAGCAAGTACCCGCATGGCGTTGCCCGCGTCAAGCTTTAGCATGAACGGCACGTTCTCCAGCAACACCCATGGCATGCGGTGCTTCTTCACCAGCCGAAACACTTCGCTTACCAGGCCAGATCTCTTTCCATCGAGAATTCCAGCAGTCTTTCCAGCCTGACTCAAGTCCTGGCAGGGGAATCCGCCAGTAAGCAGATCGATCCCCTTCGGGAGAGTCGTCAGCTCTGTGACATCTCCGACGAGGCGTACACCTTTGAAGCGTGCCTGAAGGACAGCGGCAGCGCCCGGCTCGATCTCGCAAAGCAACTCGGAATCGTGACCGGCCCGACTCAATCCGAGCTCAACGCCGCCCACGCCCGCGAACAGACCGACAACGGATAGAGCTGGACGCGTGGGCTTGAGCCCTCGCAACCTCGCGGCGCTCCCAAGCGACGGGAACGGGAGGAGCGGAGATGTTGCAACGTGCTTGACCATTGTTCTCTTCTCAAGTTAGCCGTCACTGGCTAGCTTCTCAGCTAACACAGTTAAACTTCGTTGCCGGCGGATGCATCCTAACATAAACCGAACAGAATTACCCGGGCAATGTCGAATTTGAAATCCGGAATCATCGGGATCTCGGTCTCCTACTACCACGGCGACCTGGTCGCGGCCTACCTCTACCTCCCCGCATCGCACCCGCGACGCTCGATCCGTTGCGAGGAGGTCGGCGACGGTCTGATCGTGGACATCGGCGAAGATGGCCGGCCCATCGGCATCGACATCAGCGAACCCGCGATCGCGTCCCGCGATTCGATCAACCGGGTTCTGGGTGCGTGGGGTCTTCCGCCCGTCAGCGACCGCGACCTTCGACCGCTCAAGGTCGCGTGACGCTCACCGCCTCACCCGCACCTCGCCCGGCACCCTTCCCTCCGCGTCGAAGATCACCAGCGTGTTCGACTCGCCAAGCCGCTCGGCAGGCAGCGTGACGGTGTCGCGGCCAGCGGGCAGGTCATAGCCGCCGACGAGCTCGCCGTTCACGAACACGTGCCCCTGACTCAGGCCGGTGCAAAGCAGTTCGACGGGGCTGTCGAGCGCGCCGCGCGCCGTGCCGTCGCCGCCCTTCGCGGGAACCTTGCCCGAACCCTTCGGCCCCTCGAAGCACGCCATGAACCAGCGCGGTTCGCCCGCCTTCGCG
>CAYMEB010000475.1:0-2723 GCA_964389095.1 uncultured Hyphomicrobiaceae bacterium
CCTGGAAGATCTGCGGTTCGTCCGCGCGCTGGCGTACCAACAACTTGGCGATCAGGCTAACGCCGCGGCTGATTTCGCCGCTGCTAAAGAGGCGACGCTCGACGTCGAGCGCACGCTGTCCCGCTACGGCTTGAAGCGGCAACCTGCGCCGCCGAAGTGATTGCACGGCGATGGCAACGGGCAACAGCCGCGCCGAAGGGCTTTAGCTTGGAGCGCTGGAGGTCCGCTACTGGCCCGGAGCGGACATCCGGAGCTCGATCAGATACACCTGCGGAATGGCTGAGGAATACATTATCGACGGCACGAGGATAACGTCGCTTGCCGCGTTCTACGAAGAGATCAGTCGAGTGCTGATCCCGGGAGCCACATGGGGCCGCAATCTCGATGCGCTCGACGATGTTCTCGGGGGCGGCTTCGGCACGCCTCCGGAGGGGTTCACGATCAAATGGTGCAATGCGCACTTTTCGAAAGAGAATTTGGGCTACGCTGAAACGGTCAGATTTCTCGAAGAGCAATCGGGGCGCTGTCATGCGAACAATCGCGAGTCCGTTCGTATTGAACTGGAAAGTGCCCGCGCCAGGACAGGACCAACGCTCTACGATCGAATCATCGAAATCATCCGGAGCCATGGACCAGGCGGCGATCAAGCCGACCATAATGTCTCTCTTGTGCTCGACTGAATTTCCGCTTGCGAGAAATCGATGTCTCGCCCGCCCTCACGCCACGATCATCGCGGCCTTGGCGAGCATCGGGAGCGCGGCGGCGGCGAACAGGACGGTGGCGATCGTGAGGGACCCGAAGCAATTCATGGATTGCGGGGCAATGCGCTTCTGCGATTAAGCACCCAGCGTGCGGCACCGCCTATCAGGCATCCAACAGCGGCTGCTGGCAGGCCGACATAGGTAGCGAGCGCAATCATGGCATCTCGAACGTCGAGGGCAATCGCTCCTCGGGTCTGAATAGAAGTGCCGATAGTTGCCACAGCCGTTGGGAGAACAATACCGACGAGAATGGCGCCGATCAGTCCACGCCAACGGAACATCAAGATCATAACCGCAGCAAATACTGCGGTGAGGCCCACCATCGCCCAACCAACTAGTTGATGGAATGCAGCGCTATCTTCTGTGACGAGGTACACGTCGTGCATGGCACATCGCCTACTCTTGGACAGCCGACATGCCGGGCGAGACTGCCTGGGACGCTGCCGCCGGAAGAATGGGTCCGGGCTGCCTAGTCGTCAAACGGTAGGGATTGGCCCGAAGCAGACCATTCGGCACCCTTGTGGTAACGTCGCGAAATGCAAATCGAGTTGGCAAAACTGCTACGCGAGCGGGCGATTGAGCACCCGTCTCGTCTCGTTTCGGCGGGCTTCGACGGCCGCGATCTTCGCCTAGTTGCGGCTGGATGGCCATGGTGGAACGAAAAAGCGGATCGCGGCCGTGATCACCAGATAGAGTTCCTGTTCCAGGGTGTATCTAACGGCAACATATCGCTTGCCGACTTCCACCCCCAGCTTGATGAAGCGCTAGAAGAGTTCAGCATCACGACGAATGACATGGTGTCGTGGGCAGCCTCTGAATGGAGCGACATTTATTGCTATGGGCCACTGCTAACGCCAATGAACACGTATGCAGCCGTGCATGACTTCTTGGTGTCTGAAGGCGCGCATGAGCAGGCATCCGATTACCTCAACTGCCCCGACAACCGACTCGGCGCCTTTCTCGAAATCGTTCAAAAAAGTTCCTACTTGCTTGGTCGGTTTCCAGCGGCGCTTGGCAACGTCGTGCGCGCGCAGCTCGACGCCCAACGTGTGCCGTATTCGGAATTGCCGTGGGCCCGACCGAACACTTACGAAAGATTGCTCGTGACGATCGCAGGGTCTCAGTTTTGGTGTGAGCAGGCCATCGCCTTCTTCGAAGGCTGATGACCGCAACCGGCGAAAAGCTGACCCGTGATGGCTACGCTCGTTGACGACTCGCGCCCGCGATCACCTCTCAAGCTCCCGCGCCAGCATCTCCAGGAACGCCTCGTACCGGGCCTTCGCATCCGCCTCGGCGTCCGGATCATCGTCCTCGATCGGCCCTGCGCGCTCGAACCAGAACCGCACGAAAAGCAGCAACGCCTCCTTGATCTCGGCGACGTCGCGGGCGCGCGCGTGATCGCGCTTCTCCATGCGATCGAGCCGGGCCTTCACGGTCGTCGCGAGCCCCTCGCCCGCCTCGTCGATCAGCGCGCGCCGCAGGGCGTCGTTGGCCGCACGGGATAGGGTGAGGCCGCGGCGCGTGGCCTCGAGGTCGAGGACGCGCGCGATGTCGGCATCGAGATGCAACGTAAGCTGACGTTTGGAGGTCACAGGTTCGGCCTCCGGCGCTGGCCCGACTTCGCCTTGAGCACCTCACGAACATCCAGCTGCGCGCGCGGCGGCCGCGGCGGTGGTAGCGGCGGCTCGGGCCTGGGCGCATTCGCCGCCGGCGCGCGCCGCTTCTGCGGCGGCTCGGACCAGGCGGGCGCTCGCGGCGACGACCGCGGGCGGGCGACCTGAACCGCTCCCGTCAATGTCGCATCGATCCGCGCCCGGGCCGGCGCGATGTCGCCGCCCACGATCCAGATCTCGCTCGCACTCGCTTTCATCAGCCGTTCCGTCGCGAGGCGCGGCAGCGCGACCCGTCGCACCGTCGGCCATCCACGGTCGATCGACATTTGGATGCGCTCCACGCGCCCCG
>CAYMEB010000476.1:0-2716 GCA_964389095.1 uncultured Hyphomicrobiaceae bacterium
CCGATCCGCAGACCGCTCGCGCATTCGGCGGCGGCTTCGAGATCATCCGTTAGTGCGACCGATGCGAGCTGGGGGGTCACTTCCGCAAGCCGGGCGCTGCCGGCGAGCGAGACGGCGGGTGCAGGCGCACCGACGCCATCACGCTTGACCCACCCGCCGTACATGATGTCCGCGATCCGAATGTCCTTGATCCATCGCAATGCACCGAGGGCGAGCGTCGCGTGGATCGGCATTGTGCGATAGCTATGGGTGACATCGAGGATGATTCGCGACCCACGGTCGAGGTTGTCGTACAGGCATCCGAAGATGGCGTCTGCGTGGTCGGTGACCGAACGCAGCCGTACTTCGGTGCCAAGCGGGTGACCGAACTGGCGCTCGAATTCGGACAGCAATGTGTTATCGACGCCTCCCCCGAGCACCGCCGACTTCGCTCGCTCAGCCCAAGCAGCGGCACGGTCGAACGTCCCCTCATCGGCTTCGATCGCCACCTCTGCCATCATCTGCCAGCCACTCGTCACTGTTCCCACGACCAGCCACCGATCCGGCTGAAGCTCGGGCTTTCCGGGCCGCTCCGCCTTCCACCGAAGGTGCTGCAGGGCAGCCCAGCCGAAGAAGAGCGAACGCGCCTGGAACCCGCCGTCTTCGAAGAGGTAGTCGGTAGCTTCGTATTCGGAAGTGGCGGCGACGGAGGGGCCGCGTGTGCCGTGGGCCGGGCCTGCATGCGACTTCGAGGGGTTGCCGATGAAGGAAACGAGGGTGGTCATGGCTTGTTTGTCTGGCCGGAGGACAAGCGTTTGTCAGATTTGGTCTGACCTGGTTCCGATGCCCCACGGAGGGTAACGCAGAGGAATTTCAGATCTCCGGGACAGTTATCGAGGATGTCTTTTCACTCGGATCGCGGTACATTGCGATCGGAGGATTTGCATTATGTCCGATCTGCGGGAGTTCGTGCGCCCAGACGCCAGGCCGTTGCCCGTCATCGTGCTGGCCGATGTCAGTGGCAGCATGGCCGCCGATGGAAAGATCGAGTCGCTGAATCGATCGTTGGATGCCATGATCCGGAGCTTCGCAGCCGAGGCTGAGGGGGTCGCGGAGATCCACGTCGCCGTGATCGGATTTGCCGATCGAGCAGAGCTGGTGGTGCCTCTTCAACCTGCCAAGTCTGTCGCGCTGAAGGCGCTGAGCGCGGGCGGCAGGACTGCCATGGGAGCGGCGCTTTCGATCACCGCTGACCTGGTTGAGAATCAGGAGGTGCTCCCGAGGCGGTCCTATCGGCCGACGATTGTGCTCGTCTCGGACGGTGCTCCGACGGACGACGTCACGGGACCAATCGCGCGTTTTCAGGGGGGCACCAGAGCTTCCAAGGCCGATCGGATGGCTCTGGCCATCGGTGCGGACGCGGACGAGATGATGCTCCGGAAATTCGTGAGCGCCTCAGACGGCCAGGTCTATCGAGCGCAGGACGCCGCCAACATCCGATCGTTCTTCAAGTTTGTCACGATGAGCGTGTCGACGCGCACGCGAAGCGTCGATCCCAATCTGCTTCCGGCACTTCCAAGTCCGGGAGATCTGGATTTGCTCTGATGCCGGTCCGGGGAGAATGGTCCTGGATCGGATCCAGCGTTCGTGGTCCGCGCCATCGTGTGGAGGGCACAGCGAACCAGGACGCCTGGCGGGTGTGCTGCCGGAGCGGGTTCTTCGCTGCTGTCGTGTGTGATGGGCTCGGCAGCCGGACACATTCGGGCTTTGGTGCTCGAGCCGCGTGCCGCGCGGTGGTCGCTGCTGCGGAATCCTGGAGCAGGGCGCGCGGTGCTTCGACCGAAGCGCTGCTGCGTCTGATCCATGCGCAGTGGACGGTCGAGCTGGGCCAGCGCTCTCGCGAGGAGTGCGCGACAACCTGCCTCTTCGCGCTGTTCACAACTGACGGGCGTGGACTGCTCGGGCAGCTCGGGGACGGCCTCGTCTACCTCCGTTCGCACACAGGGGGCGCGATGGTAGTGAGTCGCTCGGCGCCAGGCGAGTTCGCGAATGAGACGACTGGACTCGGCATCGCCACAAACTTGTCTGCGTGGTCGACCAAGGAATTGTCAACCCTCTCGCCAGGGGACTGTCTGATGATGGCAACTGACGGTGTGTCCGACGACCTCCTTGAGGACCGGCGAGATGCGTTGCTTGATCATGCGGCGGTGCGATATCCGCCCAAGTCCGGGGACTCTGGCCGGGTGCTCGCGAGAGACCTTCGGAAGTGGCCAGTGGTCCGCCACACGGACGACAAGACGATTCTCTTTGCTTGGCATGGTGCCACAGGAGTGCGATCATGACCAACAGCTCGCAGGGTTCGTACTTCGGCGGAACTTCCGGCAATTCGTCAGGGGTTGGCGGTAGTCACGCCGGGCCCGGTGCCGGCAAGGGAAGTCCTCAGGCGCGAGCGCGCGCAATGCGGGTTTCCGATGTTCAGGGTCACGAGCATGTACTCGTCTCCGAGATTGGCCGCGGCGGTCAGGGGCGGGTGTACCAGACAGAGAATCCTGAAATCGCCGTGAAATTGCTGTGCGACCGCGATGGCAAGCCTCTCTCGGATGATGGCAGTGATGCGGGAGTGCAGCGGTCGATCGAGGATGTCTTGACGCTGCCCCTCGAGGGACTGCCGATCGCTTTACCGATCGCGCCACTCGAGACACCGAGCGTCGGGTATGCGATGCGCATGCTGAAGGGG
>CAYMEB010000477.1:0-2695 GCA_964389095.1 uncultured Hyphomicrobiaceae bacterium
ACGCCACGGCGACCGACGACGACAAGGGTCGCATCGCCCGGGCCGCGCTGGTGCGGCGCGCGCTCCGTGCTTGAATCACAACCCGTCCGCAGAACAGGGTCGGAGGTCGTTATCGGCACGCCCCCTGGCGTCGCAAACGTCTGCTCGCCGCCTCCGGAGGCCAGCGTCGAACCGTCAGGCATGCGGTCCGGCTCAAGGCGGCCCCCCTCAAGAAGGTCAGGGCTTGCCTGCAGGGGCCGTTGCGGGCGGGGCCGGATTGGGTGCCGGGGCCGCAGGCTCTGCAGCAGCCGGTTCCGTCTTTGGCAAGGCCGCGCCAACGGGCAGGGACTCGTAGAGCTTGAGGGTGGCCTCAAGCGATGCGTGCATCGCCCGAGCCTGTGGTGTCGACGATTCGGTCAGCATCTTGTTCGAAGTTGCCACGGCCTCGCGCTGCACCTCGATCGCCTTGGACTTGTCACCGAGTTCCCAATGGGCGCGGGCGAGGGTGTCGAGAATGGCGCCATCCTGCCGCTTCGTGAGTTCCACGGCGAGTTCCGCGTACGAAAGCAGCTTGTGAAGGTCACGGGCCGGAGAATCGGCCGGCAACGCCGTGAGGCCTTCCCAAGCGAGTGCATTCCAGGTTGATGCATCCAATGTGTCGCGGTCATCGGGGCGAGCCGCAGCCGCCAGTTCCAGCGCGACCTGCCATTGCTTGCCTTTGAGTGCGGCCCGCAAGGGCTCCAAGCGGACTGCGCGCGCCCGCCGCTGTGCCTGCCTCGAAAGATCGACTTCGCCTATTACGATTAGTGCTCCACTGCGCAGCTCGCTGGCGAAGCGGGGATCGGCCCGAACCTCGGAGGCGAATGATTGCACGTCGGTGATCGATTCACCTACCGCGTTGATGCGATCGGTGAGTGCTGCCCGCGCCAGCTCCACCTTGGCCATGTGGTCTCGATAGGGGGGCGCGCGCTCTCGCATGGGAATTGTGGACCAAAGGCGAATGGTTTCGTCGGCACTTGCACTGGCCAGAGTCCATCCGTCGGGGCTGAAGCCGACGCTGGAGACCGAGTCAGCATGCCCGCGTAGCGGCTCGCCAAGCGGTCTTGTTGTGATCATGTCCCAAAGGCGGATCGTGTTGTCCGCGCTCCCACTCGCCAGCGTCTTGCCGTCGGGACTGAAGGCAACGCTCACAACTCGATTCTCATGCCCGCGTAGCGGTTCACCCAGGGGTCTCATTGTGGTCATGTCCCACAGGCGGATCGTATTGTCACCACTTGGACTCGCCAGAATCTTTCCGTCGGGGCTGAAAGCGATACAGCCGACCTTCGTCCCAGATTCCCGCAGTGGTTCACTCAGCGAATTGATTGTTGTGATGTCCCACAGACGGATCGTTTTGTCCAAACTCCCACTCGCCAGCGTCTTGCCATCGGGGCTGAAGGCGATGCTGGTGACCCGTTTCTCATGCCCCCGCAGCGGTTCGCAGAGCGGTTTCGTGGTTGTGATGTCCCACAGACGGATCGTTTTGTCCCAACTCCCACTCGCCAGCGTCTTGCCGTCGGGACTGAAGGCAACGCTCACAACTCGATTCTCATGCCCCTGAAGCGGTGTGGCGATTGGCTTCATTGCTGTCATGTCCCACAGGCGGATCGTGTTGTCGTCACTACCACTCGCCAGCGTCTTGCCGTCCGGGCTGAAGGCGATGCTGGTGACCGGGGCCTCGTGCCCCCGCAGCGGTTCGCCCAGGGGGCTCATTGTGGTCATGTCCCACAGGCGGATCGTGTCGTCGCCACCACCACTCGCCAGCGTCTTGCCGTCCGGGCTGAAGGCGATGCTGGTGACCAAGAACTCGTGACCCCGCAGCGGTTCGCCCAGGGGGCTCATTGTGGTCATGTACCACAGGCGGATTCTCGCGTCACTCGAACTCGCCAGAGTCTTGCCATCGGGGCTGAGAGCGATGCTTAAAACTGGGCCCGCATAACCCCGCAGATTTTTACCGATCGGCTTCATGGATTTTGTGTCCCACAAGCGGATCGTCATGTCCGGACTTCCACTCGCGAGCGTTTTGCCGTCGCAACTGAAGGCGATGCTGGAGACCTCTTTCATGTGTGCCAGAATCGGTTTGCCGAGCGGCTTCATAGTTGTCATGTCCCACAGACGGATTGTGTTGTCCCAACTCCCACTCGCCAGTGTCTTGCCGTCGGGGCTGAAGGCGATACTAGAAACCCCGCCCCTATGCCCCCGCAGCAGTTCAAAGTTTGAGGTGTCACTCATCGACAGGGCCAGTCGATCGGCGAATCGCCCATCACGCTTGATCTGCCGCAGCGTCTCGAGTTCGCTCTTCACCTGCGCGGGGTCGGGCTTGCGCGCTGCGTCGAGCGCACTTCCTGCGGCCATCACGTAGAGCAGATCGGATGCACGATCGCGTTCGATTGCAACTGCATCTCTCGCTGCCACCGCCTCGAATCGCTGCCATGTCGCCAGACCAAGGCCGAAGAGCAGCGCCGCAAACACGGTGGCCGTCGCCACCACGAAGCCGCGGTTGCGGCGGATGTACTTCCGTGCGCGGTAAGCAGTCGATTCGGGTGCGGCTTCAAGCGGCCGACCGTCGAGATAGTTCTGCACGTCGCGCGCAAGATCGGCTGCGGTGTCGTAACGCTCCGCGCGCTCCTTGCGCATGGCCTTCAGCGGGATCCACTCGAGTTCGCTGCGGAGGATT
>CAYMEB010000478.1:0-2672 GCA_964389095.1 uncultured Hyphomicrobiaceae bacterium
CTTTCGGCGAATAGCCGACCCGCGCCCGCTGCCGCCTCTACGCCTCCGACGCCGCGCCTCCCGGCAGCGGTGGGTACGGCGGCCGGGATGTCGGCAGATGGCCCGAAGCGGACTCTGGGGTATCTCGCCGCCAACGTGTATTGATGCCAGATGCAAAGAGCGCACTTAGCTCCGGGGATAGCCGCGCGTGGCGTCGTGGCGCAGGCCTGCCGGGATCACGGCCTCAGTGGAAAGACGTTTGCGATCGACGATGATCTAGACATTGGGCCACTCGTAGATGACGCCACACGTTCAGCGTGGCTGGCTCCCCTCCGTGATATGTATCTCGACGGCTTGGCCGCCGAGTATGTTGGTCTTGAACAGCAATGGCGCAAGGTCGCGCCCAAGCTTGAGGCGGCCGACGAGATCGTGATCTGGTCCTCTGACGCGGCGCTCGATCAGACACACCTTCGGTTCGCGGTAGCTTCGCTCGAGAACTACGCTGGGCGACTTTCCCTGGTTCGTGTCCCAACTTCACGAGGAATGACGGGTGTTGCTAGGTTTCCCCCAGAGGCGCTTGCAGCATGCGCAGCGCACATTCGAACTCTGGATGATGCAACACGAGATCAGCTTACCCGCGACTACCGCGACCGACTATGGGGCAGTGATGGAGTGCGTTACCACTCAGATGCGGGGCTGGAAGTGCGCGACTATTCGATTTTTGATGAGGTCATTTTGGACGCCTGTCCCACTGAATTTGGTATGACGCACAAGGTCGTCGGATTGGCGATGTCTCGACTAGATGAGCGAAACTGGATCGGCGACATGTTTCTGCGATGGCGTCTGCGCTGCCTTGTGGACATGGGCCAAGTTCGCGCGACCGGAACTCGGTGGTTTGTGGATGATTGCGATGTGCGGGTGTGCAGATAGGTCCGCCACCGGCGAATATCAGACCTTCCGGCCCCTCCCTCCGCCCTCCAAGGCTGGGCTTCGGCAACGAAGGGGGACGCGGCAGCCGGTCGGTCTGCAATTGGCCCATTGCCGGACTTTGATACAATCGCCGATCAAATGAGCATGACCGGAACCAATCGGCGTTATTGGGTGAGTTTTGTGGGCCCTGCCATACCGGTCGGCTTTCGAATGGGTTGTGGGATCACCGCGACTTCAACTGATGACGCACTCGCTCTTTTGCGGACGGTCTGGCCCGACGAATGCGATAGCCCGGCGATCGCCGAAATCCGTGAGAACATCGACTTGAGCACGCTTGATGGGAGCCACGTCTTGCCAAATATCGGCGACGTCACTCATCGAGGTGTTTGGTTTCCCAATTTCGGCTGACGGCGATCGGCCGGCGGTTGCGCGCGCCCGTCACGCCAGGTGGGTGAACGTCTGCTCACGGCGATCTTCAGACCTTGCCGCCCCTCCGTCCGCCCTCCAAGGCTGGGCTTCGGCGACGAAGGGGATGCGGCAGCCGGTAGGTCTGCAATTGGCCCATTGCGGACGCGCCGCTTGGCGTTGCTTCAGCCCGGGATACATCGCTAGACTTCTGATCGAGGGACTTATCTCGGGAGCGACCATGTTTGCGCGTTTGCGAGATTTATGCCTGTGGAACGCTGCGTACAAGCAAGCAGAGATGGGCAGGTTCGGATATGCCGCAGAGCTATTGCTCCGGGCAACCAGCGACGCAAGTGCAACGCCGAGATGGAAACTTAAGGTCATTCACTTTTCCGGGTTGGCGCAAGATCACCAAACCGTCCTCAACCTGTGCTCAGAGTTTTATGCAGCCAATGGTCGCTCCGCTGACCCCGACGTCATTTACATGACGACGTTCGCTCAATGGTACGCGCGCGTTGCGGCCACCTCGCTCTCCCCAGACGAGCCGCTACCTGAGTTCGCACGGCCCAACTTTTCTATCGATATCTCCCGCGTGGACCCGTCGATTTTACGTCGATTTCCTATGCCAGTGGACAAGCTGGCGACCGCCATCGGCCAGGGTTGCTGAAGATTCAAAACAAGACCCGTTGGCGCAGCTGGAAAGCACTTCGCACGGCCAAATGTCCGCCCCCGGCGCAAAGCGGCCCTAGCGCCTCGCGCCCTCCGCCTGCCGAACCTGGCGCCTTGTCGGCGGCCGGGCGCAGCGGTCGGGATTTCGGACGATGGCCCGAAGCGGTCACTACTCACCTGCCGGCTAACGGCTGACGCGCTCAGCATGAAGGGAAGTTACTCAGCAGCGACACTCAGCGGCTTCCAATGCCGGTAAAGCCATAATCCGAAGGTCAGAAATGCCCCAATTATGAATGCTTGCATCACGATTACGATCGGCAACATCACGAAAAACGGCAAAAGCCGCGTCAAAATTTGTCCGACGCCGTAGACCATTTCACCGTTGACGTTCATCTGGCCGCTCATCAGTGCTCCAACGGTGATGATGAGCGAGGTGGGGATCAACAAAGCGCTCCATGAAAAGACCCACCCCCAAAAGATCACTCGATATGCGCTTCCAAGCGTGAGGTTGCCATCTTCGGTCTTCAAGTGCATCGCCCCCCCTCCAGCTCCATTCACTCACATGATCACTGCAACGCAACTTCGCCTTCCGGCGAATAGCCAACGCTCGTTGGCAGGGTGCGGCGGGCGGGAGGCCTGCCCTGGCCATTTGCGGCTTCCCCTCCGCGCCTATTGTCTGCAAAAACTCC
>CAYMEB010000479.1:0-2669 GCA_964389095.1 uncultured Hyphomicrobiaceae bacterium
GACACGAAGAGCTTTCCCGCTGTGTCGTGGGCAACATATGCATGAACGTTGATGGGATGCAGCGCGGTATCGACATCGATCTCGAACTCGAGACATAACGGCTGCTTTGTCTCGAATACGGACTGGACAGCTCCACCGGCATCCCGCAACCGGGCAGCTCTCAGTGCCACGCTGCCATCCGGAAACCGTGGAGCGCTCTCACGTGGCCACATGCGCTCCCCGAGCGAGGTCATATCTTCCGAGATGTACTGCTCGATGACGGCATGGGCGGTATCGTCGGCGACGAGGCAGCCCTTGTCGAGCCAGATCGCGCGACTGCAAACCTGCATGATGATCGCCGAGCTATGACTGACGAAGAACACGGTCTTGCCGCTGCTCATGCTTTCGCGCATCAGGGAAAGGCACTTGCGTTGGAACTTGATGTCGCCAACGGCCAGAACCTCGTCGACGAGCAGAACATCACAGTCGAGGTGGGCAGAGACGGCAAACGCGAGACGCATGTACATGCCGCTAGAGTAGTGCCTGACCGGCGTGTCGATGAAGCGACCGATCTCCGCAAAATCGACGATCGCGTCGAACTGCTTGTCGATCTCGTTGCCCGTCATCCCGAGAACCGACCCGTTGAGATAGACGTTCTGGCGACCCGTGAGATCCGGATGGAAGCCGGTTCCGACCTCGAGGAGGCTGCCGACGCGCCCTTTGATCGAGAATGAGCCCGACGTCGGCTCCGTCACGCGCGACAGCATTTTCAGGAGCGTGCTCTTGCCCGATCCGTTGCGGCCGAGGATTCCTACGACCTCGCCGGCGCGTGCCTCGAAGCTCACGTCCTTGAGCGCCCACAGGATATCCTTGCCTGGGCCGGGGCTGTTGCCGAGGAGAAGCGGCACGTAATGGCGCATCAGGCTGCCGGTCGAATAGCCCTGCCCCTCCTGCTCGCCGATCAGGAAGCTCTTGGAAAGGCCCTCCGCTTTAACTCGGATATCGTTCATGGCTGGGTTCGAGTACGGTACGTGGCGCTAGAGAACGTCGATCAGGATGCGCTCGGCGCGCCGGAAGAAGAACAGTCCTCCCACGAGCAGGACGATTGTCAGAACGCCCGCAACCAGCGAGGGCACGACGGGCCAGTTACCGGCCCCGAGGATAGACCATCTCATGCCGTCCATCAACGCGACGAGCGGGTTCAGCTCGTAGTAAGACCGAAACGGGTCCGGCACGGACTGGGTCGGGTAGACCACTGGCGAGAGGTAGAAGAGAACCTGCAAGAGCATCGGCAGGGCGTGCGCAAGGTCGCGTAGCAGCACGCATATCCAGGACAGCCAGAGCCCTACTGCCAGCCCCAGCAGAAGTGCCCAAAGGGCATAGGCGAGCGTCGACAGCAGATTGGGAGCGATCGGTATGCCGGTGAAGTAGAGGAGTCCGATGAGTATGACGAGCCCCACGAATATATCGATCAGCTTGTCGGCGAGACTCACCAGCGGGGCGATGAGCCGGGGAAAATAGACCTTCTTGATGAGCGCAGAGTTGGCAATGATGCTGTTGCTGACAGCAAGCACCGTCGAGGAGAAGATGAGCCAGGGAAACAGACCGCAGAAGAGTGCCACCGCGTAGGGATGGCTGGTCGGCATGGAGATCTTGCCGAACAGCCCAAAGATGATGGTGTATCCGCAAAGGGCGAAGATCGGGGGCAAGAACCGCCAGGCAATCCCGAGCACGCTACTGTGATAGGTGCCGAGCAAGTCGCGTTTCGCGAGCATCGTGAACAACTCGCGGAACGCCAGCACTTCGCTCAAGTTCAAGCCGCTGCGAGGCCCGGAGCGGTAGGTGACCTCCTTGCTACTCATGTCGCGCTTGTCCAGTCCCTATAGATCTGCTCAGCGCTCGGCAAAAATCACCTGTTCCTTGATGATCGGCCATAGCTGCATCGGATCGAGCGAGCCTTCCAGCGCGAAAGGTTCCGAGAACAGATAATGACGCTCGACCCGGCCAAATCCTCTCTGGGCAAGCCAGTCCGTAAGGTGTGGCCGCGGATATCCTCCTGGGTAATGATCGACGATGTCCTCAATATAGATGCCCTTACCCGATACACGGGCCATCTCGTCGATCATCGCCGTTGCCGGCCCGTCTTCCAGGATTTCCAACACACCGGTGTTCAGAACATAGTCGAAATGGCGATCGGCGAACGCAAGCTTCTTGGTGACCGAATCGCCGACCTCGAAACGAATGGTGATCATGGGATTCGGCGAGCGCACGAGCGCATCCGCATTAACCACGCGGGACTCGTTGAGATCGATCCCGATCACCTCGATCGGATGGCCGCTGTGCCCACTCGTCGACCAGACAGAAGCGATATGGTCGAGCACGCGCTGCGTTACATCACCGTCACCACAGCCGAGATCGAGGATCCGCTTCACGCCAGGTGCCGCGAAGGAGTCCCAGCCGAGCGGCGGTGTATACCAGGCCTTCCGCGCCTTGAGATACAGCCACTTCTCCCGCTCTATGGGCTTGCGCGCCTCGCGGTAGTAGCTGTCGAAGTTCTTGCCGGCGATCCAGGCCTCGCGCCGCTTGACGTAAGCCCAATGCGCTTCGCGGTGCTGCGGGTTTAGCCAGCGCAAGTCGTTCTTGAGTTCAGTGAAATCTTCGAACGGCTTGAATGGCTCTCGGTCGAGGTC
>CAYMEB010000480.1:0-2653 GCA_964389095.1 uncultured Hyphomicrobiaceae bacterium
GGCCCTGAACGGCGACCTGGTGGAGCTCAAGGCCGACGACCTGCCGGCGATCAAGGCGATGCTGGCGCAGCTCGGGTGGAGCGTGGTGGAGCGGCCGGATCTGAGGATGGATTTGGAGGGGTGAGGCCATCAAGATGGGAACGCTCGTGAGCGGCCTCCTGGTGCCGCCCGCGTTTCTTGATCAGTCGAAGGCGATGATGGTGAACGGCGGCAATTGGCCCGACGACATCGTCGTGGGCGCCGTCGTGGCCGTTCGTGGTCAGGAGCTGCTCTGCAACCTCAATCCGAACCCGCACCGCGACGAGATGCTGCAATGCCTGCGCGAGTTCGTGCTGGGGCTGCACGAGGCCGACGGGAGCGGCGACGACGCGCCGGTCTCACGTGCTGCCATGGCGCTGTTTCCACTGCCGAATGGATCGAGGTGGGAGTCACTCAAGCTCGGCTGAGTGCGCTCAGGCAACGAAGCACGGTCATATTTCGTCGTCGATTCCCTCGTCCATCTCGTCGCCGACGGACTCCTCATCAGATCGCTCGTAGCCGCACGAATCACACTCACTCGGCTGGCCGGGGGTTGGAACGAGGTAACCGGACAACTCTCCGCACTCCGTGCAAAGCGCCGCAGCGGGATTCTTTGCAAACAACACCGCCCACGAACCGGCCCCGAACAGCGCCTCGAGACGCGCGATTTCCCTCGCCGGAAACTTGCGGGACATTGAGCAGCCCTTCAGTTCGACCGTCTGTTCTGCGACACCCCGGGCGATCATCTTGACCCGACGAGGTCCTTCATCCTCGTCGCTCACCTGAACCGACCAATCTGCCCGACCGTCGAAGTCACCGGCCGTGTTCATGATCCATCCATGCTTCACGATGGAACGTAGCTGCCTGGGAGCGCCGAGCGCCGAGTCGTGCACCCTTCCCCGAAAGAAGCCAGGGCGACGATCGATCCATCCCCAGGAATCATCTTGCCGCCATCCGACGACGGCCTGCTCCTCGTGCTCCCAGTCCTCATGCGCACACATCAGAAGCGTCTCCGTGAATCGCTGCTCGCCGGCCGGCGAGAAATGCCCGACATGACAGTGAATCTTCCAGGAGTCACAGGCGCTGACCAACTGGCGGCCGAGCCGCTCACACGCGAGCAGTGCCTCCCTGGCCTGCTCAACACCCGTGCGCTCGAGTGCGTCGACGACATGGTTGCCGATGAGGTGCAGCGAGAGACCTCGAGAGGTCCATTCCGCATCACCCCGGCCGTACGGGTTCATCGCCAATCCATGTCGCTCAAGTGCCTCGGGCTCGATGTCCAGGTACATCGCACCAAATCGCTCAATTTGAGGAAGGCCCATGCAGATCAACTCCGCGAGCACGCTTTGGGCATGGGTGTCAGCCGGATTCTCGAGGCAATGCTCGGCAAGACGGCCCACCGCAAGCAGATCACCCTCGCTCGCGAGCAGCGGCCGGCCTTCGACGAGCAGCGACTTCAGCAGCGGATTGCGCACGGCTGAAGCCGGCGAGATCTCAAGCGTCCGAATCCAGAGAGCCGGGTCAAGCTTGGGGTGCTTCGCGAGCCGTTCGCTGAGCGCGAGCCGCGTTGGGTGTCGGAGGGCGCCAGCAAGCTGCTCAAGAGCTTGCTCTCGAGCCTCGCCCTCGATTTCGGGGTAGCCGCGCCGTGCGGCAAATTCGATGCGCGGCGCGTCACAGAGCCTGAGCATCTCCGACAGCCTCGACGATGCCGTGGAAGGATCTGCAGCTTCGGCGAGCAGCCGGTCGTCGATTTCGGGGCATCCCCTGAAATTCATTTCTTCCATGCCAAGAGGGTAATGCCGATCACAGATCGCATTCACTTCACGGGGCGGCGTGCGCAGCAAGGGCGCACGAGCGGATCCCGAATTCCCGTAAAGCCGGAACCGCTGCAAGACGGCGCCATCGCGCGCCATCCGGAAGCATGCGCCCAGGACCGATTCCAGCATGCGGTTTCGATCAAAGTCCCCCGAAAGAGGATTGACGGCAGCCACGAATTACGGTAAACTGCTCGCATCGGAATCACGCAAAAGTGCCGTGAAATCCGCTGATCTCGAACGCAACTGAAGCTTGAAGGAACGCTTGCGGAGCTCCGCAAGGGCTGTGGGTGTCTCGCCGACGGGTCCTGCCCGATTCCGGTACGGCTGTCCCTCGCCCGAAGCCTCACGGGCCTCCCTTCCCCGGTACCGACGTTCGGTGCCGTGCTGCCGCACGCCCTCACTCAAAGGAACGCTGCCATGCCGACCAGCCTCGAACATGTGTGCTCGCTCTGCTCCATGAAGGGCCTGAAGTTCTTCCTGGATCCGCGCGGCAACGCCGTGATGATCGGCTTCCGACTCTCCGACACCTTCACCCCCACCGTGCTGGTGCGGCTGCTGGAGGATGGCGAGTTCCTCGGCATCGCCTGCCATGACCTGCCGCTCGTCGACACCAGCAATCCCATGCATGCCGAAGTGCAGGAGTTCCTGCTGGCGATGAACGCCCGATGCCGCTTCGTCAAGTTCGCCCACGACCCCAGCGACGGCGAGATCTCCGTGATGGGCGACCTCTGGCTCGAGGATGTCGAGCTCACGGAAGCGCTGTTCGCACGCGTGATCGACAACTTCCTCGACTGCCTCCATCGGGCGCAGCAGCACCT
>CAYMEB010000481.1:0-2647 GCA_964389095.1 uncultured Hyphomicrobiaceae bacterium
CGGACTTGACCGTACACCGAACCTAGAGTGGCCACGAAGTCTGGAAACATTTTCAAGTTTGTGCTCCGACCGCCAGCGACGACGGGGGAACCGTGCGGCACGACGTGCAAGTGCGATTGATCGAGGAGATGCTGGGGCGGCTCGACGCGGGCACCAACGTCGATGCCGGCGGGCTGCGCCGGAACCCGGCGTCGGTCTACGTCGACCCGGACCTCGCGGCCCGCGAACGAGCGGCGTTCTTGATCCGAAGACGGCCTGCTCATTTCGGTACGTGAAGTCATGACGAATGCACCCAGCTGGAGGAAGAGCGGCAGGGTCCCACGATAGCGGCGCCACCGACGATGCCGCATGCGACGGGCGCACTCCGCAGCCTAGTGTTCCGTCTATGAGTTCGCTTCGAAAGATGGGCGATTCATTCTGCCCGCCACGGATTCGCGTCAACGGGTCGGAATGGATCAGGCGCGGACCACAGAGATACGAATCAAACGCTGGATGGGCAATCCGAACCCGACAGTATTCGCCAGACTCGGAACAGCAGATTGGTCGATTCAATGAAACATCGGTGAGTCTCTACGTTGGAAGCACCAATAGCCAATTCGCTGTACGATGCGATGGCCGAGTGTTGTCGCTTTGCCCCACTGCGCTTCGTTCGGTAGAAGTGCGGGACGGCAAAGATGTCGTTGGTCGGCTGCTACCCAACCGAATCCGTGTCACAACCGAGGCGGACCACAGCTTGCTTGAGCTGCTTTCCGTTTGTGGTCTCCGAATACACTGTCAATCAGTTCTTGGGTTCGCCATTGAGTATCAAATTTCATCCCTGATGACCACGTGAGTAGTGAGTCGGAAGGTGGCAACGCGTCGGACCAACCAACACGACCTCACCGGAGAGTTCGTGGGCGGCGCATGTCACGCAGGCGAGTTCGTGGGTGTGATCGGCATGGAAGCAAGTCTGTGCTGTTTCATGGACGATGACGGAAATGATGACTTCTTCCTCGCTTCAGGCCTGCTAGTTTGAGTGGGGTTCGACGCTGCGATGCAGGCGATATGGTCAAGTGCTGACACGATCTACGACATGAGGCTCTCTCCTGCTCGATTCGTGGGTCATGTGGTGGTGCGGGTGGGCCTGGGGAGGTCGGGGCAGATGCCGGCTCGGTCGAGCATGATGGTGGTCATGAACGCTTGGGGGGTGTCCCCGTCTTGTTGTCAAGCGGCTTCTTGTAGCTGGGAGGAGGGTTGGTAGTGCTGGCCGGTTCGGAGCATCGCGAGGATGACGTCGCAGCGGCGGCGGGCGAGGCAGACGACGGCGGCGTTGTGCTTCTTGCCTTCGGCGCGTTTGCGGTCGTAGAAGGTCTTGGAGTCTGGCGAGCGCAGCGATGCGAACGCAGCGAGGAACATGGCGTTCTTGAGGCGGTGGTTGCCGCGTCTGGACCTGGTCTCGCCGTTGATGGACTTGCCGGACTGTCGGGTGACGGGCGCGAGGCCGGCGTAGGCGGCGAGCTTGTCTCCGTTGGCGAAGCGGTTCGGGTGACCGATCTCGGCGAGGATCCGTGCTCCGGTGCGTGGCCCAATGCCGGGCATCGACAGGAGCAGTTCACCGAAAGGGTGGGCGCGGAACACCTCTTCGATCTGCTCGGCGAGCCGTTCACGGCGCTGGTAGAGCCGTTCGAGCTCGACGGCGAGCTCGCCGATGACCTGTCCCATGACGCGTTCGCTCGGCAACGTGATGGTCTGGGCGTCGAGCGCAGCGAAGACCTCGCCGGCGACGCGTTGCCCGACGCGTGGCATCGCCGCAACGAGGACCTTGGTGACCTTGGTCGGCCCGGCGGTGCGCAGTGCCGTCGGTGTGGACCACTTCGCGAGCAGTCGACGCGGACCGGTGCTGGCAAGTTGATGGCCCAGGACCCGTTCCAGCGCTGGGCTGACGGCGACGAGAGCGTCGCGGAGCCGGTTGGTGAGCTTGTTGATGTCGGCGGCGAGGTCGATGTCGTAGCCGTTGAGGACGCGCAGCTCGTCGAGTGCGGCATCGCTGGTGGTGTCGAGCCAGTGGATCTGGCGGGCGTGGATGCGGGCGGTGTTGGCGATCACGAACGCATCGCGACGATCGGTCTTGGCTTCGCCCGGGTAGAGGTCAGCGGCTCGGCGCATGACCAGTCCGGGGATGTAGGCGACCGGGATCTGGCGAGTGACGGCGACAGCAATGGCGAGTTGCGCGATGGAGCCGGGCTGGTCGATCACCAAGGCTGGCGCTCCGAGTGTGAGGGCCTTGTCGAGCAGATGCTCGAGAGCGCTTTGGTCGTTCGGCAGCGAGCGGGCCAGGAGCCGGTCGCCGTTGGTGTCAAGCACGTCAGCGAAGTGCTCCTCTTTGCCGACGTCGAGACCGACCCACACGGTCACGTCCTGCGGTGTCGTTGTCATGTTCCCCCTTCTCCGGATGGCGTACGGGAAGGCCGTCCCAGGGCACGCACTCCGGCATCCACCTTACGAACGAGCGATCAAGCGCATGTCCCCGTGAGCGAACCGGCGTACCCAGCAGCGCCGGGGGCAACACCCCCCAGGCCCTCGAAGGGCAGGGGCATACAGCCATACCGACACCACCGGACTTCCCACCCCAGCATCACGCACCAGGGCTCAGGAACAAGGTAAGGGG
>CAYMEB010000482.1:0-2639 GCA_964389095.1 uncultured Hyphomicrobiaceae bacterium
TGCGCGCGGCCGACGGCGGCGCGTGGCGGCTCGTGGTGGCGCCGATCGTGATGGGCCGCGTGCGCATGGAGCTGGCGGAGGTGGTGTTCGGGGGGTATCTGGAGGAGGCGGGCGATATGCCTGAGATCGCTTGGACCGGGAGAAGCGAGTGACAACGGGATCGGTCGCGAACGCGGCTACCCCAGAGCTGTCAGATCGAGATGCCTCCCAGAGCCGCTCCCACGGTTATCCTCAATCTCACTTCAAAGCTTTACGGGGGCATGCGTATAAATCATGAGCATTCCGGAAGATCTAGCTCGCGCGCTCGATGCGCTCACACGGCACGTACTTGATTTGGCTACGTCGGCTGGCGTGAGCGCCGAATCACCGTGGTCGCTTGGAGAAGCCGGAGTATTTGGCAACTTCCCCTGGCCGCACTACCACGCAGCAGCCCGCCACAGCGCTGAAGCGATTGAAACCCTCAGTCGCCGCGAAGTCCCTGCCATCGGGGGAAACATGATCCCCTGGGGAAAGAGCCACTTACGGAGTTCGGAAAAACTTGGGCTACTCCTACTTCTTGGCATGTGCTGGGCGGCTCGCGAAGACTCGATCGAAGGAACCATCTGGCCACATGTTCGGGAAAGCGACGCGCTGAAGTGGTTCGCTGTTGGTGGCACGAATCTCGATCTCCTCGTGCAGCAGATTCCCGCTCGCCGCCTGGGAGCCGCTCCCACGGAACTCACCAAGCTGTTGATCAAGAGGGCTGTAACGGGCCTGAATCTTCGCAACGCCCTCGAGGTCGACGGGGTACATCGTTGGGTATTGACCCTGAACCTTCAGTTTGGAATTCCATGTCGCGCATTTCGCCAGGGGGGCGCCGATTGGCTGCGGGGCGCTGGACGGCCGCAGTCAGTCGAGTATTTGCTCGGTGAAAAACTGCTGGGGGGCCGGGATGTCAGCTGCCGCTCCTTCCAGCAGACGTGGCGCGAACTCAAGGCAGTCTTCCGCGGTCGGCATGATCCACTCTTCGGCTCGAAAGCCCTTGCTGAGATGCGCTGGGCATCTGGAAGTGACTGGAAGAAGATGATCGACGAGGCGGCGGCTCTCGACTTCGGCACGCAAGCCGACACCATCGAAGAACTGCCCCCGCTCACTCGATCAGATCCCCATCTTCGCCTGCATGAAACAGGTCCGCGCTGGCTCGTTGGAATTTCGATTCCCGAGGCTGACTCCAACAGCATCGCAGATGACATCTTGACGGTTCTGGCCGACGGCAGACCAGCGGGACGGATCACGCGCGACGAGGAGAACGCTTCTGGCGATCGCTGGAGGGGCGTTTCGATTCCGGAGGATTTCCCGGGTGCCGCAACCTGTTCGACCTGGGTTGAAATGCGACACTCAATCGGTCCGTGGCAAGAGGTCCATACTGCCACGGTCGGCACAAACAGCCACGCGTTCAGTTTCCCCCTCACCGAAGAACAGCAGAGTCGTGCAAATGAACCCCTGCTGCTTGAGCCGTGGGGAGACCAATACTGGATCCCCTGCAAGCGACCCGCGCCTCACGCCCAATACATTCTCGCTCTGCCACCCTCGATGCGTGATGTCGAAACGAACTGGCAACAACTGCACGCTGTCGAACTGATGCAGGCTCAGGGGGCAGGCTCATGGAGTTTGCGAAGACTGCGATCGAACAACATGCCGCTCGACCTGCGCTCCGGCGAGCTTGTGATCTGGTCGTTTGATACCCAGGATTGTGACACTCGGACACAAGCGTTCATTCCCACTTTAGAATCAAAACTTGCAGCCGACGGAGAGAAAATCGAGTTACGGGCGGCAACCCCAGCAGGCGCAGTTATTGACTCGCTTCTGGACGAGGAACGCTGCGTGGCGATGACCGTACAAAACGGAATCGGCCGAATTCCCCTGCACCACTTCGAACCAAAGTCCGAGACCGAGACCGCCCGATCCACTGTCACTGTCCGCGCCGTGATCCGCGCAGGCGATCGACGGCGCACCCTGCGAAAGACGCTTCGCTATCCGTACCCGCACTTCACGTTTGAGACTGCACACGGAACGATTCGCCATCCACCGGCCGAGCCACTTCACCTGAATGAGTTTGCCACACCGCGACTCGTTGGAGCTCCAAGTTCCCCGGAGAGCATGACGCCATTCATCTTCGAAGGGTCAGCCCCTCGGTGTCGTGCGGCCGCACTTTCACGTCCCTCCGGACGCCGGAACACGCTGATGACCCTGAACGACGGTGGAACACTTGATTTCTACGGCGATCTGGTGAATCTAGGCGCTGCCGGAGGCCATCAAAAGCTCGCCTGCTGCGCGATCAACACCGGGACGTTCCTCAATGAGCCGCCAACGATCGACGGCAACTGTTGGAGCATCAAATCAGCACGCCCCGGCCTCACGCCTGACGAAACATGGTGCATCGAGCTTTTGACGAAATTCGGACAGCCAATCCGGTCGACCTCGATGCAGCTGCCCAAGTCCGATGACGATCCATTGCTGCGAGCCACATTCGCTGAATCGATTGATCAAGATCAATGCCTCGCTGCCCGCCTGGTGATCGGGAGCTGCGTTCGCGGCCTCTGGCAGCGGCCAGGCGCGATCTCCGCGCTCGTCCCGGAAATCGATGCACGATCCCGCTG
>CAYMEB010000483.1:0-2627 GCA_964389095.1 uncultured Hyphomicrobiaceae bacterium
CGCACGCTGATCTCTTGCCCGTTGCCGGTATCCACGATCAGCAGGTTTGACTCGCCCTGATAGATCGCCTGCCGAACCACGCCGCGCAACACATTGTCCTCTTGGCCCGCCTGGCCGAGACGCAACAGCTCCGGGCGAATGACGAGCATCAGGCGACCACCGTCTGGCGCCGGATTCGTGAGTTTGAGCGGCCGGCCTTGCAGGACGACGCGATCGCGGTCGCGCTCGACGGGCACCAGCACCGACTCGCCGATAAAATCGGCGACGAACAGCGATTTCGGTCGCCGGTAGAGGTCTTGCGGTGCGTCGAGCTGCGCGATGCGACCCTTATCGATCACCGCGATCCGGTCGGACATGGTCAAGGCTTCGCGCTGATCGTGCGTCACGTAGACGATCGTCGCGTCGAGCTTCTGGTGGAGCGCCTTGAGCTCGATCTGCATGTGCTCGCGCAGCTTCTTGTCCAGCGCGGAGAGCGGCTCGTCCATCAGGATGATGCGAGGCTCGAACACCATCGCGCGGGCAAGCGCGACACGCTGTTTCTGGCCGCCGGAGAGCTGGTTGATCCGCCTGTCGCCGTAGCCGCCGAGCTTGACCATGTCGAGTGCGGCTTCTGCGCGACGCTTTTGGTCGGCGGCGGGAATACCCCGGATCTTGAGCGGATAAGCGACGTTCTCCAGCACGCTCATGAAAGGAAACAGCGCGTAGCTCTGGAACACCATTCCAATTCCGCGCTTGTGCGGAGAGGTCGTGATGACTTCCGTGCCACCGAAGCGGATCGAGCCGCTTTCCGGGCTGATGAAGCCGGCCAGCGCCATCAGCAGGGTCGTCTTGCCGGAGCCGGAGGGCCCGAGCAGTGTCATGAACTCGCCGGCCCTGACCTCGATCGAGACAGTGTCGAGCACACGCAACGCGCCATAGCGCTTGACTACGTCCCGGACGCTGATCGGAAGAGACCTAGACGCCGATGCGCCCGCCGCCATGGCATACCCTCACCCAAGTCGAGGTCAGGCGGCGCCGCGCACCGCCCGACTCATTTTCTGCTCAACCGCGCTTCTGCTTGATGCGCTCGAAGCGCTCGGTCAGTTGGTCGAGCCGACCGACGTAGAAGTTGGGATCGACGAGCAGCTGCTTTCCGATGTTCCTCGAATGCGTATTTACCTTGAGCGCCTCGGCGTCCGTCAGAATCCCGGTGGCAAATGACTTGGTGTTCACGGGTCCGAGCGGCATCGCCTTGGCGAGCCTGGCTTGAGCGTCGGGCTTCAACAGCTCGTTGATGAGGCGCATGGCGTTGGCCTTATTGGGCGCCCCGCGGGGGACCATCAGCGCGTCGATGTCCATGGTGCCGCCGTCGAACTGATAGGCGACTTTTTTGCCCGAGCCGATGACGCTTTCAACGCGGTTATGGCCCATGTGGATGATGTCGACCTCGCCGTCGCGCAGCAGCTGGGCCGACTGTGATCCGCCTCGATACCAGACCGTTATGTGCGGCGCGATCTCCTCGAGCTTCGCCCAGGCGCGGTCCATTCCCTCCTTGGTGGCGAGGACCTTGTAGACCTCGCCGATCGGCACGCCTTGCGCCATCGTCGCGGCCTCGAGCGCGTAGTTTACCTGCTGGAACAGCGAGCGCTTGCCGGGGAATTTCTTCACGTCCCAGAAGTCGGCCCAGGTCTTTGGGCCGTTCTCGCCGTAGGTCGACACCTGCCAGGCGATCACCTTGGTGAAGTTGATGAAGCCGACATAGTGGGAGTTGACCAACTCCTTCGGGATGCCGTCGGCGCTGATCACGCCGTAGTCGAGCGGCTCGAGCGCGTTTTCACGCTTCAAGGTCTCCGCCGTCGGGAGTTCCTGCTCAGTCACATCCCACGTGACTTTTCGCGCTGTGATCTGCGCGCGAACGTCCTGGATGCCGTTCGTGGTGTCCTCGCGGACCGTGATGCCGAGCGCTTTCGCGGCCGGTGCGAGCATGTTGGCCCGGAGCGCGTCCTGGAACGCTCCGCCCCACGACGTAAAGGTGACTGCATTCTCTTGCGCGAATGCGCGACTGGCACCGAAGGCGCCGAGCGCCAGGGTGCTCGCTCCTGCGATGAATTCGCGGCGACCGACTGCTGAACGCGTGCTCATGGCTACTCCCGAGATCCCAGACTGGCTTGAACAACGGTTCCGATTGATGGAACGACGTTTCGTTATTGCGCTTCCCATTCATTCCATGTCAACCTAAATCCAATGCCGCAACGCAGCAATTGCTCGGTGGCTTAGCGCAAATTGCCGACGCCTGATCCAAGATCGCAGCAATGAAAGTTCCATCCAATGGAACGACAACGAGGTGCCGATGACTAGGATGCGCGGTGTTGCGATGCTCGGCAGCCTTCGGCGTGATGGACACGCGCTGCCCCGACCGACGCGGCCTTGGCTGGTTGATCTGAGTATCCTTAAGCCCTTCGACTTCGCCCCACCGGGCAACGTCGCCGAGTTCGAGTCGGCGCCGGATTTCGACCGCTGGAGCCTGGGGGATACCCCCGCTGACGAGGCATGCGCGCTACGTTGGATCGTCATCGAGGATGAGGGCCATCACCTCATGATTTGCGACCGCGTCATCTTGGTGCGCGTGAGCTGGGACGACCTGGACG
>CAYMEB010000484.1:0-2623 GCA_964389095.1 uncultured Hyphomicrobiaceae bacterium
AAATCCGTCGTCGTGGTTTTTCCGAGTGCCCTTCACCCTTGGCGCGAAGTCCCTTAGGGTGATCCCGCTCGGGAGCGTTCTCGCCTTGGGCTCCGTCGTGGCCATGATGGCGGGGCTGGGTCCCCCAACGCCAGGCGAGTATTACGACGAAGATTTCGCAGAGTGCGTGAACGATGGATCCTGTCCCGTTGAATCGAATGCCTGTGCGAGTCTCATCCCGGGCAGTCCGTGTGAGCGTTGCGAATTGGCGTTGCCGCGTTTGAAGTGTGTGTTTGCTTGGACGCGCATTTGTCATTACGTCGAACTGGGGGGCACGCCGAACGGATGTGGAGTCCGTTGGTCTGGAGTTTGCCAGGGTGGGGGCTCGACGGTTTCCTGTGTCGGCCTGATGCAGGATGGGCACTGCAGCCGTGTTAGCTGCACGACGTACGGATGGGAGTAGCAGTCGTGATGCTGGTATCTCTCCGCGCGCTTACGACCGTGTTCGGACTACTCGGTCCGCTGACTGCGTCGAATTGGCAGTCGCCGTCCCGGCAGTCGAACCCAGCATCATCGGAGCGCTTTGCTGATTTGGTTCGGGACTCGCAGCGGCTCATGGGCGTTGACTTCGAAACCGAATTCGAAGTCGTCGCATTTCCCGCGGTTGCTGCCGATTCGGAAGCGCCTCTTGGCGAGCCTGTCTCCCAGGATCGAATCCGGTATCTCGTAGTCGGGGATCGGATGCGAATTGAGCGAAGGAGTGCGCCGAGCACGGGCCGGGCAGCCGTCGTCCAGATCAATGTGTGGTCCGACGGCCGGTGGAGCCATCGCATCGAGGGGATGCCTACCGCGGAATTCGGCGGGCATCCAAGTTCCGTCGACACTTTTTCGCAGGGCTACCTTTTTTCTCTGATGGATGGTCGTTTCCCATCTGGCGCGTCGCTTGCGGGAATTGTCGCGGAGGGCCGCCCTCGGACCGTCGATCATGACGCGAGCGGATGTCGGTTTGAATTCGAACCAGCCTTTGCCACCGGCGGAAGCGTCATCTACAAACTCGAGGGCGCCTCGCCTGATTGCTCCGAACTCCGGTCGCTAGAAATCAGGATCCTGGAAGGTCATCCGTTGGTGTGCACGACTAGTCAGCGGTTTGAGGTGACTGAATGGGCTGTTTGCGATGGCATTCGCGTGCCTCAAACTGCGGAATTGAGAAGTTGGCGGGCGACGGCGCCGAACCCGGCGGGACCATCTCCCGCGAAACAGCTGGTTCGATATCGTCGATTGAATTTCAGAAAAGTTGTGGTCGGTTCGGTGTCACCCTCGCAATTTGAGACGGCGCTACCGGTTGGGACGAAGGTTCACGATAGTCGCGTTCCGATGAGTTACGAGATTGGCCGGGATTACTTGTATTTGGACGGAGCGATGTATCAGCTCCCAGGTCCGCTGCTCGCACCGCCGCAGGGAAGTCTGGCAGATCTGGTCCGGAGCGCGAAGCGAAGCGCCGTCGCGCCTTCGAGGGGTGCCGATAGCTCGTCTGCCGGCTCATCGGGCGGGTTGGCTGTGCAGGCTACGCCTGTGCGATGGTCGTTCGTTGCGGTGCTCGTGGCGCTCCCCGCCTTGGCAGTGATCGGGATCACTTGCTGGCTCGTGAGATCTCGGCAGCGGGGCATCGCTTCGAGAGATCCGGGTGGAGCTTGATATGGTCACCGAAATCACTGGGCGTCACCGAGGGCGCTTTGTCCGGTCGACGTTAATGCTCGTGGCGATTCTTGCCGCCGCAGGGGTGATCGTGCATTTCACGCGAGGCGTCGTAAGAAATGCAGCATCGCCGCTATGCGGCGTGTACAGGTTCGACTTCGGTAGGGTAGATCTTTCAGACGGACCACGTGTGCTCGAGCATGCGTTCGAATTGACCAACTGTTCGGCGCAAGCAATTCAAATCACGCGTACCGTATCGAGCTGCGGGTGTACGACTGCAACGGTTACCCAAGAAGCTGTGCAGCCGGGAGCAGTGGTGGCCATTCCGACAAGGCTCAATCTGTCGGGTCCGGGCGCAAAATTCGCACAGGTGCATCTCGAACTTGCGGGCTCTGGTGTTCCTCGGCAGACATTGGAGGTATGTGCGTCGGGATATCTGCAGCGACAACTCCCGCTTCTGTCTGGCGTCGTGAGTTTGGATCGTCGGCGTCCTTGCTTGGTCAAGATGTTCGCGACAAACGAATGTGGTAGCCAAGTTCCAGAACGTCCCACGCTGACAACGCCAGAGGGCGTGATTTCGAGCAGCGGTGAATGGCGACTCGTGCATGAGGGTGACGCTGCGGCCGGATTGCCAACGCGTTGGGAGATTGATGTCGCGTTCGAATGGGTAGTTGATGCGGAGTGGGGCTCGGACAAGTCAGGTGTCTTTGGGACGATTCACTCAGCCGGATATCCGGAGCAAAAGCTCCGGTTCGTGCGCCGCGACCCAAAGTCCCGTTAGGCGCGTCGCGCGCCGCAGGGCATTCGGTCAAAAGACGGGCTGAACACAACGAAAGTGATCATTTCGCGGCGAGTCCGGCGTGCCCCAGAACCTGCGCGTGGCGGTGGACGGCCTGGGCGCCGACCGCTGGTTCCACGCCGAGGTCTGCGGGCTGGACGTGGCGCACGG
>CAYMEB010000485.1:0-2620 GCA_964389095.1 uncultured Hyphomicrobiaceae bacterium
GTCAATTCGATCTTCAGCGCGGAGCGCGTCGAGACCCTTGCGCCGTTCATTGACGGCGTGATCGGCGACCTCATTGACCGCTTTATCGAGGATGGGCGGTGTGAGTTCGTGAAGGCGTTCGCAGCCCCTCTTCCGCTCATCGTCATCGCAGATCAGCTGGGGCTCCAAGGCGACCGCATTTGGAAAGTCAAGGAGTGGTCCGACGCCTTCATCGAGATGCTCGGTCTCATGGGAAGCGATGAGCGGTTGGTCGAATGCGCCTTGAAGCAACGTGAAGCCGTCGAGTACCTGCTTGACCAAGTTCGCGTGAGAAGAGCTGAGCCGAATGCTTCGATTCTGAGCGCGCTGGCGAACAAACGAGATCAGTCCGGGGCTTGGCTCGGTGACGCGGAGATCGTTTCCATTCTCACGCAGCTCATGGTTGCCGGTAACGAGACAACGACCAACACTCTGTCTGCGGGAATGCTCTATCTGGCTCGCGACCCCGACCTGCAGGCGCGCGTACGGGCTTCGTCGACGAAGGAGATGCGCACCTTCGTCGAAGAAATCCTGCGTGCGGAAAGCCCGGTTCAGGGCCACTATCGACGGGCGAAGGTCGACGTGGAAATCGGCGGTGTCCAGATAAGGGCCGGCGAGGTCATACAGCTGCGCTATGGCGCTGCAAACCGGGACGAAAGGGTGTTCCCCGACGCCGCGCGCATCGAACTGGCGCGCCCCAACGCCGCACAGCATCTCGCGTTCGGTGGCGGCATCCACTTCTGTGTCGGCGCGATGCTTGCGCGCAAGGAGCTTGCGCTTGCCTTCCGCGCGCTGCTCGACCGCATGGACGACATTGAACTCGACGCTGACGAGGCGACGCTCAAGCGCGTGCCGAGTTCTCAGCACCGCGGGCTCCTTGGATTGCCGATCAAGTTCACTGGGAGGGCCTGATCGATGACGCGTGTCGCAGTGGTTTCGGGGGGCGCCGAGGGAATTGGATTGGCGATCGTGCGGCGGCTCGTCGCGGACGGAGCGCGGGTGGTGTTGGCGGATTCCGCGACCGACAAGGGACGGGCGGCTGCCGACGCCTTCGGAGCCATGTTCATCCCGCTCGATGTCACCTCAGAGGAGATGTGGGATGACCTTGCCGCGCGGGTCGCACGTGACCTTGGCGGCCTCGATCTTCTTGTCAATAATGCTGGCGTCAACCCGGGGCCGTGCCCGATGGAGGACACCTCGCTCTCCGCTTGGCGCAGCGTCATGGCGGTCAATCTCGATGGCGCATTCCTTGGGTGTCGGACGGCCGTGCGTGCGATGGTGAGCGGTGGATCGATCGTCAATATCGGTTCAGCAGCCGGCGTGCGCGCGGTTGGTGACATGCCTGCCTATGCGGCCAGCAAGGCTGGACTGCATGCGCTCACGCGGTCGGTTGCGCTCTATTGCGGACGTAAGGGACTTCGTATCCGCTGCAACGCTGTCCTGCCCGGCTCGGTAGAGACGCCCATGGTGGAGCGCCTGCGCGCGGCTTCTGGGGATGCTGATGCGGCGCGCGCGCGCGCCGCAAGCTTACACCCGATTGGCTTTGTGGGAGCGCCGGAAGACATCGCCGGCGCAGTTGCTTGGCTCGCAGGACCTGAGGCGCGGTTCGTGACCGGAGCGCTGTTGTCGGTTGACGGCGGGCTCACGCTCTGAACCTGGAGGGAAAAGATGGCAGATGATGAGCGGCCCGATCCTCTGGGGCGTCCTTATCCGACGGTTCAAGATCTTTTGCGGGATGATCCGCGTGAGCAGCCGTGGCAGCTCGCCGCGGCTCCTTATCATGATCTCGGACTAAATGGCGTGCCTGTCTCCGAGTACACGAGTCCAGAGTTCCTGAAAAAGGAGTTCGCGTCACTCTGGTCGAAGGTGTGGCAGATGGCATGTCGTGAGGATGAGATCTCCGAGGTTGGAGATCACGTCATCTATGAGATCGGCGACCGCTCACTCATCGTGGTGCGAAGCGGGCCCGACGAAATCCGCGCGCTCTATAACGCATGCCTTCATCGTGGTCGCCAACTCCGCGATTGCGACGGACGTGTCGCACAATTTCGCTGCCCCTTTCACGGCTTCACATGGGCTCTCGACGGGAGACTCAAGGAAACACCGACGCCGTGGGATTTTCCTCACGTGGACGAGAATGCGTTCCGCTTGCCCGAAGCGCGCGTCGGCAGGTGGGGTGGGTTCGTTTTTGTGACCATGGACGAGAATGCCCCCCCGCTTGAGGCTTACCTGGAGGACATACCTCGGATCTTCGAGCGCTGGCCAATGCAGGAACGCTTCACGGCAGCTCATGTCACGCGGCCGATCGCCTGCAACTGGAAACTCGCGGTCGAGGCTTTCGTCGAGTCGTTCCATGTCACCGATACGCACCCTCAGGCGGCATCTTACATCGGCGATTTCAACACGCAGTATGATGTTTGGGAGGGGCGTCGACACTTTTCGCGGATGATTTCCCCGCGGGGTATCGCCTCCCCATCAATGGGCGACCTTTCGCCTGAAGAGATCTTCCAGTCTTCCGAGGCCAACGGAACCAATCTGAGCCTGCCGGAGGGCCTGACAGCGCGACGCGCCATGGCCGATCGGCGCCGCGCGGCCCTCGCTG
>CAYMEB010000486.1:0-2620 GCA_964389095.1 uncultured Hyphomicrobiaceae bacterium
CGACTGTCACCCATGTGCCCGGACAAGAGTGTCACCCATGTACCCGGGTTGGACCGGGGAGCCACCGTATCGCACAGCCACGCTGGTTGGCGCGGTCAAGTCGAAGAGGTTGCAAGCAGATCGACGAGCGGCGCCCACTCTGAACGGGTTACACGCCGTCGACGCTACTTTGCCGACGCATCGGTCACGCCGACATCGCCTAAGTTGCGCTGTTCGCCTGCTGAGAGCGTGAACGGTCCGAACTCGACTGTACGCTCGAAGTCGATCTGGAGCACGAGCTCGTACGTGCCGGGCGGCAGCGGCCCGCTATCGAAACTGCCATCCGCGCGCGGTCGCGCGAGCGACCTCAGGATCGGCGTGCCGCCGAGGCGACGCACTTGAAGGCCGAGAGAAGCTGCGGGCGTATCCAGGCGGATGCGCCCGCACAGCTTCGCGCCGAACGTCGACGATGACTCGACTCGCAACACAACGTCGGAGGACGGACAGGACACGACTGTCACAGCGGGTGTTTCCATGGCGGATCCCTCCCAGCGCACACTGATCTCAACGATGCCTTCGTCATAGCACGCAATCGAGAACGACCCGTCGCCGCCGGTCTTCTGCGGCTTGGAGGCCGGTCGACGCGTTTCGGGCTCGCGCCCCTCAATCCAAACGCCAACGGCAGCCGCACCTCGCTCGTCGATTACGCGGCCGCTGATGCGGGGCGCCGGTCGGAGCACGAAGTCGTGCTTCGATCCGCAGATGGAGGCCTCTGCCACGCACGAGACAGCCGACATTCCGTCAGACGATGCACGCAGCTTCACGCGACCCAGCGGCAATCCCATGAGGTGATAGGCACCTTCCGCATCGGTGTAGGTAATCGGAGTACTCTCGTCCCGAAATCTGTCCGTACACTGTACGCAGACATCGGACAACGGCCGGCCATCCGGACCACGCACGACGCCTGCGACATGAGCGCCATCGGGCAGAGGCACGACGACATTTGCCGTCTGGCCTCGAGCCAGGGACACTTCTTGCTCGACGCGCGGTCGGTCCGCGGCCCACGCCGCGATGGTGGTCGTGCCCGGAGCCTGACCCGTAATGGCGAAGGCCCCTTCGCGGTCGGTGACTGCGCAAACGCGCTGCCAAGCCAACGTCGAAATGCCGACCCGCACGGGACGCCAACGCGCACGCTCGCTGCTCATCGCGACAACGGAAGCGCCCACGACCGGCAATCCGCGTGCATCCACGACGCGTCCGTGGATCGTGGCGCCACCGTCACCCACGACGAGATCCAGCTGCACCGCGCCGTCCCGCACGGCCGCGTCGCCCAGAACGTAGAGCGCCGAGCCTGTGTGACCCTCCGCTCGCGCTCCGAGAAACGAACGGTGCGCGATATGCCGCACCGTGTAACGCCCTTCGGCGTCGCTGACGGCCCGCGGCGACGTTCGGATCAGATGCTGCGCCGTCGTCGGCGGCGCCGAGTAGACCAGGGCCCTGACCACGGGTGCACCAGCCGGATCGAGCACGCGACCGGACACGGTCACTTCGGCCTCGAGCCCGAAGATCACATCGGCCACGGTGCCAGGGCGCACGGCGATGCGCCGCGACGCGCCGTTCGCGATTTCAATTGTCGTTGCTACCGCAGTCGTCCCGGTCATCGGTAGTCGCGTGGTCCACACACCATCGACAGCCGTAGCGCCTAGGGCGCGATGCAGAGGGGCGGCATGTACCACAACTTCGACGTTCATGCCGAAGACGGGTGCGCCGCGCGCGTCATGCACGCGCACACGAAGATCGGACTCTGCACCGCTGCTCGTCGCGGGCACGGAAGGCTCGGCGAACGCGGGCTCGATCGCTGCGGGAACGCGTTCGGGCTCGTTCAGCGCGTCCGCTACGGCCTCCGGACCGGGCGACGAATGCGCGAGAGGCGGAGATTCGGTGCCCACGGGCGGCATCATCGTGTCACTGCTTGGCCAAGCTGCGGTGGTCAATGCAGCGAGAACCGACAGCACCAGACAACAGCCGATCCATGCACGCGCAGATCTACCCATCAGTGAGAACCTCTTTAGGACAAATACCTGCATTCACCTTGATGGTCTCGACTCAATCGTCACGAGTTACATTGCGTTTAGCGCTACTCGGAGCTGCGTCAAGTGACGCGCTCCGATCCATTGCGTGGATTCTTTGTCGGGGCGAAGCCGGCGACCGTAGGCAAACCGGTGGATTCACCGAGGATCGGCAGCGAGATCCCGCACGCGAAGACGCGTACTGGGCGGCGTGGCCTTTAGTAATGAAATGATTCGACAAAGACGTCACTCGTTGTGAGACGCAGTCGGCGAAGTCCGCCACACGTGCCGAACTATGTCGGGCAGCACCGTATTGGCCCGGGCCAACGGCTCATGACCACCAGCCCTTTCGACTGCACCGGAAAATGCTGGGTTGTCGATGCATACGACCTGAACCGCCGTGCGAGCTCCAGCGATGACTTCGCACATGGCCACGCCGAACAAGCCGTTCTTTGGAGCTGCGGAGAAAGCCACGTACCGCCCAGGCGCGAGGGATCGCAAAATCAGCTCGCTGCGAGCGTGAGCGACGACTGCGCGGCCGGTCTCCGCGTTGACGACGAGGTACTCGATTG
>CAYMEB010000487.1:0-2619 GCA_964389095.1 uncultured Hyphomicrobiaceae bacterium
GTTGTCGACCTTCAGGTCAGACGTCCAGATGAGCTTTGCGGCGGAGTCCCACGAGATCGAGTCGTAACCGCCCTTCACCCCGACCTGGTCCTTGCTGTAGAGCGTGGCGCTCACCCACGAACTGTCGTCGAACGACGTTGCTTTCCAGCCAGGCGGTTCCGGCAGAATTCGGTTCGTGCACGTGAGCTCCGGCGTCTTCGAGTCGGCGCAGTCGTTGAGTGGGGCAGCATGAACCACGAAGCCCTTCCATGAGGCGTCCGAAACGGCAACCACCCGGCCGGTGCTGACATCGGTGATTTGGACGATGAAACCGCCGTCGCCGACCTGTTGGCGACCGGTGCCGATGTACTCGAGGCCGGTATCGTTTTCGATGTAGTCCTTCGACACGGCCCGCAGTTCGAGAGGGTACGCACTTTCGAAGGTGAAGATCTCCGAGTTGAACGAGCGCTCCGTGGTGATCGGTACCGAGTCCTCACCGACCTTCGTGTCGCCGTTGTAGAGCGCGAACCAGTTGTCGACCCAAACCTCTGCCTTGAACGTTCGGACAGCCGTGCTGGGCAACGTCGTCCCGGCGTCGACCCTGTTCGCGGTGGTATCGCTCGACGTTGCGGACCCCGATGACCCGCACGCCGTCAACACGATCGACAACGTGAACGTCGTCAGCATCGAGCCGATACCGACCAAAGCCATACGAGTTGCCCACATGTGCTTCTTCATGTCGACCATCGTGACGGACCTCATCATCGGATCGGAAGTGCCCGGTGGCCACTTCAGTGTTGCGGCACGGTGCCGGGTGACCCCTGCCAGGTGGCACTTGTTCAACCCGAATCGTCCGGGTGAGACTGGCCTGGCATGCTCATGGCCCGCACTCGAACGACGTACCTCACGATCGCAGTGGGCGTGCCGTTGGCGGTGCTCCTAGCCGGCGTCGTTGAACGGCACGGTGGTCCGCCGAGTCCGGGCCCAATCCCCGGAGCCCACACGACCAACTGGTCGCATCTCGTTGCGTTTATCGGGGCGACTGTGGCCACCGGCATCCTCGGGTTCCTCTTTACGGTCGGCCCTGAGGCGCCGGGATGGTTCCGAATCGCCGCTGCGCTCACTGCCACCTTCGCGGTGCTGGCCGGACAACCGACATACGCCACCCTGCTGTTCGCTCTGCCGCTGATCGACATCCGTAGACGACAGCGCAACCCGCGGCGGGCCGTCTACACGATTGCCATTCTTGGCCTCATGGCGTTCGGCCTGGTCCAGGACCGACGCGACCACGGTGCCCAACCTTTCATTGCGTGGGGCATTGCGGCCCTCCTCATCATGGCGGTCGGTGACCTGCTGAGGCAGCTCGACGACGCCGCCACCTCGGAGGCCGAACTGGCCCGTCTTGGTGAGCGGCAGCGTCTGGCCCAGGACCTTCACGACAGCATGGGCCACCTTCTGCTCGCCTCGTCGATTCAGCTGCGCAAGGCCGTTGCGTTTCGCGACCGCGACCCGGCCAAGGCCGATGAGGCCATCGAACTGGCGAGCGGCGCAATAGCCGAGGCCCTCGTTGACCTGCGCATCGCGGTCGACGGCGCGCACGCCGACACGAGGGGGTTTTCGCTCAGCGAATCGTTGCGGAACATGGTCGGCAGACTGGGGCCGTCGATGTCCGTCGACCTCGACCTCAGCGATGATGCCGACGTTGCACTCACCACCCAGATCACCCTGTACCGGTGTGCTCAAGAGGGGCTGACGAACGTGCTGCGGCACGCGGAAGCATCGAGTGCCCGACTCTCGACCTCGGTGACCCCATCCACCGCAAGTGTCACAGTTGCCGACAACGGCCGTGGCTTTGACGCCACGGTCGGCTCCGGTGGCGCCGGGCTCAAGAACTTGCGGGAACGGCTCACGCGCCTCGGCGGTTCCTTGGTCGTCCGCTCCAGCCCCGGAGCCGGTACGGTTCTCGTTGCGTCCCTTCCGCGATAGCCATGAGCACACCCGACCCCATCGACCCGATCTCCGTCGTCATCGCCGACGACCAGTGGATGGTCCGCGAAGGTTTGGCGTCGTTGGCTGACCTCGACGACGGGGTGAAGGTGGTCGGGACCGCATCCGACGGTGCCGAGGCGGTTGCGTTGGTCGAGCGCCTGCGACCGCGTGTGGTCCTGATGGATATCCGCATGCCGGTCATGGACGGCATCGCTGCCACGGCTGCTATCACCGCCCGGTTCCCAGACACCCACGTGCTGATGCTCACCACGTTCGTCGAGCAGGCACTCGTCGACGAAGCCATGGCCGCCGGTGCACTTGGTTATCTCACGAAGGACATCGCAGCGAAGGACCTCGCGCAGTCCGTTCGCGCCGCCGACGCCGGAATCATGCAGTTGTCACCGTCCGCCGCCGCCAGGCTGTTCACTGCGCGAGGCGGTCCAGCGACCGCCGTCGGCGCAACACCGAGCCCCGGTTCTCTCTCCGAGCTATCGACCCGCGAGCGGCAAGTGCTGCTGCTCGTGGCCGAGGGGTACAGCAATCGAGAGATCGGACAGCGATTGCACCTCAGCTCGGGAACCGTGAAGAACCACGTATCGTCGATCCTGCGCAGCCTCAACCTCACCGACCGCACCCAGGCCGCCGTCCTCG
>CAYMEB010000488.1:0-2617 GCA_964389095.1 uncultured Hyphomicrobiaceae bacterium
ACCTTCAGAACCCTGTTCTGGCCGCTATCCTATGTGGTGAATTGAATCACCCTGCTGGGTAATCTCCCAGCTGTGCGACCCGCACGGGTCAATGCTATCTTTCTGGCATGATCCGATACCTGGGCGAAGACACCGCGCCCGACGGATCGGGAGGGGTCGCCGCTGCCGTGCAGGTCCAGGCGCAGCCCCGTGCAATCGAAACCGCATCTCGGCCGTTCTCCAGAGCAATTCCGCTCAGGGTCCATCGAGCCGCCCGAGGTTCTCGCCCATCTGCCCTTCCGGTCGCCGCGACTGCCGCCGGCGCTTCCGCGCGTGACGCCCGATGCCACATCCGAAAGCTCTGACATGAAGCACCCCGAACTGCCCTGGGCGGATATCCGCTCGGCCTACGAGCAATCGACCCAAACCGTAGAGGCGATCGCCGCGAGCTATGGCATTCGCGCCCGGGAAATCTCCGAGAACGCTCGCCTTCTGGGGTGGACCTTGCGTCCGCGCGGCACCGACGCGCTGCGGCTGCATCAGGCTCGCCGCATGATCGAAGCCGCCACGGTCGCGGGCGCCATCGCGCCCGAAGCTGCCTCCGCACCCTTGATGACCGACGTGAAGGCACGTCGCCCGTCATCGGGAGGAAGCGAGACCCATCGCCGCGCGATCATCCGCCGGCTCTACGACGTGATCGACGCGCGCCTCGCCGACATGGAGGCCCGCGTTGCGACGACGAACTCGCTCTCGGCCGCCGAGGCCGAGCGGGAGAGCCGCGACCTCGCAAATCTGATCAAGAATTTCGAGAAGCTGATGGAGTTGTCCACTGCCCTCGCCAAGCCAGCCAACACCGACGCCGCAAAGCCGGGAAGCGACGCCGCACTCGCGGCCCGAGCCCTCGCCGCCGAAGCGGAGCAGTTCCGCCGCGAGATTGCGGAGCGCCTTGATCGCCTCCGGTCGCACGGAACGCCAGGCGCGCCTACTGGCTGATCTGTCTCATGCCGAGATCGTCCGTCTCGCGTTCGATTGGCAGGTCTGGGCGCGCGACAGACAACTGCCGCCTCAATCCACGCCGTGGGGCGGGCCATGGCGGACCTGGCTGTTTCTCGGGGGACGCGGCGCCGGCAAGACTCGCGCCGGTGCGGAGTGGGTGCGGATGGAGGCCGGCCACTGCGGATCGCACTCGTCGGCCCGACCATCGCGCATGTGCGTTCCGTCATGATCGAGGGCATCTCGGGACTCCTGGCCGTACATCCTGCGGGCGAGCGGCCGGCGTTCGAACCGTCGAAGGGCATGGTGACATGGCCCGGCGGCGCAATCGCTCAGCTCTTTTCGTCCGAGGATCCCGAGAGCCTGCGCGGGCCGCAGTTCGATCTGGCCTGGTGTGACGAGCTTTGCCGCTGGAAGCGCGCGGAGCGCAGTTGGGACATGCTGCAGCTGGCGCTTCGGCTCGGCGATGACCCTCGTACATTGATTACGACCACGCCTTCATCGCAGCGGATCTTCAAGCGGCTCGTTGCCGACACGACGACGGCCGTCACCCATGCGACCACCGCTGACAACGCCACGAACCTTGCGCCGACGTTCCTCGCCCAGATGCAGCGGCGCTACGGGGGCACGGCGCTTGGCGCGCAGGAACTCGACGGTGAGATCGTCGAAGTTGCATCCGGCGGTCTGTGGCGCCGCGAATGGATCGAGCAGAATCGCGCCGATCGCGCACCGGAACTGACAAGAGTCGTCGTGGCAGTCGATCCGCCCGTCAGCTCGAACTCCGACGCGGACGCCTACGGGATCGTCGTCGCCGGCCTCGGCATCGACGGCCGGGCCTACATGCTGTCCGACCGGACCATCAAGGGTCGCGAACCCCAAGTGTGGGCGCGAGCGGCCGTTGCCGCCGCCCGCGACTTCGAGGCCAGCCGTATCGTCGCCGAGGTCAATCAGGGCGGAGATCTGGGCGTTCTGGTGATCCAGCAGGTCGACGCGACCATTCCCGTGCGCAAGGTGCGGGCCACCACCGGCAAGTGGCATCGGGCCGAGCCGGTGGCCGCGCTCTACGCGGATGGCCGTGTCGTCCATGTCGGCGAGCATGTCGCGCTCGAGAACCAGCTCGTCGCCTTCGCCGCCGACGGCACCACCGCGGCCACGCTCGGCGGCAAGAGCCCGGATCGCCTCGACGTTCTCGTTTGGGCCATCACCGACCTGTTGCTGCAGAAGAGATCGAACCCGTTGATCAGAAGTCTTTAAGCTGCGCCTTCCCACCCCGTCGCTCGGCGCTTGGTGGATGGTGCGAGCGCGCTCCGTCGCCACCGCGTACCGCCACATTCGCACTGCTCTCCAATCGTTCCCCTCTCCCCGACCAACGAGCCCCAATGCCCCTCCACCAACGCCTTCCCCGCGGCGCGCGCTGGCTCGCCGACATGCGCGCGCGTCTCGCGGCTGTCATCGATCTCGGCGTGGGCGCAAAGGCCGCGCACCGCCCCGCGCCTCTCGTCGCGCTCGACGGGCCACGTCAGCCGGTATGGGCGCCGCGCGACTACGCCGCCTTCGCGCGCGAAGGCTTCATGCAGAACGCGATCGTCTACTGGCCTGCTCCCCCGATCCGAGGCCATGGATAAGGTTCGAATCCGGCTATTTC
>CAYMEB010000489.1:0-2614 GCA_964389095.1 uncultured Hyphomicrobiaceae bacterium
CGTTTCCGGATCGGTGTAATGGATGCATACTTCGCGCTGGGCGTTGGAGTCGCGCTTTTGCTCCAGGCGAAGAATCGCACTGGTCGTCTGGACGAGCGACGCCCAACTTGCAAAAGCGTGAGACCCATCGACTGTACCCAACGGACTGGCCCCTGGTGCTTGGAGCTTGGTCAGACTGTTGCTTCCCGTCGACTCGAAGCCTTCACCCTCGTGATTGCCATCGGGAAGCCGGAGGAAGTAGGAGGCCGTCTCCCCGAGCAAGCATCGCCTGACTGGTACTGCGTCCACGTTGACGTCCTCACAACGCAGTGGCAACTGCCGATCACCGGCGGCTTGGACTTGGCCGATCCGATCAGGCGGGGTTTGTCCGAGTGCGAACGACACGGACGAAAGAGCGCCGGATTCTCGTGCCTTCCAATAGCTCGCCTCGCGTCCGCCATCGCCGGCAGTCAGATAGATGAAGGTGGCATCGGGCGCTCGACGTATCAATTCCGCGGCAACGTCGCCCATGAACAGCTGCCAATCGTCCTGATGGGCCACGATGAAAACCGGACGGCAGGCATCGGCAATCGGGGCCAGTTCACGGCCGGCCACCACTGCACAACCGAGCAGTGAAATCGCCAATCCGACGATGCGGTGTGCCTCTCGCGCGCACCTGCGCCCGCAAGAACTGCGCGGAAGAGTCATGCGGGCTTGCAATCCCTAGAAATTGGACGGACGACGCCAATGTGCAGCACACGGATCCCTGGGATGCGCCTGGTCGACATCGGCCGTTACTCGACCCGCGCCGAGCGATCGGCTTCGCGATGTCGATGTTCAGTGGCAATCCGGACTGCCCGCGTCGGCGGCACTCCGCCTTCGTTGCCGCTGTGGGGCGGGGGCAACGCGGCGGGCCACCGGGGGCTCCTGGCGTCGTGGACAAGGCCGACCGCACCCAATACCGGATCCAAGCGACCAAGGGCTGCAGCGGCGGCTAGGGTTTGGGACGGCGCCCGAAGGACGCGCAGGAAAGCACGTGAAAGACCATGACCAACGGCTCTCCCCATTGCTCAACCCTCCCCTTCGTGTACCGCCGAACCTGCAAACTTTCCACCTGAAGGCCGAGCGCGGTCTGTTGGACTTCCCTATATTTTGATCCTAGGGAAGCGCTGAATAACGCGTTTTGTGTCCGTCGATTGGCCGACGCCGTACGTTGATGGCGACTGGTGATGGCAGAAGTGGCGCCCCTGAGGTCGTTGTGCGGCGTTTTGAGGCCGCTTCGCTGCCCTCGCTCATGCCGCAGACGCACTGACCCCTTGGGCCATCAATCGGCGCCTGGCGATGTACAGGTTGGCCAGCGCCGCGTGCGCTTTCGCCCGGGCTTCGTTCTTGGCGATCCCGCGGTAGCTGACCTTGCGGTAGCCGAACAGGTTCTTGATGACGTGGAACGGGTGCTCGACGATCGCCCGTACCTGCGCCTTGCGCCGCTCGAACCACTCGAACAGTGCCTTCGCCGGGCCTTCTGGCATGGCTTGCAGTTGGCCGCGCTTCATGGCGATGCGCCAGTCGATGTCCTTGCGCAGCCGGCCTTCGGCCTGCGCGCCGGTGATCTCTTCTCTCTTGTCCAGCCCGGTGTAGCCACTGTCCCCGTGAACCTGGCTCTCCTGGCCGTGCAGCAAGTCGTGCGCGTGCACCACGTCGGCCTCGTTGGCCGCCGTGCACACGACGCTGTGGATTAGGCCCGACTCGGCGTCCACGCCCGAGTGCATCTTCATCCCGAAGTGCCACTGGTTGCCCTTCTTGGCTTGGTGCATCTCGGGATCGCGCTTGCCGTCCTCGTTCTTCGTCGAGCTGGGCGCGGCGATGATGGTGGCGTCCACCACCGTACCCTGGCGCATCAGCAGCCCACGCTCGGTCAGGTGCGCGTTGACCTCGGCCAAGATTGCCGATGTCAGCTCATGCTGCTCGAGCAGACGGCGGAACTTCAGCAGCGTGGTGGCGTCGGGAACGTTCTCGCGCCCCAGGTCGATGCCGATGAACTCGCGCATGGCTTGGCTGTCGTACAGCGCGTCCTCCAGCGCTTCGTCGGCCAGCGTGTACCACTGCTGCAGGAAGTACATGCGCAGCATCCGTGGCACACCAATGGGCGGTCGGCCCACCTTGCCGCTTTTCGGGTAGTGCGGCTCGATCAACGCCTCCAGCCTCGACCACGGCACCACCGCGTTCATCTCGGCCAAGAAGCGCTCCCGGCGCGTCTGGCGCTTCTTGCCGGCGTACTCGGCACTGGCAAAACTCGTCTGCTTCATCGCTACATCGTCGCAGGCTGCAACTGCCTTCGCTATCATGGCCTGCCCGGATAAATCAGCGATTCCCTAGCATACCGGGTCATTGCAAAATTTGGTAGTCATGCAGCCACTTGTCCGCTTTCTGTCGCTTGTTCCTGGCGCCAGGATGCCCGAACGCCCCGACGCCACTTTCGGCGGCGCAATCCCGTTGCGCGCCCATCGCTACTGCGAACCCTTCGTCCAGGCAAGCGGCTTTGGTTGGACACTCTTTTCGCCCATCGACTTCCGAATCGTGTGGGACGGTCACGAGTTCTCTTGGCGGCCCGAGGGCACCTCCGACTGGAAGCCGC
>CAYMEB010000490.1:0-2600 GCA_964389095.1 uncultured Hyphomicrobiaceae bacterium
CTTGGCCACATTCAGCTATACGACGATTGTGCCGGAACTAAGGGGACAGGTTTGGATGCGGCACGCCTATATGAGCGGCGATCCATATCTCGCGCTGGCCATCGCAACCGGTGTGGCCCCGATCAGCGCGACGATCGAGACGCACCCACAGGTCCGACAGCGGTTCAAGGCCTGCGCATTGGGCGTGCAGTACGGCATCGGCCCGACGCGGCTTGCGTTACAACTAGGATTGCATGAGGCCGAGGCGCGAGATCTGCTGCGGTATCACAGGGCAACGTTCCCTCGGTTTTGGTCGTGGCTGGACGGCGTCGAGATACAGGCGCTCTTGCATCGAGAGATATCGTCGGTGTTCGGCTGGCGGCTTGGAGTGGGCGCCAACGCCAACCCCCGGAGCCTGCGCAATTTCCCGATGCAGGCCAACGGCGCGGAGATGCTGCGGTTGGCGTGCTGTCTCGTCTCCGAGGCCGGGATCTCGATCTGCGCACCCAATCACGATGCGCTGCTGATCGAGGCGCCACTCGAGAAGCTCGACGAGACCATCGCCGAAACCCAGCGCCTCATGGCCGAGGCCAGCGCGGTCGTGCTCGATGGTTTCAGCCTCAGGACCTCGGTGCGGGTGGTGCGCCACCCCGACCGCTGGACCGATTCTCGCGGCAGCGCCGCGTGGTCGGCGGTCCAAGCAGCCGTCGATGAGCGGCGACCACCTGCTCGCCAGCGCAACAGAACCTGCTCATGGGTGCACCCCCGTACAATCTTATTATCTGTATCTAAAGGGGATGGTGGTCATGGCACCGATTGATCCATCTCGCTTCCGTCTGAAGCCAGTCCCGCAATTGGCCTCGCCAAAGCGCCCAGCACGCCCCAGGAGAGGCGAAGGATTTCTGAAAGGTCCTGTACCGCTGGGGTGGCTCGAAGCAGCTGCACGGCTCCCAGGCAAGTCCCTGCATGCTGGTGTCGCACTCTGGTACGCGGCGGGCCTCAGCCGATCTGCCGTCATCCCCTTGAGCAATCTGGCCGGCCTCCGCTTTGGAATGGATCGCAATGCCAAGTATCGAGCGTTGGAGTGGTTGGAGGAGGCTGGGCTGATCAAGATCGAGCGCAAGCTTGGGCGCGCTCCCGTGGTCACCATTCTCCCTCTGGAACCGCTGCCATGAGCGAGGAGGGACCTCGACGCCGGGCGGCGATTGCCCCGCGGATCATTCGCTTCCGCGACGCGCCACATTACCTCGGCATGGATCGCAACCGGTTCAACGCCGAGGTCCGGCCCTACTTGACTGAGGTGCCCATCGGCACGCAGGGGATCGGATTTGACCGGCTTGAACTCGATGCTTGGTTCGAGGACTATAAGTCCCGCAACGGGCGTCCCGCACGGAAAGGAGACTTCACATGGGACGCAAACAAGTACCCGGCCTCATCTGGCGGGGCGGTGTCTGGCATGTCGACAAACGCATCTGCGGACGGCGAGTTTGCCAGAGCACTGGAACAGCTGAAATCCAAGAAGCGGAAAGGTTTCTCGCGCGACTGATGGAGCAGACCCGACAAGCTCAGGTCTACGGTGTCCGGCCTTCTCGAAGCTTCGAGCAGGCCGCGGCAAAGTTTGTGACTGAGAACCAGCACAAACGGAGCATCGCGGACGACGTTGGGCGGCTCAAGGATCTTATCCCGTTCATTGGCGGCGTTCCCCTGGATCGTCTCCACATGGGCACACTGCAGTCCTGGATCGCCCATAAGCGACAACGGGGCCGGAAAGTGGGAACGATCAACAACGGCCTTCAGATCGTGCGTCGGATCGTCAATCTCGCTGCAGCGGAATGGGTCGATGAGCAGGGTCTCACTTGGTTGCAGGCTCCAGCCAAGATCAAGCTGTTGCCGGTAACCGAGAGACGCCAACCCTACCCACTATCATGGAGTGAGCAGTCCACCCTGTTTCGCGAGCTGCCTTCACATCTCGCGGAAATGGCGCTGTTCGGAGTCAACACTGGATGCCGGGCTTCAGAGATATGTGGCCTGCTTTGGAGTTGGGAGGTCGCGGTTCCCGAACTGGACACATCGGTGTTTATCATCCCGGGACAGAAAGTGAAAAATGCCGACGACCGGCTTGTGGTGCTCAATCGAGTTGCACGATCCGTGGTTGCGGCGCGACGCGGTCAGCATCCGACGCACGTCTTCACGTTCGAGGCAAAGCCGGCGGCGTCGATGTTGAATTCGGCATGGAAGAAGGCGCGCATGCGCGCTGGACTTCCCATGGTTCGGGTTCACGACCTCAAACACACGTTCGGCCGTCGCCTGCGCGCGGCTGGGGTAAGCTTCGAGGATCGCCAAGACCTTCTGGGGCATCGGTCCGGCCGCATCACCACTCACTACTCGGCAGCCGAACTCGAACGTCTGATCGAGGCCGCTGAACGAGTGGTCGAGCAGAACGGAACGCGACCGGAACTGGTCGTGCTCAGGGGCAATGTGGGAACAAACTCCCGCAAAACTCCCGCAAGCCAAGTTGTTGGCATTCCTGCCAATGATGCAAGTCGTTGATTTTGCTGGTGCCGGCTGAGGGGATTGAACCCCCGACCTTCGGTTTACAAAACCGCTGCTCTACCGCTGAG
>CAYMEB010000491.1:0-2600 GCA_964389095.1 uncultured Hyphomicrobiaceae bacterium
CCGCAGTTTCACGGCAACATCCTGCAGGTGCCCCCCGCATTCTCGGCGATCAAGATCGACGGCGAACGCGCGTACGACATCGCGCGCGGAGGCGGTGCGGTCGATCTCGAACCGCGCCCGGTTTTCATCTCCGAATTGCGCATCATCGATACGCCGGCGGCCGACACCACGGTGTTCGAAGCCGTCTGCGGACGCGGCACCTATGTCCGTTCCATCGCCCGCGACCTCGGCCGCCTGCTCGGCACCTACGGCCACGTGGTGGAGTTGCGCAGGACGCGGGTCGGCGCCTTCGACGAGGACCGCTCCGTGACGCTCGACGAGCTGCGCCAGGCAGCCGAGAGCGGCGACCCGCAGAAATTGAAGGAGCTGCTGGAGCCGATCGCCACGGCGCTGCACGAGCTGTTCGAGCTGGCCGTATCGTCGGCCGATGCGGCGCGGCTGGCGCGCGGCCAGCCGGTCCTGATTCGCGGCCGCGATGCCCCGGTGCTGAACGGGCCGGCCTATGCGACCTGCAAGGGCGAGCTGATCGCGCTCGGCGAGATCGAGAAGGGAGAGTTGCACCCTACCCGGGTGTTTACATTCGCCTGAGACGCAAGCTGGGCTGCGCCCGTAGGCGGCAGAAGAACGCTGCGAGGCGCCCGGAAGGACCGGGCGCAGCGCTTCATTTCCACTCGAGCTTGAGCACTTCGTAGGACTTGGCGCCGCGCGGCGTGACGACCTCCACGGCATCGCCCTTGCTCTTCCCGATCAGTGCTCGCGCAATCGGGCTGGAGATCGAGATCTTGCCTTCTTTGACGTTGGCTTCGCCTTCGCCCACGATCTTGTACTTCACCTTGTCACCGGTCTCCTCGTCCTCGAGAGAAACCGTGGCGCCGAACTTGATCGTATCGCCGGAAAGCTTGGAGGTATCGATGACCTCGGCACGCGCGAGCTTGTCCTCGAGGTCGGCGACGCGCGCCTCGTTCAGGCCCTGAGCTTCCTTGGCGGCATGATACTCGGCATTCTCCGACAGATCGCCGTGGGCACGTGCTTCGGAGATCTGCTGGATGATGCGCGGCCGCTCGATCGATTTGAGCCGGTGCAGCTCGGCTTCGAGCTGCTTGTGGCCTTCAATCGTCATGGGCACCTTGTCCATGCGTCTCTCCGAAATTTCCTCGCCTCGTGGCCAGGTCGCGAACGACGAGGCCACACGAAACTCATCTGCTTGTCCGGGTTACCGCAACCGCGCCGCGCTACTCCGCCGCCCTGCCCGATGCCGACTGTCACCGGTACCGAGTCAGCGCACAATGTAGCTCTGCAGAGGAGCCACCTGCATACCGCCCGCATTCATGGCCGCAATCGCCTTCGTCGCCGCCAGCGCGCCAGCCAGGGTTGTATAGTACGGGATGCGGTTCATCAAGGCCGTGCGCCGGATGTCACGGGAATCCACAATGGCCTTCGCGCCTTCGGTTGTATTGAATACGAGCTGCACGTCGCCGTTCTTCATCAGATCGACGATGTGCGGCCGCCCTTCCAGTACCTTGTTGACCTGCTCGCACGCGATGCCGTGGGCCAGGAAGTGCCGCCGCGTCCCGCGTGTTGCAAGGATCCGGAACCCCATGTCGACCAGATCGCGCATCGCGCCGAGCAACTCGTCCTTGTCGGCCTCGCGCACTGAAACGAACACCGCGCCGGAGCTGGGCAGGCTTGTGCCGGCACCGAGCTGGCTCTTCGCGAAGGCGACCGCGTAGTCGCGGTCGAGCCCCATCACCTCGCCGGTCGATTTCATCTCCGGTCCGAGCAACGGATCGACGCCGTTGAAACGAGCGAAGGGGAACACCGCTTCCTTCACGGCGACGTGACCGAGCTTTACGCGCTTGAGATCGAACGCGGACAGCGGCTCGCCGGCCATGACGCGCGCCGCGATGCCGGCAACGGGACGGCCGATGACCTTGGCGACGAACGGCACCGTGCGCGAGGCGCGCGGATTGACTTCGAGAATGTAGATCTGCCGATCCTTGATCGCGAACTGGATGTTCATGAGACCGACCACATTGAGGGCGAGCGCCAGGTCTCGCGCCTGCTTCTCGAGGCGCACAATGAGCGATCCGTCGAGCGAATGGACCGGAAGGGAGCAGGCGCTGTCGCCGGAATGGATGCCGGCTTCCTCGATGTGCTCCATGATGCCGGCGACGAAAACATCCTTGCCGTCACAGATGCAGTCGACGTCGACTTCCACCGCGCCCATCAGATAGCGGTCGATCAGAAGCGGACGCTTCTCGGAGACCGCCAACTCCGACGGCCGGTCAAGCGCGCCCTGCAGCCGCGTCACGTACCGCTCGACTTCCTCGCGGCTGGAGACGATTTCCATCGCACGCCCGCCGAGCACGTAGGACGGCCGGATCACGACCGGATACCCGAGTTTCTCCGCAACGGTCGCGGCCTCGGCGGGATTGCGGGCGATCCCGCTCTCGGGCTGCTTCAGGTCGAGCTTTCGGATGAGGGCGTTGAAGCGGTCGCGATCCTCCGCCAGATCGATCGCATCGGGGCTCGTGCCAAGGATCGGAACGCCGGCCTTTTCGAGCGCCTGAGCCGAATCGATGTTGAGCTGCTCGTCGAAG
>CAYMEB010000492.1:0-2583 GCA_964389095.1 uncultured Hyphomicrobiaceae bacterium
GGCGGACAGCAGGAGCCCCAGGGCGGCCCGCAGGCCGAACGATCGAACGGATATGGGCATGGCGGCGCTCCTGGGAGACATGCGGGATCAGGCCGGGTTCAGCAGGCCGAGCATCTCGGCGTGGATGAGGCCGTTGCTGGCCAGGACTTCGGGATGGTAGATATTGACGGCGCAATCGAAGAAATCGGTGATCCGGCCGCCCGCTTCGCGGACCAGGACGGCCCCGGCGGCCGTATCCCAGGGGCTGAGCTTGAGCTCCCAGAAGCCGTCGAAACGGCCGGCGGCGACCCAGGCGAGATCCAGGGATGCTGCACCGGTGCGGCGCAGGCCGGCAACCTGGGTCATAAGGTCGCCAGCCTCGCGCATGAAGCGAGGGTGGTTCGGCCGGCCGCGATGGGGAATACCCGTGGTCACGAGACAGTCGTCGAGGGTTTTTCGGGCCGCCACCCGCAAGCGACGATCGCGGCCGGTCTTGTCGGCCAGGAACGTTCCCTTGCCTTTCTCGGCCATGAATGTCTCGTCCATGATCGGGTTGTAGACGAGGCCAGCGACCAGTTGTCCCTCACGCTCGAGCCCGATCGAGATGGCGAACAGAGGCACGCCGTGCAGGAAATTCGTGGTTCCATCGAGGGGATCCACGATCCAGCGGTGGGATGCATCGTTGCCGTCGACGTTGCCGCGCTCCTCCATCAGGAAGCCGTAGCCGGGCCGTGCCTTCGAGAGCTCCTGGAACAGGATTTCCTCGGCCTTATGGTCGGCCGCCGATACGAAATTGGCTGGCCCCTTCACCGAGACCTGCAGGTTCTCGACTTCGCCGAAGTCACGCACCAGGCTACGGCCGGCCTTGCGGGCGGCGCCGATCATGACGGTCATTAGGGGCGATGCGGGCATTGAGCAGCTCCTGCGCCGCAGCGGCCGGCGTAAGGACGATCCGGCAATCGGTGCGTGCGGGCTGGATAGACCCACCCCGGCGGGGACGCAAGTGCGCCGCCTCGGTCGGCTGGCGGTCACCTGCTGCGGTATCGCCCTGCCGACGGGCGGCCAGTTCAGTCCAAGTTCACTGCCCAGGCGTCGTAGCCGTAGACCCAATCGGCATTTCCGCCCTGCTTGAGCCACTCGTTGCCGCGGGATCCGAGTTGCACACGCGCCGTGCGCTCCTTGCGGGCCCGCTCATAGCGCTGCAGCGCGCCCGGCAGTCCGGGGCCATCGCATCCCTCAAGCGCGCGGGCGAGCACCACGGCATCCTCGACCGCCATGCAGGCGCCTTGGGCCATGAACGGCACCATCGGATGCGCAGCATCGCCCAGAAGCGTCACACGCCCATACGACCAAACGGGCATCGGCTGACGCACATAGAGCGCCGATTTCGTCACCTCGGTGCAGGCCTCGAGCAGGGCCCGCGCCTCGGGGTGAAAGCCGGCATAGACGCGCCGCAGTTCCTCGACGTCACCCGGCAGCGTCCACGACTCTTCGCGCCAATCGTCCTGCGCCGTCGTCGCAAAGACGAAGATCTCCTCGCCCCGCAGAAGCGGGAACACCACGATCTGCATCGACGGGTCGGGACCCCACCACTTGGTAAAGGCGTCGAGGTTGGGTATCGACAGGCGCGCGCGAGGCACGATCGCGCGATAAGAGACGAGGCCAGTGAACTCGGGGCTTTCGGGGCCGAACAGTTCGCGGCAAACGACGGAATGAATGCCGTCTGCTCCGATCAATGCGTCGACCTGCGCACTCGAACCATCGGTGAATGCGACATTCACGCGACCGGTGCTCTGCTCGAGGGCGACGGCGCGCTTGGAAAGCCTGATTACGCCGGCCGGCAGCGCCGCCTCGAGCGCTTTCAGGCAATCGCCGCGATGAATGGTGAGTTGCGGGGCACCGTATTTCCTCTGCGCCTCATCCGCCATCTCGATGATCGAGGTGACCTCGCCGGTATCCCAGGTCCGGCTGATGCGGTGCGTCGGTCTCGCAGCGCTCCGGCGCATGGCTTCGCCGATGCCCTCTCCGATGCCGTCGATGGCCTTCACCGCATTCGGCGTCAGATTGAGATCTGCGCCGACGCGCGCGAACCTCTCCGCCTGTTCGAACACGACCACGTCGAAGCCACGCGCACGCAAGGCTATCGCGGAGGTCAGTCCACCGACACCGGCGCCGCAGATGACAATCCTCGGTTTCGACATTCGGCCCTCACATCACTTCTCGTCTACTCGTGGTTCCGCGTGCCCGCCGGATCCTGTCGCGTCGCGACCTCGACGGTCGAACACAGACGCAGCGCAAGAGCACAAGACCACGGGTGCAACCGCCGATCACCCCGATGCCCTAGGCGCGCGGCCCATGTACTACTTGCGCTCTGCGGACATCGCTTCGGCAAGAGGGCCCAGGCTCGCGCGTTGCGCGGCCAGAAAGCGCGCAAGTTCGCCCGGCGACGAACGACGCACCAACTGACCGATGGCTTCGAGACGAGCGACGAGCGCGGGATCCTGCGCAACCGTATCGATGTCCCGAGCAATCCGATCGCGCAGCACAGATTCGATGCCCTTCCAGGCCTAGCCGCATCCGACCGCAGGCACGACCAGTTCAGGG
>CAYMEB010000493.1:0-2583 GCA_964389095.1 uncultured Hyphomicrobiaceae bacterium
AGGATGCCCTGCAGGAGGCCTGGCTCGCCGCGCTCGAAGGGCGCAACCCGGCCCGAGCGGTGAACACGTTCGCCCAGCGCGAACGCAGGCACCGCAAGCGCGAAGCCGTATTGGAGCAGCGCCCGGTTCGCCCGCTAAGGCTGGCCGATATCAGAGATGCGAGAACCGCGAAGATGCGAGAGTCCCGGCGCCGCAATCGTGGCGGTTCGGACCTGTCAGTGCCTGGTTGATCGTGACAGCAGTGCGGTTACTTCCGCCCAACTGGATGCCGCGACGGATGGCTTCGCCGCAAGCAACTCATCTGACGTGTCAGATGCCGCAAGGACTCCGATGGTCACAGAAATGCCAGCCGCTTTCGCCGAGATGATGTCTTCCGGTTGATCGCCGATACACCAAGTCTTGGCCGCGTTCACGCCTAGCTTCGCAAGCGCCAGCAAAGTTGGCTCGGGATGTGGCTTTCGGAGGCGGACATCGTGAAATGCAACAAGAACATCAAACCGAATATCGAAATGACTGAGCACCCGCTCGGCGTACTTGCTTGGCGAATTGGTCACGATGGCGATCGGTATGTCGCTTGCGTGCTCTAGAAAGTCGCTTGCGCCTTCAACAGGCGCGCACAGCGGTATGCGTGCATAGACCTCGGACCAGCGCCTGCCCGTTCGGAGGTGCTTTAGCGGCCTGGTGTCGACCAGGGTCTGGTCAAGGTCGCAGATCAGAGCGTCAGGTCTAGCCCGCTGTTGGCTCGCCAAAGTCGAACTCCTGCTGCACGGCGGCGGCTGGTGGCGCTTGATTAGTTGATTCAGCGCCCGCAATGCCGGTAAGTCGGTCCAGATAGGCACCAACCTCCTCCTTGGAGTCCAAGGGAACTGCGGTGCGATCCGCAATCAACTTCTGATTACCGCGACTCTTTGGCGCATCGCGCATTTCCGGCTTGTGGTTGATGCATGCAACCGGGCGTCCCTGCTCAACGGCAAACTTCACGGTATGCATCGTTCCACCTTCGATGTCCGTTTCAATCACGATTAGGCCGCAGCTGAGCGCTGCCTGCAGGCGATCCCGTTCGACGAGCTGATTGGCCCGCAATTCGGTCCCGATCGGATACTCGCTCACCAGCATTCCGCCCGTCTCCAAAATTTCGTCCGCCAATCGCCGATTCTGCTTTGGATAGACAGTATGCAGCCCGTGTGCGAGGACTGCGACTGTCAGGCCGCCACCGTCGATAGCTCCTTGGTGCGCAGCAGCGTCACAGCCGACTGCAAGCCCGCTGACCACCGTAATGTTGCGCTTTGCGCACATCATCGCGATACGACGACCGCTTTCAGCGCCAAAGTTGCTTGGCTCGCGAGTTCCGATGACGGCTACGCCTGGCTGCGATACGGCGTCGGCGCTTCGTCCGCGATAGAACATCATCAGCGGTGCGCGCGGAATGCTCCAGCAAGATTTCGGGAAGGACTTCGAGGAAGCGATAGCGATGCCGACTCCGGCTTCACTGCAAAGTTCCAGCAGCCGATCCGCCGCATCGAACGCTGCGACCAGTTCGCTTTCGGTCGCATGGATCGGCCGTTTGAGCTGGTCACGAATCGCCTCAAGCGCAACATGCAGTTCTTCCCCGGATTGGGGGCAGCCCGCCAGCCGTGACAATGCGTCGCGCGCAGTGACCGGGCCCACGCCTTGGATCTGGCGGAGCGCGGCCGTTAGTCGAACTTGCTGAAAGTCGTCGGTCATCTTCGGTTGCGGCAAGTTAGCTGATCAGAACGGGATTACGTGCTCGTCGGCATCATTGTTTGGCGTCGAATACATGGTTCGAGTGAGCGAAAGGCAGGTGACCGATTTTGCACCCGCCCGCAAGATGACGAACCGTGCGCCTCGCATGGACGCACCTCGAGTGACTACGTCGTCAAGAAGTAGGACGTCCTGATTCCGAATTCGGTTCTGATCAACGATCTGCATGGAATCCCTGTGGTTCTCTGCCGTCGGCCGTTGGCCCGGTGCTGCCCGAGATGCTTTCGCCACCGCTGTATGCCGGACGAGGCATGCGGATAGATCTGCAACACCCGGCACCGCCTTGAGCGCCAATCGAAGACCGCCGGTTGGCGAAGCGCAACCCACGCTGTGTGACGGCATGACGACTACAGCGGGTTGCCTGGCTCCTTGGAGTACCGCCTGCAACTTCGCTGCAAAGTGCCTGACTCCAGCGACGCCCGCTTCTTTCAGGTCAAGTAGTCGAACGGAGTCGACATCGTTGGCAAGAGCCCCCGTGCTCTTCGGATAGTACGGAGCCAGATAGTGAACCTTGAACGATTTGCCGTCACTGATGTGAACCAGAACGCTCGGACACTCAACCACACCGGGAAACGGATTCGCCATCTGCAGATCTCCGGAAAGCGAGCCTCGGTTCAGGGGCTCATCGTCATCCCGGAACGCCCACGCGACTAGCCGCCGTGGCCCGGGTTGACAAATCATAACTCGACAGCGGATTTCGCATCCCAGCCCTGTCGGTACATGGCGGAAGCCATGTCTGAGCCAGTGCCCTCCATCGCCGACGCGATCCGCGACAACGCCGCGGGCCTGAAGAAGGCCTCG
>CAYMEB010000494.1:0-2582 GCA_964389095.1 uncultured Hyphomicrobiaceae bacterium
CAAACGACGGCTTCTACTAACGTAATACCTGGACCACCTCGTGGGGGCCGATCAGAGGCCGGCCTCGGACGTCCGCTATTGGAGCCAGACCGGAAGTGATCGACGCAGCCTAAGGACGACGCGGATGACCCAGAGCGGACATCCGATTTGAAGTCGCTATCGACGGCGTCGCGGATATGAAAGTATTTCTGGAAGGTTTTTGCCGGAAAGGTGGGAGGCAAATGACTTTCGGTTGGGACGGAAGGATCGGTTGGGGTGCGCGCAAAGACATTGCCTTCCATGCGTGTGGTCATGCCGTCGCCCGGGGCAGGACAAGGCAGGGGGCTCGGTATGGATTGGTCGCGCATCTTGGCCTGCGTGACGGGGACGGTGGATCAAGAGCTGCTTTACGCAGGGCAGGTCCAGCCTTATAGCGAACTGAAGTGCCTCGATCCTTGACTCCGCTGCTCTTGCGCCGTCGCACCGTTCTTACGACCGCCTCCGCCAGCCTCGCCCTGCCGCTGCTTGGCGCTTGTGCCAGTCCGGCGCAGTCTGGCACCGACTCGTTCGTATTCACCGACGGCATAGGCCGACGCGCAAGCGGTCCCAACCTCGCTGTGCTTAAGGGCGGACAGGCGGCGTTCCCGCGTGCCGACCGTCGGACCTGGTGGCAGCCGGGTTACAGTGTCGATTCCTTCTCGCGGCTTGACGGCATTTTCCCCGCCTCGACTGCCCGCGCGGCGGGCGTGGCTTCGCCCTGGCAGCGGGCCGCACGCGAACCCGATATCCGCTATACCAGCCCGGCTTCTCTTGGCGGCGGCCGCTACGACATCGACGGTTATCTCGACCGCAATCCGGTAACCGGCCTGCTGATCGCCCGCAACGACACGATCCTGGTCGAGCGCTACCAGTACGACCGTGATGAGGCCATGCGTCTCACCTCCTTCTCGATGGCCAAGACTATCATTGCCCTGTTGGTTGGCCTGGCGCTCGAGGATGGCCTGATCCGCTCCCTCGGCGATTCGGCCGCGACCTACGCGACGACCCTGGAGGGCACCGAATATGGCCGTACGCCGATCCGGGCGCTGCTCACGATGTCGTCGGGCGTGAAGTTTCGCGAGGAATATGATGGGGACGACGATTCGGCCCGCCTGTCGCGCGCGACCTTCGTCGGGTTCAGTGCGGGCGGGGCCGCCGCCGTTCGTGCGTTCAACGAGCGCATCGCTACGCCTGGTGCGCGTTGGCACTACGCCTCGGCCGAGACCTACGTTCTGGCGATGGTCTGCCGTTCCGTCTTCGGCCGGCCGCTGACCGCGGTGCTGCAAGAGCGCGTTTGGCAGCCGATGGGAGCGGAGGCCGCCGCGACCTGGCTCACCGATCGGTCCGATCTCGAGATCGGCTATATGGGATTCAACGCGGTCCTGCGCGACTATGCTCGTCTTGGTCGGCTACTGGCCGACGGTGGCCAAGCCTCGTCCCGTCAGTTGGTCCCGAGATCGTGGGTCGCCGCCATGACGGCGGCGGCCTTCACGCCCGGACAGACCGGCCGGCCCTTCGGCTATGGCTACCAGACTTGGATTCTGCCCGGCCGCGATCCGTCCTTCGGCCTGTTCGGTGTGCGCGGCCAGTACATTCTCGTCGACCCGGCACGCCGGCTCGTGATGGTCAATACCGCGGTACGCAGCGATGCGCGCGACCGCGGCAATGCCGACACCTTTGCCCTGTGGGAAGGGGTGCGCGCGACGCTGCGCGGCTGAACTTTCATCCTGCGTCCATCCGCCAGACGCCGAGCCGAGACGGCGATAGGTCGCGCCGTCGAGCTTGATCGTGTCGCCGTCGGTGACGGTTGCCTCGCTGATCGCCGTCGCTGCGATCACCGCCATGGGCAAGGTCGGCGGCAAGATTAGCAACATGCTGACCAACGTTTCGAACGCGACGATCTGATTCTCCGGGGGACCGGGAGACAGCGGGGCGGTCGATCTGGATACGGATCGGCCGCTTCTGCTTTTGGCGCTAAGCGGACCTTGATCGCCAGGTTTTCCGCACACGAGTGGCGCGCCAAAGACAGAGGCGAATCGGCCGCCATCCCTCGCGGGTGTGATTCCAGTTTTGCCAAGGGTGTCGCACCAGAAGCCAAGTCTTTGATGCATCTAGTAGGAGAAATGTAGCTGGTGCCCCGAGACGGGCTGCTGCGAGCCAGCCAGATCAAGCACTTACGATTGGGTGCGACAAGGAAGTGTCGCACAGTATTCCAAGGCCTCCCACCACGAGGTGTCGCACCTTTAGACCGGCTCACCGCTCCTCAGCAGGCGGTCACATCATGAGCGCAGCGGAAGTCGATAATCGAGCGCTTGGCGTCCAATCCGCAACTGGCCGGTGCGCCCGAAGCCCACATGGACTATGGGTTCAACGTGCCAAAGGCGGCATGCCGCGGCGACCTTCTGACCCGCATTGCCTCGCGGGGCCCTGAAGGATAGCATGACAACCGCGGGTGGAGGGGGAATGGCTGGAAAGAAGAAGGTCGCGCCGGCGCAACCGGTGCCGTTGAGCCTGTCAACGCCGGAGTAAAATTGCATCGGCTGGCCGGAGTAAAAGTACATCAC
>CAYMEB010000495.1:0-2580 GCA_964389095.1 uncultured Hyphomicrobiaceae bacterium
CACGCAGACCATCGGCGCCTCGACAAAGGTCGTGAACCGGCAGACTGGCGAGATTCACGTCGGCAAGGTGCCACCGTATTCGGTCGTCGTACCGGGATCGATGCCTGCGGAAAAGGCGATGCCCGGCGCCAACTGGGGCCCCTCGCTCTACTGCGCCGTGATCGTGAAGACCGTCGACGCACAGACGCGCGCGAAGACCGGTATCAACGAACTGCTGCGCGATTGAGCCGGCTCGGGGGTGGCGATCGATGGCGGCAGAGCTTCCCACCGACAGTTACCGCCACATCGATGCGGAGCGGGTGGTCGATACGATCGCCGCGTTGCGCGCGAGGATCGAGGAGCGTTTCCCCAATTCGGGCTTGAGCCGGGTCTGCCAGGAATTGCAGGTGACCGCTGCCGCGAGCGGCGACCGCGTCGTCGAGATCGGTCGGCACAACACCGGGCTACGCGTCGGCGTTGGCCTCGTTCTGCTGGGATGCGTCTGGCTGATCACCCATGTGGTCGCCTTGATCGATTTCTCCAAGACGAACGCCGACAGCGTGTATTCGATCCTCCAAGGGATCGAGGCGACCATGAACATTCTGGTTCTGATGGGCGCAGCGGCGCTGTTCCTGTTCACGCTCGAGGTCCGGGTCAAGCGTTCACGTGCGCTCACCGCGATCCATGAGCTGCGTTCGCTCGCCCACGTCATCGATATGCACCAGCTGCCGAAGGATCCGGGGTCGACCCGTCCTCCTACCGTGGCGACCGCGCCGGGCAGAGACGCGCCGCAGCGGCCGATCTCCGCCTTCGAGCTCATCCGCTACCTGGCCTATTGCTCGGAGATGCTGTCACTGACCTCCAAGGTCGCCGCGCTGTATGCGCAGAATTTCCCGGATGCGGTCGTGGCCGATGCCGTCAGCGATCTGGAGCGGATCACGACGAACTTGTCTCAGAAGATCTGGCAGAAGATCACGATCGTGAACGATCGCATGCTACACGAGGATACCGCCGAGAAAAGCCGCTCCGGAGCGCCGCAATCACAAGCCTCGCCGCTGCCGACCCCGCCGAAGACCTCATGACCACACCACTCGATCCCACCGATCCGGTCGCTCTGGCCAGAGCGCTCATCAGTTGCCCGTCGGTGACGCCGGACGAGGGCGGCGCACTGACGCTGATCGCAAGAGTTCTCGGGCCGGAGGGCTTCGCCTGTCATCGCATGACGATGCGCGAGGACGGCACGCCCGACGTCGAGAACCTTTACGCCCGGGCGGGTTCAAGCGGGCCGAACCTGTGCTTCGCCGGCCATACCGACGTGGTGCCGCCGGGAGACGCCGCAGCCTGGCGGCATCCGCCTTTCTCGGGCGCGATCGACAACGGCGTGGTGTACGGGCGCGGAGCCGTTGACATGAAGGGGGCGATCGCGTGCTTCATGGCGGCGGCTGTTCGTCATCGTCGCGCCCATGGCGATCGTGGCGGCTCCCTGAGCTTCCTGATCACCGGCGATGAAGAGGGCCCGTCGATCAATGGCACGATGAAGGTTCTGGATTGGATGGCGGCCCGCGGCGAGACTATGGCCGCGTGCGTGGTGGGTGAGCCGTCCAATCCGACGCAACTCGGCCAGGAGATCAAGATCGGCCGACGCGGGTCGCTGTCGGGTCGGCTGCTGGTCTCGGGAAAGCAGGGGCACGTCGCCTATCCTCAACTCACTGAAAACCCGGTTCCCAAGCTTCTCGGACTGCTCGCGGCATTGACCTCCGAACGTCTCGATGCCGGCAACGCCGATTTCGAGCCTTCTAATCTGGAGGTGACGATCATCGGCACGCCGAACACCGCGACCAACGTGATCCCGGCCGAAGCGAGTGCGACCTTCAACATCCGCTACAATACCGAATGGACACGGCCGCGGCTGGAAACGTGGGTGCGCGAGCGCTGCGAGCGTGTCGCGCGCGTGAACGGGGCTCGCTACACGTTGCGTTTCTCTGGCACCGGCGACGTGTTCCTGACCCGGCCGGGCCCTCTGGTCGAGAAGATGCGCGAGGCCGTGCAATCCGTCGTCGGGCGCTCGCCGGCCCTGACCACGAACGGGGGCACGTCGGACGCCAGGTTCATTCAGGCCCACTGCCCGGTCATCGAGTTCGGCCTGACCAACGCGCTCGCCCATCATGTGGACGAGCGCGTAGCTATTGCCGACCTCCACAGCCTGACGGCCATCTACGAGCGCTTCATCGCCGGCTATTTCGCGGATCACTGAGCTGCGATGCGACAGGCCCCGCGGAGCCGGTCGCTCCGCGGGGCCTGTCATGCTGCAGGATCGGTCAATCGCGGCGGGCTGGATTTCAGCCCGCCTTCTTGTTCTGGCGGTTGTTAACCAGATCGGTCACCACGGCAGGCTCGGCGAGGGTCGAGGTGTCGCCGAGATTGGAGAAATCGTCCTCTGCGATCTTGCGCAGGATGCGCCGCATGATCTTGCCCGACCGGGTCTTGGGCAGCCCCGGCGCGAACTGGATCAGATCGGGTGAGGCGATGGGCCCGATCTCTTTGCGGACGTGGGCGACGAGTTCCTTGCGCAGGGCATCTGAGGGGTCGTTCCCGCTGATC
>CAYMEB010000496.1:0-2578 GCA_964389095.1 uncultured Hyphomicrobiaceae bacterium
ACGTCGTCGTCACCATGTGTATCGGCGGCGGCATGGGTGCTGCCGGCCTGTTCGAGGTGGTCCACTGACCACTCGGCCGAAAGTGAGCGCGCGCCCTCTTGATCGAGAGCGCGCGTTCGCCAACAACGGTCGGCCGCGGCCGCCCTTCCCAACTGCGCCCCGCCTCGCTCCATCTCGCGGCCGATGACCACGACGATCCTCGGATTAGGCTCGCTGCTTTCGATCGACTCCGCACGCCAGACCGCTCCCGGATTGCGAAATTTCCGTGTCGTCGAGGTGCCTGGCTACCGGCGCATCTTCAACAAGACCGGCTTCGAATTCATCGATAGGTTCGGCGCCGAGCCCGGCGATATCGCCATCGCCGCCTGCGCCACGCGGGCGATTGCAGGCTCGACCCTCGTGTGCAGCGCGTTCGAGGTCGGCGCCGACGATCGCGCCAATCTCGAAGAACGGGAGTTCCATTACCGCTGGGTCGAGGTCGACTATCGCGGGTCCGCCGCCACCGGACGGGGCTGGATGTGCACGGAAGACACCGACGACGCCTTCCTTGCCCGTTGCGGCAGCCGCGCGGAATACGAGCGACGCCTGGGCCGCTATCGCGGCCAACTCTGGCGGACCGACATTCTCCCCTTTCCCATGTACCTCGATTTCTGCATCGCTGCCGCACGCGGCCTGGGGCCCACTGTGCTCGACAACTTTCTCGACGCCAGCGTACTGGCGGATGGTCGCACGACGATCCGCCAGTACGTACGGACGACAACACACCCTTAGCGTCCGCTTCCGGTCATAACGCTCACGAACCGACCTAGAAGCACACGCGCGAAGGCGCCCCCGGAACCTTGATGAAGGAACTCGGCTCCGTCCAAGTGATCTCCTCCAAACAGCCGTATCCCTGAAAGATCGCAACGGCATCACCGGTCACGACCACGCGCCCGCTCGGTATGGTGTAAGTCGTGACCTGGATCCCTCGCGAAAAGCACTCGAAAAAGGCCATTCTCACCTGTCTTCTCTCTTCCAGGGTCGGGTTGAGCTTGAAGGCCCATCCCGTCATCTGTACCGGACGCGACAGCAGCATCTCGATCATTTCGCGAACCCAGATGCATCGATCGGGCTCCGGCAGCACCGGCTTCTGCATCACTGGAAGAGCCGCGACGACCCGGGCGAACATTTTCGGATCGTCGTCGATCAGCGCGCCGATCGCCCGCCGCGCATTGGCCGGCTCGCTCAAATGGCTGAAGAACACGGCGAGCTCAGATGCACGCCCGGCAAGTTCGCCGCTCAGATCGCGGGCTATCGTTTCGAAATCCGGCATATCGCAAGCTCCAAAACAGAATGATGAAACGTCCCGGCGCCGAAACAACCGAGAGGGCCACTCTCTCACCGAAGGTGGTGTAGCGCCAGAACCACCCGTTGCGCGAGCACCATGACAGCCATGCCGAACCGCGCTCGCAACAGTGCCATGCCGCCGGCCGTCACCCGGAGCCGAACCCGCGGGGAACACAAAAAACGCTGGCTCCGCGAGTGCCGGCCGTCGACCGCATCGACGGGCCGAAAGGCCGGCCGTTCGCGCTCAACCATGCCCGCTGGTACGGGTGTCCCCCAGGGTCGCGCGGCGCTCCAGGAACCGGATGATGTGACCGGCGACATCGACGCCCGTGGCGGTCTCCATGCCTTCGATGCCGGGGGAGGAATTGACCTCGATGACGACTGGACCGCGCTTCGCGCGCAGCATGTCGACCCCGCATACATTCAGCCCAAGGGTACGGGCGGCACGGATCGCACTGTCGGTCTCTTCAGGCGACAGCCTGACGCTTTCCGCCTGGCCGCCACGATGCAGATTGGAGCGGAAATCGCCGATCTTTCCGGTGCGTTTCATGGCCGCCACCACTTCGCCGCCGACCACCAGCGCGCGGACGTCCGTCCCGCCGGCTTCCTTGATGAACTCCTGAACCAGGATATTGATGTTCGCTGCGGAGAAAGCCTCGATGATCGACTTGGCCGAAGCCTGCGTTTCCGCCAAGATCACGCCCATCCCCTGCGTGCCCTCGAGCAGCTTGATCACGCAAGGCGCCCCGCCGACCTCCTTGATGACGTCTTCGGCTTTGCGCGGGCCGTGCGCAAAAGCCGTTACCGGCAGGCCGATCCCTTCACGCGCCAGGATCTGCAAGGCGCGAAGCTTGTCGCGGGAGCGGCCGATCGCGACGCTCTCGTTGAGGGGAAACACACCCTGCATCTCGAATTGACGCAGCACCGCGAGACCGTAGTGCGTGACGGACGCACCGATGCGCGGAATGATGGCGTCGTAGACCGGCAAGGTGCGGCCGCCATGACGCAGAACCGGTTTCGACGAGGTGATGTTCATGTGGACGTGAAGCGTATTGATCACGTCGATGGTGTGACTCCGCGTTCGCGCCGCCTCGGCGATCCGCTTGTGCGAATAGAGGCTCGGGTTGCGGGCGAGCATGACGAGCATCATGCAATGGAGATCCTGGATCCCGGTCGGGGCGAGCCGCCGCGCGGCCCGCCAGGGTTTGTCACGTATCTTCTCGAGGCTTCGTACGAGCCGGAGGAGGCGCTG
>CAYMEB010000497.1:0-2554 GCA_964389095.1 uncultured Hyphomicrobiaceae bacterium
GGGCCCGATCGAAACGGGGGGGCAGTGTCGCTTAGAGCGACTCTCGCCTCGGGCCACATCATCCAAATAGGGTCAGCTGGCGACGTGTGCCCGCGGATGCAGGAAAGTCCTCGCCGCGATCAAGGCTCTCGAGCAACTGACGCACGTTTCGAGCCAGCGCCGCTGAGAACTTCACGGGAACCGCGTTACCGACCTGAAGGTGGATGCTTCGCTTGTTCGAGCCAACAAATGTCCAATCGTCGGGAAACGTCTGGAGCCTTGCGTACTCGCGGTGTGTAAAAGTACGAAGTTTCGACGCGGAGACACGCCAGAGAGTCACAGTCGCGTCGGGGTTTCGGATGTACTTGGCGTTCGTGCGATCCTTGTCGACGCGCACCGCCTTTACGTTGCCCTGCGCCCAACCCCAGACGGTCGCAGTATCGATCGCGGGCATCGGCTCATCGAGACTTCGGACTGGGTTGCCGTCGGAGGCAGTCCTCGAAAATCGAACAGGAACAGGCCCCTCGCTGGGGTCGTAGGCCATACCGGTCTCTTCATGTACCGCGCTTCGGAATCCCCACGATGGCTCGTGGTTTGGAAGGCACGCACAATGACCTGTGCCTAGATCCGCTAGAAACGGACGAGCTGGAGTAGCACTCCCGGGATCGGGCAAGTGGTATCCGTTTGGGGGCTTGCCTCGGACAGCAACAAACGCAAAGCGACGTCGAGTTTGAGGCACACCAAAGTGGCAGACCTTGAATACGTCGTAACTGACCCAATACCCAATCTGGCGAAGGGCGTCAGCTATGTGCTCGGAGAATGGTTTTCCGCTATCGGGCGAGACCATGGTCCTGAGGTTTAGGACATTCTCGATCAGTACGACTCTGGGTGAGAGTTGCTCGGCGAGACGCACCACCTCGCGAAAGAGGGTGTTTCGCTCATCGTTCGGGTCTCGGTTGCCGCCGAGCGAGAACCCTTGGCATGGCACCCCTGCCAGAATCACATCGACGTCGCCCTTGAGCTTGGGCGCGTAGTCACGCACGTCGCCCTCAAGCACTCGCCAGTTGGGCCGATTCCTCTGCATCGTTTGGACACTCCAGGGGTCGATATCGATCGCCTCCACATGGCCAAATCCTTCAGCTTCGAAACCCAGGTCGAGTCCGCCAGCGCCACAAAATAGGCTCAGGACGCCGTACTTCATTCAGAGTCCTCGGTGCTCTCTCGCGAGCCCTGTCGCGGTTCATTGAGTGCTACGTCCGGCCCGTCGCTGTCCGCCAATCGATATGCAAAAAACTCGTGCATTCGACCGGCTGATGGGTTTGGAGTGAAGCGAGGCTCCAACTTATTGTTGGTCATGTCAAACGAGTAGCCCGCAACAAGATGAGGAGTCTCCCTCCTGAGCAACTTCCCGACTGGACGCAGTCGTGGATCTCGTATCGGCGGTCCCGGCAAGATCAGGGTCGAGTGCCGGGCTGTACCAGCGGTTAGGCCGAACGGCGTGGGAGCCACGTACATCTTTCTATCGCGGATCATGATGTCGCCGAAGCTGCCGAATGCGGTGAACGAACCGTTCTTGTGGCGATAGTCATGGTGCGCATTGAGGAAGTCCCCATGGCAAATCACTAGGTCAAGAACGGGGTAGTCATCGCTACCTGGTGTCGATGGATATCTGCCGAACACGTAGTAGATGGTGCGGCCATTGTGCTTCCCCGACGGTACCTGGCTGTTGCAGTCGTAGTTCGCCTCTCGCCCCGGATATCCAAGGCCCTTCGTTTCGTAGCCTTCGGCCGAATCTACGAGCCGAAAGTCAGGGTAGGTGTTTCTTTCGGGCGTGTCGTAGGCGAGTTTCAGCGCATCAAGCCTCGCGCCGAACCAGTTTTGGAAGTGAAACTCCTTGTCATTCTTGCTCTCGCGATGAATCCGATCGCCGCGTCGGACTGATCGCGCGCACTCGACGAAGATGTCGACACTGGTGGTCATCGTTCGCTCCAACTCTTCTTGGGCTGATCCATGAATGTTACCCGCTCGCGGCCGCGATTCGTTGGGTGGCGCGGAAACGCTGTTCGGCAGTCTCGGAGATTACGCCGACAGCGGAGCTTGACTCTGATCGTGCGCGGGCAAATCAGCCGCGGCTAGGTGGGTCTGCTGAGCCTGAAGAACAGAAACCCGTTCCAGTGCTTGCCCGTGATCGCCTTCGCGACCGCGCTCAGCGAGCGGTAGCGGTGCCTGCCGAGCATGAAGCCCTCGTCGGTGACGGTCACTCGGTAGTCGCGATCGCCGAAGTGCCGGACGAGCACGGTGCCGGCCGGCGGTATCCGTGGGTCGCGGGCGCTTTCTGCGGGCAGAGTCTCGAAGGCCTCCTCGGGCAATCGCGGCAGCGGGATGACCGGCGGCAGGGTCTGGAGGTAGCGCGCGAAAGCCTCCTCGCAGCCGAGATCCTTCGCCACCGCCTGGGCCATCGCGAGTGCCGGTGGCCGCTGGTGGCTCTCCTCGATCTCCCGTAGGCGGTTCGAGATTGTCCGGACAAGCCAGGCTCGGTTCCCCGAAGTCGTTTCCCGACCGAAGGCGTGGCGAT
>CAYMEB010000498.1:0-2546 GCA_964389095.1 uncultured Hyphomicrobiaceae bacterium
CAGCGGCCCACACCTCGTCGTACTGCAACAGATCCGGGTCAATGACGATGCGCAGTCTCCGCTCAAAGCCGAAAGGCGGCACGCCACGTGTGGGTTCGGAAACTCATCGAAGTTGAAGTTGCATTAATGCTACATAGCATTTATGCTATGGGCTGTGGGACGTAAGCCAAAGGACGAAACGCCGGTTTTCAACCGTCTGGAAGAGGTGCGTGAGGCACGTGGTCTCTCGCGCACCGAACTTGCCGAAGCCGCCGATGTCCACTACCAAACGATCGGCTACATCGAGCGTGGTGAGTACAGCCCGAGCCTCTCGCTAGCGCTCACCTTGGCGAAGGTGCTGAAGACCGATGTCCAAGAGATCTTTGCCCTCGACCAATTCCCCCGGAAGAAAGGAATCAGCAAATGAACCAAAGCAGCACTCAGACGATCGTATGGATCGTCCTCGTACTGGCACTCGTTGCTCGCGCAGTGTGGGTGATTCGTCGGTATGACAACCATCGGATGAAGCGGTTCATCGGGTGGCCCACCGATGCGAGTGGCGCTCTCGGCAGGTTCCACTGGAAGGAGGGAATCTTCTCCAGCGAAGTCACTCGGGCCATGTCGCCCGAATTCGCGAGAAAGTATGGCTGGCTGCTCTCACACCGAGCACAGCGATCGATCGTGATCCTGAACGTCGCTTCGTGGGCTCTCTGCATCTTCGGCGCATTCGACCTCAGTTGGAACCTCGGCTTCGGTTCCTCACCGCTGTCTTGGTGGTTCGTTCTCGTGCTTGCTGCATGGCTGCTGGTCCGCAGTTCGGTGCGCGTGATCGCAGATGCGCCCGATGCCTTGCTGGACGAGCGGCAGATCGCACTGCGAAACAACTCGTATCGAGTTGCGTATTTCTGGCTGACGTGGATCATGTTCTTGATCTTCGGATTGTTGACCGGGATTGCTGAGGCGGTCGCCGAATCAGAATCAGCAGATTTCCTGATCGACGGATTCGTCTTCGGTTTCAGCCTCCTCCTCTTCATCTCTGCGTCGCTACCGAGCATGGTGCTCGCATGGAGCGGCAGCGTGAAAGAGCGCTGAATCAGATTCGTTTCAGATCAGCAACTACCCCGCCACTGGCGCGCACAAGATCATTCGGCGCAATCGGGAACACGTCGTTCCACGTTCCCGCCGCAGCCCACACCTCGTCGTACTGCAACAGGTCTGAGTCGATGAAGATGCGCGCTTGAGTGTTGTGGCCGAACGGCGGCACGCAGCCATTGGTTTTGGCACTTATTTGCCGCTCTGGCGGCGGATCTCGTCACGAAGTGATTCAAGGTATGGCAATGCCAGATGATCTTTCGGCCTGTTGGCAGTCTGCTTTGAGTCAATGATGTCATCGAGTGACGCGACGACGACTGTCAAACCTTCACTCACGGTCTCTACTGTCGCCCCTGCTCTCCAGCCGTCATACCCACCTGCTTTACCAGCGGGCGCAAATGTCAGATCCATTTCCCCGAAGTCGGTCACGAGATTCAGCATGAATGGCATGTTTCCCAGGAACGCTCCATCGATTCTCGTCGGAACAGCATCACCGGAAATGCGAATCTCTGCATTCATTCGGGTGAGTGCACGCGCAAGCCGATCAAGATTCTCGGGAAGGCGCGAGGGGACGATGTCTATGTCCCGAGTTGGAAGTGGAGATCCCCTGATCACCGCAGCAAATCCACCGACTACCACGTAATCCACGAGCTCATCGTTGAGGATCTCGCAGATCCGAATGGGGTCAAACATCAGCGGGACTGCGTCTCACGGAATCTGCGGGCATTTTCCTGCATCGTCATGAGCACATTTGCAGCGTGAACCATCTCACGCACGCGTTCGGCCACGGTCAACTTGAGTTGCCCACGAATCTGACCGATGTCGACACCGCGTTCGTCTTCGTTTGGGTTCTTCCAGCCGTACACGGTGTCAGTGTACGCCCCTGGTATCAGGCGCGCTTCAGGTCGGTGACTACTGCGCCACTCGCCCGCACGAGATCCTTTGGCACAATCGGAAACACATCGTTCCACGTTCCCGCCGCGGCCCACACCTCGTCGTACTGCAACAAGTCCGGATCAACGAACACGCGTAGCTGAGTGCTATGACCGAAGGGAGGCACGCTGCCGATCGGAAACCCCGTTGCCTCGCGTACGGCGTCAGCATCGACTCGCGTGCACTTCGTACCACCGGCTGCAGCAGCAAGCTTCTTCTCATCGAGTTGATTCGCGCCGCTGACGTAGGCCATGAGAACCACGCCGTCGACGGCGAACACGAGACTCTTCACGATCTGCCCCACCGACACGCCGATCGCGTTCGCTGCGTCCTGGGCCGTTTTCGTCCCCTCAGGGAATCGACGCGGTCGGACGTCGACTCCGAGCTGGCGTCCTGCCTCGACGACCCGGACCACGTTCGGATGCATGCCCTCACTCATCGTCGGCGAGCCTACGGTCACCCCTGCACCGGTCTTGTGACGAATCGAGCACAACAAGTGGACGCACAGTTGCACGTCCAACGTGTGTTTTGCCTACCTTCGT
>CAYMEB010000499.1:0-2540 GCA_964389095.1 uncultured Hyphomicrobiaceae bacterium
GCATCAAAGCGCATGAGGAGCGCGGTGGAGGGAGCAGGCTGCAGATCTGCCTCGCGCGGAGGCTCGAAGCCCTGCGGATCGTAGAGTGCATCGCGGGACACCCGGACCCAGTCGAGATCGAAGATCGCGGAGTCGACGACCCCGGCAGTCGACCACCACTGCCACGGAGACCACGGCACGGACGGATCGCGCATCGAACCGAAGGCGCGGAGTCCACATTGCGGGACGTTGACTTCCGGAGAGGCCGCCTCGTGCACCAGCTGGCCGTCGAGGAACACGCGCAGCCAGTTCGCGCTCTGGACGATTGCAAGATGATGCCACCGCGTGTCGAGCAGGGCGTCGACCTCGATGTCGTGGATCGCCGCACCGAGGGCGGGCCGCACCCGCAGAAGAGGATCTCCATACCCCACGCGCACGAGCCCGAGCGTCTGCCCGAGTTCGGCGGACGGCATCGCCTGTTCGCTGAAGATCCGTGCCTCGCTCGAGGGAGGGATTCCGTGATCACGCAACCCGCCAATCCCGTACCCCAGACCATAGCCAGGGCCAGGGCCGCCGTAGCCCGGGAACCGCAATCGAAGCTCCCAGGTCCACTGACCGCCGATCTCCAGCGAGCGATCCAACGAGACAGTACTCGATTGCGAGAAACTGCCGAAGGCAGGACCGCACTCGGATGGGGCGTCCGAGGGTCTGGATGGTTCAAAGACCAGCACCTGCGTTCCGTATCCGGAGCCGGACCCGTATGAGGACCCGTACGAGGAACCGTACGGAAAGGTGCCGTAGGCGGAGGAACTGCAGGAGCCGCCGTAATTCGACGAGACTCCGTAACCGAATGTCGAGGCGTAGATGGTCGCTCGGGGACCGTAGCAGTAAGACGATCCACCGTAATCCCCCGATCCAAGACGAGCGATGCGCACCAGACGGGATTCGAAATACTCGGGATCTCCCGAGTAGTACCACGCCGCCGCCGACGCACGGCCACTCGACGCGATGAGGAAGACCGCCGCGACAGCCAGCAGGGCTACCAACGCGAAATCGGCGAGCAATCGCCGAGCGCACTCGATCATCACGCCCCGCAACGGAAACGCGAAACTCTGCAATCAGGCCTCCGGAGTTCGTCCTGCGTCAACGAGGGGGCAGGCCCTGCGCCACGGGACGCGGAGGAACCCTAGCCCGACTTCCTGAAGTCGCAAGACAAAGCCACGGTATTTCTCAAAAATCGGTCATCCGCAGCCCGTGCGCGCAGGGTCCTTACAGGCCAGGCATGACAGCCCAAGCACAAGCCAGAACCAGCATCGGAACCAGTCCTTGATCAGGGACAGATCGATCATTCCGACCACGAGACCCGCGATCAGCGCCGCGGCGACACCGCGCCCCACAGATTCAAGGGGGCCCATGCGACGAGCAAGCCGATTCGCCTGACGCCACGCAAAGACCACAGCCACTCCGAACGCAGCAAGACCGAAGACACCGAACTCTGCGGCGACTTCAACGGGAATGCTGTGGACCCACGGCATGCCGACTGGCGGCAGGACCTGCCCTCGCCATGTCCATCCCGTCTCCACAGCGAGCGCATAGTGCTCGCCGAACATCCCCGGCCCCACGCCAAACCATGGGTGGTCCGCGCAGAGGTGCAATCCGAGCGCGACGATGGCCTCCCGCTCGCCGAGTCCGCGCTCGATCGTCTCGAGAACGCGGCCTCTGAGTGCCGGCACCGCCAGCGCGACAGTCGCAGCGCCTGCGATCGTCACGCAAACGGAGAGAAGAGTTCCCCACGGACGCGAGCCACGGATCAAGGGAACCGTCGCGGCAAACAGCCACCCGATGGCGGTTTGGCGCGAGCGGCTCAAGATCCATGTCGGGGCGGAGAGTGCGACACAGAGGAAGTGGACGCGATTGCAGACGGTGGCCGGCCATGCGCCGTAGGAAAGCGGCAGGAACAGGGCCGCGGCCGCGAAGTCATTGCGGTTCCCGAGACTTCCCGGATAGTCCGAAGGGCCTTGATGCGCCGCGCCCCGAATGAACGAGTACCCCGTCAGCCACTGCCAGGAGACATCGAAGGACATGGCCACGGCGAGAATGCCCGCCGATCCGAGGACCAGCCTCATCCAGAGTGGCTGCCACGCACACACCTGGATCGCGAGAAAGAGCATCGCGTACATCGGCATGCTCGCCGAGCGACGAACACTTGACTCAGGGAATCCATGAGCGGCCATCGACGCGAGATATGCACCAAGAAGGATCACCACAGGCCACACTCGAATGGCGCGCCATCGTTGCTGCTCCACGATGCGGGCGCTGAGCAGGCCGGCAAGACCGAGCGCTCCGATCAACACCAAGAAGGTTCCTGCGACGGAGAGTGCGGTCGGAATGATGGCGATGCAACTGCAGCAGAAGCTTGCGCAAAGCGCCGGCGGGAGCGACTGCATCCACGCGCGGGAGGGTTGACCGACGTGCGTCGGCACCCGCGTCACGGGTCGGCCCTTGGCTTCGGCGGCTCGGTCGCCTTCGGCAGGATGTCCAGCTCGGACTTGTGGCGGTCC
>CAYMEB010000500.1:0-2521 GCA_964389095.1 uncultured Hyphomicrobiaceae bacterium
TATCGACGATGTTGATCCGGGTGTCCTTCCAGACCACGGAGGTGCACTTGGCCAGGATCGTGATGCCGCGCTCCCGCTCCAGGTCGTTGGAGTCCATGGCCTGGGCCTCGACCTTCTGGTTCTCCCGGAAGGCGCCGGACTGCTTCAGCAGGGCGTCGACAAGTGTGGTCTTGCCATGGTCGACGTGCGCGATGATCGCGATATTTCGCAAATTCATGGGATGTTCCGAGAGGCTGCGCGGCGCAGACGACGTGGCGCGGCGACAAATTTTGCGCTGCGGTAGCACAAAGGCGCCAGCGCCGCCAGCCGGGCCCACCAACCTTATTTCCCGGACACCCGCCGGAATTGCTCAGTTCTTGGAGTTCGAAAGCCGAATTTGGGTGATCGCCGTCGGCCCCTGGCCGCGTCGGGCGCACCGGTTTCAGCCGGGTCGCCGGGCGGCAGGTCCTCGTCACTCCATGACGACGGCGACCTGCTGAAAGGCGTAGCCGATATAGCGGCAGCTTCGGCCGCTGCGCGCCAGGAACTCCTGAAACGCGCGGTGCTCGTGCATCTGCCAGGCGGGATAATTGAAGTATTCGTCGAACACGATGACCGTGCCAGGGGCGATATGCCGCTCGAGGTGCTCGAAGATCGTCTTCGTCGAGGAATAGAGGTCGCAGTCGACGTGGATCAGCGCCAGGGGTTCGCGCCGGGCCGCGGAGAATGCCGGCAGCGTCGCGTCGAACCAGCCCTGGTGCAGCTCAACGTTGGCGGGAACGCTCGGCAACTTGCCGCCGCGGTCGAATTCTCCCGCGCTCATGGCGTTGCCGCTCCAGTCCTCGGGCAGGCTGCGGAAACTGTCGAAGCCGTGAATGCGCCGCTGAGGCAGATGTCCGGCGATGAAGCGGATGGTGCCGCCCTTGTTCACGCCGAACTCTGCGACCTCGCCGGGCAGGGTGATCGCGCGTATGGCATGGCGCATCAGTTCGCGCGGCGTGTCGAACGCAAGTGCGTCGGGCATGCGCTCGACGATGAAGTCCATCGTCTCCGACAAGGCACGCTTCTGCAGTGCCCGGTAGGGATGCATGGCGCCATACGTCAGCGGCAGATGCAGGAACATCACCGCTTTCTGCACCATGTTCTTGAGTGGATAGTTCGCTATGAACATGGCGATGGACCGATCAACGGGTGTCTGAAGCGGGCATGTCGGCGAAGACGATGCCGCGCCTGATCAGGAATACGGCAACGAAACTCACGCCGACCGCGGCGATCTTCGAGGGCAGCGGCGGCAGGTGCAGCACTTCATTGGCGAACGCGATGATGGCGAACGTGATCGCCAACCCCACCAGGCCCGACACGAAGAACTCGCCGAGCCTGCGGGCCGTCGTCTTCTGCTGATTGGCGATGTCGAAGACAAACAGGACCGAGAGCACATAGTGCACGATCCCTCCGCCCAGGTAGCCGATGACGCCCGCCGTCGCAGGGCGCATGCCCAGGCTGGTGAGAGACAGATAGACTACGAAATCGAGACCCAGCGCCAGCGCACTGACGATCGTGTAGCGCGACAGCTGGGGAGCCCAATCGAGCAAGCCGCCCGAAAGGCGCGAGGCCGGCGCGCGGTTCGCTTCGTTCGCCGGCCGCTCCACTTCGATCCCGGTCGCCATGGGCCGCTCAGCGCTCGCCGACGCGGCGCGGCACCAGACGTTCGCTCTTGAGCGCTTCCTCGACGCCCGAGCCGCCGGCTTCGTGATACTCGGCGTCCTCGTTGACGTTCCAGACGTCGAACAGTGCTTCGCCCGCGACGATGTTCTTGACGGTCAGCATCGCCGTCATCATCGCGTGGTCCTGGTTGTTGTACTTGTGCATGCCGTTGCGGCCGACCATGTGCAACGTCGGATACTTCTGCGCGAGTTCCGCGCGGATCGTCTCGACGTTCTGCTTGTAGCCATCGTCGTAGACCGGATACGCCTTCTTCTGGCGCACCACGCAGCCGTCGCGCACCTCGTCCTCGGTGGCCAGACCGATCTGGGCGAGTTCACGGCGGGCCAGCGCGATGAGTTCCTCGTCGCTCGACGACCAAAGTCCGTCGCCCTCGAGGCAGAAATACTCGAGGCCGAGGCAGGACTGCGTCTCGTTCGGGATCAGCTCCGGCGACCAGGAACGGAAGTTCTGGATTCGGCCGACCTTGACCGCCGGCTCGTGGATGTAAATCCAGTTGTCGGGGAAGAGATCGGGCTTCTCCACGACCAGCGCAACGGTCAGGAAGTCGCGATAGCGCAGCTTGTCAGCCGCTTCGGTGCAATCCGGCTTCTCCACGAAGGAATGCACCAGTTCCCGCACCGGCGCCGAAGAGATCACGTGCTTGGCGGTGAAAGTGACTGCATCGCCGTCCTCGCGGCGGGCCGTGATGATCCAAAGTCCCGCGGCGGCGTCGTAGGCGAGGCTGTCGAGCGAGGTGCCCATGTGGATCGTCCCGCCCTGCGCGCGCGTCTTTGCTGCGGCGGCGTCCCACATCATGCCGGGACCCTTGCGGGGGTAT